>NZ_AJQE01000399.1 GCF_000261685.1 Bradyrhizobium genomosp. I (2014) | reverse complement strand
AACACATTCTGCCAAAGTAGTGCTAGGTCCTCTCTGCCGACTGCGCCTCGATCGCCTGCACGGCGACATCAGCGACCTGCCGCAGCGCTTCCCGATCCGCGCCTGAGGACGCCATCACGCCCATGCCGACGGAGACAGCCGAGACATAACGTGCGAGCGCGGCGGGATCTGACGTTGGCTTGAGATCGCCTTCGGCCTTGGCGCGGACGAAACGGTCGCGGAGCTGGTCTTCGTTCTGGGCGCGGCGGGCGGCGAGCTCGAAGGGGACGTTCTCGGAACCGGTGCCGCAGGCGATGCCGCCCTGCACCAGCAGGCAGCCGGGTGGATTGGCGGGATCGGTCTGCTTGTCGGCGATACCCATCAACATCCGTTCGGTGACGGCGCGGGCGGTCGGTGCTGCCACGACCTCATCCATCCAGATGTTGCGCAGCTTGGTGTAGCGGTCGAGCGCGGCCTTCAGCAGGCCTTCCTTGTTGCCGAAGCAGGCGTAGAGACTGGGCGGGTTGATGCCCATGGCCTCGGTGAGTTGGGCAATGGTCGCGCCCTCATAGCCATGACGCCAAAACACTTCCATCGCCTGGTCCAACGCCATTTCAGCGTCGAATTCGCGGGGGCGTCCCATGCCCATGTGCCTGTCTCCTCGGACTTCGCGTTCTGCCGGAGGCTTAACGCCAAATCCTAACTATTTGTTCTAATTCTACTTTCCCGGGGCCTTCCAAATCTTGCGGTATGCCGCTACAATTTTCTTAGTGAATGGTACATAAGTATCTTGCACTGCGGTATCCAGCTCCACATCTGTAGTGAACACTACATATCTGGAGCGCGCAAATGCACCCCTCCCAAAATACCTCCCGCACCGGCCGTTTCCGCCGCCTTCTGGGTGGCGCCGCCGTCGTGGGCGCCCTTGCCGCAGCCGGCTCGATTGCGACCGGCCGCTACTTTCACGCGGCGCAAGCGACGACACCGGCCGCCGCGGCCGAACAAGCCGTTTCCGTCACCGTCGCGACGATCGAGCCAAGGCAGACCGTGCTGTGGGACGACTTCTCCGGCCGGCTGGAGGCCATCAACCGCGTCGAGCTCCGCCCGCGCGTCGCGGGTGCGATCCTGTCGGCGAACTTCACCGAAGGCGCGCTGGTGAAGGCCGGCGACGTGCTGTTCAAGATCGATCCCGCCCCTTATGCGGCCGAGGTCGACAAGGCTGCGGCCCAGCTCGAGGCAGCGAAAGCGCGCGTCGTGTTCACCCAGAGCGAGCTCGAACGCGGCGCGCAGCTCGTCGGCAACGCCGTCGTGACGCGGCGCGACTACGATCAGCGCGACAACGCCAATCGCGAAGCGATCGCCAATCTGAAGGCGGCCGAGGCGACGCTCCAGACCGCAACGCTCAATCTCGACTACACCGAGGTGCGTGCGCCCGTGGACGGCCGCGTCGGCAAGATCGAGGTCACCGTCGGCAATCTCGTTGCCGCCGGCACCGCGTCCCCGGTGCTGACCTCGCTGGTCTCGGTCAATCCGATCTATGCCTCTTTCGACGCGGATGAGGAGGTCGTGCTGCGCGCGCTGAACTCGATCGCGGATGCCTCCGGCAGGCGCGGCAAGCTCGACCAGATCCCGGTCGAGATGACGACGTCGGGCGGCCTCTCGGCGAAGGGTCACATCCAGCTCATCGACAACCAGGTCAACGGCCAGAGCGGGACCATCCGTGTCCGCGCCGTATTCCGCAACGATGACGGGCGGCTCATCCCCGGTCAGTTCGCCCGCGTACGCATGGGCCAGCCGAAGCAGCAGGCGCTGGTCATGATCGACGAGCGCGCGATCGGCACCGACCAGGACAAG
>NZ_AJQE01000398.1 GCF_000261685.1 Bradyrhizobium genomosp. I (2014) | reverse complement strand
GCCAGCCGCGCCGTCTACCGGCCGGTCACGCTCGGCGGCGCGGTCGATGGGCTTCGCATCGTCACCTCGGGCCTGAAGTCCGGCGACCGCATTGTCGTCAACGGCCTCCAGCGCGTGCGTCCCGGTGCCCTGCTCAAGACGGAAGTGGCGGCCATGGGCGCGCGCGGACCGCGGCAGGCCTCCAACCACGGCAACCAGGACGTGGTGCAACGCTGACGTCATTCCGGGGCGCGCGTAAGCGCGAACCCGGAATCTAGAAGTTACAAGACTCCGATTACTTCATCTCTGGATTCCGGGTTCGCGCGCAAGGCGCGCCCCGGAATGACGGGGAATCGGTCGGAGATCGGGAAGTTGTTGCCCAGGGGCAAAGCCAATGAATCTCTCGAAATTCTTCATCGATCGTCCGATCTTCGCCGGCGTGCTGTCGGTGCTGATCTTCCTCGCCGGCCTGATCTCGCTGTTCGCGATGCCGATCTCGGAATACCCGGACGTGGTGCCGCCCTCCGTCGTGGTGCGCGCGACCTATCCCGGTGCCAATCCCAAAGTGATCGCGGAGACGGTGGCGACCCCGATCGAGGAGCAGATCAACGGCGTCGAGAACATGCTGTACATGTCGAGCCAGGCGACCACCGACGGCGCGATGACGCTGACGGTGACGTTCCGCCTCGGCACCGACCCTGACAAGGCAACGCAGCTGGTGCAGAACCGCGTGCAGCAGGCCGAGCCGCGCCTGCCGGCCGTGGTGCGCCAGCTCGGCATCATCACCAAGAAGTCGTCGCCCGACCTCACCATGGTCGTTCACTTGCTGTCGCCGAACGGCCGCTACGACATGACGTATCTGCGCAACTATGCCGTGCTCAACGTCAAGGACCGGCTGGCGCGGATCGACGGCGTCGGCGACGTCCAGCTTTATGGCGCCGGCGACTATTCGATGCGGGTCTGGGTCGATCCGCAGAAGGCGGCCGAGCACGGCCTGACTGCGAGCGACATCGTGCGGGCGATCCAGGCGCAGAATGTCGAGGCCGCCGCCGGCGTGGTCGGCTCCTCCCCGAACGTCAGGGGTATCGATCTGCAGCTCTCCGTCAACGCGGAAGGCCGGCTCGCGAACGAGGAGCAGTTCGGCGACATCGTGGTCAAGACCGGCACACGCGGCGAAGTCGTGCGGCTGCGCGACGTCGCGCGCATCGAGCTCGGGGCCTCCGAATACGGCCTGCGCTCGCTGCTGGACAACAAGCAGGCGGTGGCGATCCCGATCTTCCAGGCGCCCGGCTCCAACGCGCTGCAGATTTCCGACAACGTCCGCGCCACCATGGCCGAGATCAAGAAGAACATGCCCGAGGGCGTGTCCTACCAGATCGTTTACGACCCCACCCAGTTCGTGCGCTCCTCGATCGAAGCCGTCATCCACACGCTGCTGGAGGCCATCGCCCTCGTCGTGCTGGTGGTGATCCTGTTCCTGCAGACCTGGCGCGCCTCGATCATCCCTCTGTTGGCCGTGCCTGTGTCGATCGTCGGCACCTTCGCGGTGATGCATGTGTTCGGCTTCTCCATCAACGCGCTCAGCCTGTTCGGCCTCGTTCTCGCGATCGGCATCGTCGTCGACGACGCCATCGTCGTGGTCGAGAACGTCGAGCGCAACATCGAGGGCGGGCTGTCGCCGCGTGACGCCACCTATCAGGCGATGCGCGAGGTGTCGGGTCCGATCATCGCAATCGCCATGGTGCTGATCGCGGTGTTCGTGCCGCTCGCCTTCATCTCCGGCCTCACCGGGCAATTCTACAAGCAGTTCGCGCTGACGATCGCGATCTCGACCGTGATCTCGGCCGTCAACTCGCTGACGCTGTCGCCGGCGCTGTCGGCGCTGCTGCTCAAGGGCCACGACGAACCCAAGGACAGGCTGACGCTGGTCATGGAAAAGAGCCTTGGCTGGTTCTTCCGCGGCTTCAACAAGGCCTTCACGCGCTCCTCGGAAAATTACAGCGGCACCGTCACCAAGGTGATCTCGGGCAAGGCCGCGGTGATGGGTCTCTACGTGGTCCTGGTCGGCCTCACCGCACTCCTGTTCCAGCAGGTGCCGAGTGGCTTCGTGCCGGGCCAGGACAAGCAATATCTGGTCGGCTTCGCCCGCCTGCCCGACGGGGCGACGCTCGACCGCACCGAGGAGGTGATCCGCAAGATGAGCGACATCGCCCTGACCCAACCCGGTGTCGAGAGCTCGGTCGCCTTCCCCGGCCTGTCGATCTCGGGCTTCACCAACTCGTCCAACGCCGGCATCGTGTTCTCGACACTGAAGCCGTTCGACGAACGCAAGGATCCCTCGCTCAGCGGTCCCGCGATCGCGGCCGAGTTGAACAAGAAATATGCCGGGATCCAGGAAGCCTTCATCGCCATGTTCCCGCCGCCGCCGGTCAACGGCCTCGGCACCATCGGCGGCTTCAAGCTGCAGATCGAGGACCGTGCCGGTCTGGGCTATGACGCCCTGAACGAGGCGACGAACGCCTTCATGGCGGCGATGCAGAAAGCACCCGAGATCGCCGGCGTGTTCTCGAGCTTCCAGGTCAACGTGCCCCAGCTCTTCGCCGACATCGACCGCACCAAGGCGCTCCAGCTGGGCGTGCCCGTGACCGAGGTGTTCAACACGCTGCAGATTTACCTGGGCTCCTATTACGTCAACGACTTCAACAAGTTCGGCCGCACCTATTCCGTCCGGGTTCAGGCCGACGCGCCGTTCCGCGCGCGCGCCGACGACATCAGGCAATTGAAGGTGCGCTCGTCCTCCGGCGACATGGTGCCGTTGTCGGCGCTGCTCAAGATCCGCCAGAGCGCGGGTCCGGAGCGCGCGATCCGCTATAACGGCTTCCTGTCCTCCGACATCAACGCGGCAGCCGCGCCGGGTTTTTCGTCGGGCCAGGCGCAGGAGGCGGCGACGCGGATCGCCGCGGAGGTGCTGCCGCCCGGCTTTGCCTTCGAATGGACCGACCTGACTTATCAGGAGTTCATCGCCGGCAATTCCGGCATCTGGGTGTTCCCGCTGGCGATCCTCCTGGTGTTCCTGGTGCTGGCCGCGCTCTATGAGAGCCTGACCCTGCCGCTCTCGATCATCATGATCGTACCGATGGGCCTGTTGGCTGCAATGTTCGGCGTCTGGATCTCGAAGGGCGACAACAACGTCTTCACCCAGATCGGCTTGATCGTGCTGGTCGGTCTCTCCGCCAAGAACGCGATCCTGATCGTCGAATTCGCGCGCGAGCTCGAATTCGCCGGGCGCACGCCGATCCGGGCCGCGATCGAGGCAAGCCGCTTGAGGCTCCGCCCGATCCTGATGACCTCGATGGCGTTCATCATGGGCGTGCTGCCGCTGGTGCTCTCGACCGGCGCGGGCTCGGAGATGCGGCGCGCGATGGGCGTTGCCGTGTTCTCCGGCATGATCGGCGTCACCGTGTTCGGCCTGTTCCTGACGCCCGTATTCTATGTGCTGCTGCGGACCGTCACCGGCATGAAGCCGTTGACGCATCACGGCAGCGACGCCAGCGCGGCGCCGGTTCAGGGGCTCGCCGAATGAGTCAACGAGAGTCCCGCCGCGGCACGATTGCGATCGGAGTGAAGGTGTAAACCTCCTCGCCCTTCTGGTTGAACATGGTCCATTTCACCAGCGCGATACCCTGCGGCTTCGACTTGGACGGCGTCAGGCTCATGACCTCGCCGACCAGATGCAGACGGTCGTTGGGCCGCACCGGAATGGTCCAGCGCAGCCCATCGACACCGGCGCCGATCAGCGGATGCGGGCCGAACGGGCGGGTCTGGATTGCGAGGTTCATGGCGATCGCCGCGGTGTGCCATCCCGAGGCGGCAAGCCCGTTGAACAGGGTCGTCTTGGCGGCCTCGTGGTCGAGATGCATCGGCTGCGGATCGAACTCGGCGGCGAAGCGCTTGATGTCGGCCTCGGTGACCAGAACTTCGGGGGACTTGAACCGCATTCCGACGGTGAGATCGTCGAACCACTCGACCTGCGCCATGATTTTGCCTCGCAATGTGATGCGCCGCTGCCAAAGAGACGGCTCAACGGCCTTGAGCGACAGCGGCATATAGCGGGCCCGCAGCGCGCAAACCAGCGCGGGGTTCCGCGCGAAACTCCTTTCCCGATGCGACGAAACACGCCTGAAACAGATGGCCGGTTAGATGGTTGTCAAAATAAATACAGGGACGGCCACCATGCAATTGATCCTCGACCTGATCTACGATTTTTCCTGCTGCCAGAACCTCGTTGCCCAGCCGCCACGGGAGGACGAGCAATGATTGAGCTGATCTCGGCGCTGCTCGCCCTGTGCAGTATCGGAGTCTTCGCTGCGCATGCGCTGGACGCCTACCGCTCCACGCATTTCTGACCGCCTCGCCTCACCGTTCCCGGCGCTAGAAGGGCCGCCGGTAGAAATGCTCGGAATGCGTAGCCGGCGGAAACCGGTTTGCGAGCGCAAGCGCCCCCCTCTCGTCCGTTTCGAGAGCGATCTTCTGCGCCAGCATCACGTCGCCTGGCACCAGGAAGCCTGACGGAACGAAGCACCACCCCATCGTCGCATGCCCTTCGCCGTCGATCTCGTGGACATTGGCGGCTGTGCCGTAGTGAATGCGGTAGATTCTGCCGGTGTCGCAACCGACGACATCGAAATACCGGTGCTGCTCGAACTGCGCGCGCTGCGCCGGCGACAACCATTCGGCCAGAAGCCGGCGGCCGCGCGCATCCGGCGTGTTCTCGCCAAAGAAGCGGCGATAGAGTTCACGCAGCGCATGCAAACGCGCACGCGCCGGCGCGCGGAGCCAAACTGCCGCGATCATGGACAGCTCAGATCAACCGCCGACCAGGCGGGGATAGAACAGCGTTTCCTGCGCGGTCGGGTCGAACGACCGGATCCGGGTGACTTCGCCGGGCCCGGTTCGAAGAGCGGCGGTGAAGCCGGCTCCGGTGAGCTCCCGAAAGCGCCGTTCGGCTCGCGCCAGCGCTTCGGCATTGCCAGGATCAAACTCGTGGCGTGTGTCGCCAGTCTGGTCCATCACGATCTGGGTAGCCATGTTGAGTCTCCTCATGCCCAGCCCTGAACTTGATCAAAGCAAACCTCGTGCCGTCGGTTCCGAATGGCAACAACTTTCTCGCGCCGGCGCATCACGGCTTGCTGAGCAGCTTAAGGCGCGATGAGATCGTCGTCGCGCTTTAGGTTATTGTTTAAGCGTAATCTTTTCGGAAAACCGCTGCACACTTTTCGCCAACGCGGCCGTTCGGGTCCCGATCATGTTCTAGCGCGATGCCGCAGCGCCGCCCTCGTCGATCTGCCGGCCCATCAGCGCGATTGCCTTCTGGTAAACGCCTGCGGCATTCCAGGCCTCGATGGCAGCGAAATTCGGCTCGCCCGGCTGGTATCCGGCTCCCGCGCGCCAACCATGGGCCTTGAGGAAGTTCGCCGTCGAGTTCAGCGCATTCGCTGCGACTTCGAGATTGCCGGTACCGTAGGCCAGAATGTTCTTGGGCATGAACTGGGTCTGGCCGACCTCGCCATGCATGGAGCCGCGGGTTGCCCCCGACAGCGTACCCCGGTCGATCAGCTTCAAGGCTGCATAGAGCTGGTCGGTGAAAAATTCGGGCCGGCGGCAGTCATAGGCAAGGGTCGCGATCGATGACAGCATGTTCTGGTTGCCGCGCTGGCTGCCGAAGCCGGTCTCCATGCCCCAGATCGCAATCAAGGGTCCGGGCGGGACGCCATAGCGCTGCTGGATCGAAGCGAACAAGGCGGCCTGCGACTGCTTGAGCTGCCGTCCCCTGGCGACGATGGTGGTGGCGCCGCGCTTGGCCAGGAACTGGTCGAGCGTCAGCGAGAAGCTGCGCTGGCCGCGGTCGGCCGCGATGGTGGCGCTGGCATAGTTGGTCTGCATCAGCGCCGAGAGCGCGGTGGGACCGATACCCTTGCCCTGCGCCTCCGCGCTGAACTCGCGCTTCCAGGCCTCGAAGCCGGCGGGCGAGCTGCCGCATTGCGCGGCCTCGGCGGAGGGTGCCAGCCAACCGAGCAGCGTCATTGCGCCAAAAACCGCTCCCGCAACAGCCCTGCCCCTGATCATACCCAGTCTCCTGTCCTGCACCGTTCGGCGGCGCAATCTTACCCGGTGGAAAGCGCCGACTCCATGGCGTGATCATAGGACAATTCGAGACCTCCCAGATTCCCCTCCTTGCGCCATTTCTCGAGCAGCCGCAGGAATGCCACCGGCCCGCGCCAATATTGGCTGTTTCTCGCCGCGATCGGATCGAATACGCCTTCGTTGTTGTAGTAGCCCGGCGTGCATTCGGCGAGATAGGTCTGCCGGCCGAGCGCGGCCTTGACGACCTCGTCGACCCAGGCGTTCTCGGCGGCGAGCGTGGGCTCCAGGGTCCGCGCTTTGCGCTCGCGGGCCTCCTTGATGACATAGGCGATGTGCTGCGATTGCTCGTCGATGATGTGCGGAAAATTGGCGCTCTGTCCGGCCTGCACCGTGACGATCAGGAAGCAGTTCGGGAAGCCGCGGCTGTAGAAGCCGTGCAGCGTCTTGACGCCGTCGCGCCAGCGCTGGGACAGGCTCATGTCGTCGCGGCCATAGACCTCGAAGCCCATGCGGCGCGCGTAGTCGGTGCCGACCTCGAAACCGCTGGCATAGATCAGGCAGTCGAGCTCGTAGGCCCTGCCGTCGACGATGACGGCATTCTCCGTGATGCGCTCCACGCCCTGCCCTCCGGTATCCACGAGATGCACGTTGGGGCGATTGAAGGTGTCGAGATATTCGTCGTGGAAGCACGGTCGCTTGCAGAATGCCTTGTACCAGGGCTTGAGCGCTGCCGCGGTCGCCTGGTCCTTGACCACCGCGTCGACGCGGGCGCGGATCTCCTCCATCTTGCGGTAGTCGGCCTGCTCGATCAGCTTCAGCGCCTCTTCCATCGAGGTCACCGGCTGCGTCTGCCGGCGCGGCGCCAGCAGGATCTCGCCGAGCAGGCCGGTCCAGCCGTCCTGCACCAGATCCTGCTCGAACGGCTCGCCTGAAATCACGGCCGTGAAATTGTCCATGCGTTCGCGCTGCCAGCCCGGCTCGAGGCTCTGCGCCCAGGCCTGATCCGTCGGACGGTCGTCGCGCACGCCGATCGCAGACGGCGTGCGCTGGAAGACATAGAGCTGCTTCGCCGAACGGCCGAGATGCGGCACGCATTGCACGGCGGTGGCGCCGGTGCCGATGATGCCGACGCGCCTGTCGGCGAGACCGGTCAGACCACCGTCCGCATTGCCGCCGGTGTAGCCGTAATCCCAGCGACTGGTATGAAAGCTGTGGCCTTTGAACGTCTCGATGCCGGGAATGCCCGGCAGCTTCGGACGGCTCAGCGGACCGCCGGCAAGAATGACGAAGCGCGCGCGGATGCGATCGCCCCGATCGGTCTCGACCAGCCAGCGCGCCTCCTGCTCCTGCCACGTCATCCGCGAGATGACGGTCTGGAACAACGCGCGCTCGTAGAGCCCGAAATGATGGCCGATACGCCGTGAATGCTGGTAGATCTCCGGCGCCCGGGCGTATTTGCGCACCGGCATGTAGCCGGTCTCTTCCAGCAGCGGCAGATAGATATAGCTCTCGGTATCGCAGGCGGCACCGGGATAGCGATTCCAGTACCAGGTGCCGCCGAAGTCGGCGGCCTTTTCCACGATACGAAAATCATCGATGCCGGTCTCGCGCAACCGCGCGCCACACAACAGACCGCCGAAGCCGCCGCCAACGATGAGCACTTCGGTCGCTTCGCTGACAGCTGCCCGCGAAAATCCCGGATCGGCCCAGGGGTCGTCGAGGTAGCGGCCGAATTCGCCTGTGACCTCGACATATTGCGCCTTGCCCTCGGCGCGCAGACGACGGTCGCGCTCGTCGCGATAGCGGGCACGGAGAGCGGAAACCTCGATAGTAGATGCGCCGGTCGTACCGGACTTGTGTCTTTCCGCTGACATCCATCTCCTCCAGGGCGAACGCTGCTTCGCCGGCAGCTCACCTCACGTTAGCCCCGAAAAAGCGCCGCGTGCAATCACGCCAGCCGTTTTTTGCGTGAACGCCGCGTGACCTTCCGCTAACCTCGCGCGCAAGACACAAGCTCGCGCCACGCAACGACGTCGCCCTTCGATCCAGGAGACGAAAGATGCTCTACCCGATGTCGCCCAAAGTCGCCGAGCTCAAGCGCAAGCTCGAAAGCTTCATGGACCGGCACATCTACCCGAACGAGGAACGCTTCTATCGCGAGGCCGAAGAGCTCGGGCCGTGGAAGGTCTATCCAATCGTCGAGGAGCTGAAGCCGCTGGCGCGCGCCGAGCGGCTCTGGAATCTGTTCTTGCCCGAAAGTAGTCACGGCGCCGGTCTTTCCAATCTCGAATATGCCCCGCTCTGCGAGGTGATGGGACGCTCGCACCTCGCGCCCGAGGTGTTCAACTGCTCGGCGCCCGACACCGGCAACATGGAGGTGCTGGAGCGCTACGGCTCGGAGAAAGACAAGGAGCGCTGGCTGAAGCCGCTGCTCGCCGGCGAGATCCGCTCCTGCTTCGCCATGACCGAGCCGGCGGTCGCATCATCCGATGCGACCAACATCGAGAGCTCCATCGTGCGCGACGGCGATCATTACGTCATCAACGGCCGCAAATGGTACACGACGAACGCGACGGACCCGCGCTGCAAGATCTGCATCTTCATGGGCAAGACCGATCCTGACAATCCCGATCGCCACAAGCAGCAATCCATGATCCTCGTGCCGATGGACACGCCCGGCATCGAGGTGAAACGTCCCCTGCCCGTGTTCGGTTTCTATGGCGTGCCCGACCGCGCCTCCGAAGTCGTTTTCACCAATGTGCGCGTGCCAAAGGAAAACATGCTGCTCGGCGAGGGCCGCGGCTTCGAGATCGCGCAGGGGCGCCTCGGCCCCGGCCGCATCCATCACTGCATGCGCCTGATCGGCCTTGCCGAACGCACGCTGGAGAAGATGTGCCGACGCGCACGCAGCCGGGTTGCCTTCGGCAAGCCGGTCTCGGAGCAGACGGTGACGCAGGAGCGCATTGCAGAAGCTCGCATCATGATCGAGCAGGCCCGGCTGCTGACGCTGAATGCGGCCCAGGCGATGGACACGGTCGGCAACAAGGTGGCGAAGGCCGAGATCGCCATGATCAAGGTCGCCGTGCCCAACATGGCCTGCCAGATCATCGACTGGGCAATTCAGGCCCATGGCGGCGGCGGGACCTCGAACGATTTCGGTTTGACCCAAGCCTACGCCACCGCGCGCTTGCTGCGTCTCGCCGACGGGCCGGACGAGGTTCACCGCAACCAGATCGCGCGGCTCGAGCTGAAGAAGTATTCGAACGCTTAGAGCATGATCCGGAAAAGTGCGCAGCGGTTTTCCGAAAAGATCATGCTTAAACAACAACCTAAAGCGCGATGACGATTCATCCTAATCGCATCGCGCTTTAGAAGAAGCGCCCGTTCGTGAGGCGTCGGATGAGGGGTTCTCCTCCCCCGCAAGACCGCTCGTGAGGATAGAGACCTCTCACCCGAGTGAGTTCGGCTCCCTCGCCTCAGTTCACTCCGTAGGCATCAGGATCGGCGCTCGAGCTCGGCTTCTTGAAGGCGTTGCGCAAGGCCGGCGACATCGGAACATTGTAGTTGAGGCCATTCGGCGGCGTCGGCGATTGCAGCCACTTCTTGTAGAGCACCTCGATCTCAGGGCTTGCATAGAGCTCCGCGGTTGCGCGATCGGCCAGCGCCTTGAATGGCGCATCCTCGCGCCGCAGCATGATGCCGTACGGCTCCGGCTTCGAGAACGCCTCCTCGCTGATCATGTACGCTTGCGGCTTCTTCGACCGCGCGATGGCGACGGCGAGCTGCACGTCGTCGAGCGCGTAGGCCTGGGCGCGGTCGGTTTCCAGCAACAGGAAGGCCTCGGCCTGGTCCTTGGCAGGCATCAGATTGATGCCGAGATTGCGCTCGGTGTTGACCTTGGCAAGCTGCGTCAGGTTGACCGAGCCGGCGACCGCCGTGACCGCCTTGCCCTTGAGATCGTCGATGGTGTTGATCCTGGCGGCCTTCTTCGCCGCGAACCGCGTCGCGCTGAGGAAATGCGTGTTGGTGAAGGCGACCTGCTTCTGGCGATCGGCATTGTTGGTGGTCGCCGAGCAATGCAGGTCGAGCGTGCCATTGACCATCAAGGGAATCCGGTTCGACGAGGTCACGGCGAGAGTGTCGACGGCGATGTCGGGCATGCCAAGCTGCTTCTTCACGGCGTCGACGATCCTGAGGCAGATGTCCATGGCAAAGCCGACCGGCTTCTGGTCGCCGTCCAGATAGCTGAACGGGACCGAGGCCTCCTGATAGCCCAGAGTAATCTTCTTGGTCTCCTTGACCTTCTGGAGCGTGCCCGACAGGTCTTCGGCCGAGGCTGCGCCTGCAAGACATGTCAGGGCCAGGACAATGGTGGGTAGGCGCATCGGCTGCTCCTAAAACGGGGCTGGCGCCTCCATGCCGGGCGCAATTGCGGGGGTTGATAGCGCAGGCCTGCTCCAGCCGCCAGACATGCGCGCGCCTATCAGCTATCGCAGCTTTCGATAAGACCAGCGGCAGCTCCTTTCCGCCGAAGCAGCGCCACCCGGAACGGCGAGATGGCTCTTACGCGTCGACGCCGCGCTGGACCAGGATCCGTTCGGCACTGTCGTTCCAGACGTCCATCCTGGTGATCTTGCCATTGCGCACCACGAAGCGGTCGACGTAACGGTTCCCCTCGAACGGAGTTCCATCCTTCCATTCGCCATAGAGCGTGCCGACGCTGTAAACCACGGTCTCGCCGTCCCCGGGGCAGACATCGAACCGGTCCATCTTCTTCTTGACCCAGCGGTAGCGCTTGGCGTTGAAGGCGGTTGGGCCACGCGGATGATCGAACGTGCGCCCGCCGGTAAAGGTGATCACGGTGCCGGGCGCCATATAGGCCGCCGCGGCGTCGGGATCGGGAATCATCGATGCCGCAAGATAGGCTTCCACGATCGCGGCGTCGGACAACGGAGCGGTTTCGGCTCTTGCGGCAACGGACATGGCTGGTTCTCCCGGATTCGCCGAATACTATCGTCACTCGCACGGAAGCCATGCATATATTTTGAACATCTGCCTCGCTACACTGCCGACAATCTGGAGCCGCCGACCCCGGTTGATTGCTCTAAATTCCGTCCGCAAGAGCCATGACCATCCAGACAGTCTTCGACCTGATCTTCCGTAACGCGCTGCTGCGATCATCCGCCGCCCCCGTCGACATCGGCGTCGCCCGCGGCCGGATTGCCGCGATCGAGCCGAGGCTGGCTTGCGAGGCTCCCGAGGTCGCCATCGGCGGGCACCTCGTCCTGCCTGGCTTCGTCGACAGCCATATCCATCTCGACAAGGCCTGCCTGCTCGACCGGTGCGGACATGATCACGGCAGCCTCGGCCAAGCGATCCGGGCCGTATCGGCGATGAAGCGCGATTTCACCATCGAGGACGTCCATGCGCGCGGCGCCAAGGTGCTCGAACTCGCCGTCATGCACGGCACGACACACATGCGCACGCACGTTGAAATTGATCCGCGGATCGGCCTGCGCAGCTTTGAGGCGATGAAGGCGCTGAAGCTCGACTATGCCTGGGCGATCGACCTGTCGCTCTGCGTCTTCCCGCAGGAAGGCCTGACCAACGACCCCGGAGCCGAGGAGCTGCTGATCCAGGCGCTGCGTGATGGCGGCGACGTGATCGGCGGCTGTCCCTATACCGACACCGACCCGAACGCCCATCTCGCGCGCATCTTCGATCTCGCGCAAGAATTCGACGTCGACGTCGATCTCCATCTCGATTTCGACCTCGACCCCTCCTGGTGTCATCTCGACGAAGTCTGCCGGCAGACCGAGCGGCGCAACTATCAGGGACGGGTCGCGGTCGGCCATGCGACAAAGCTCTCCGCACTGCCGCCGGAACGTATGAAGGCTGCTACCGCGCAACTGGCAAGGGCCGGCGTCGCCGTCACCGTGCTGCCCGCGACCGATCTCTATCTGATGGGGCGCGAAGCCACCCACAACGCGCCACGCGGGCTGACGCTCGCCCACAAGCTTGCGGGCGACGGCGTCGTGTGCTCGGTCGCGACCAACAACGTGCTCAATCCCTTCACGCCGTTCGGCGATGCCTCGCTGCTGCGAATGGCCAATTTCTACGCCAATGTCGCGCACGCCTCGGTGAGCGATTTCGACACCTGCCTCGATCTCGTGACCGAGCTGCCGGCCCGGCTGATGAACCTCGGTGACTACGGCATCAAGGTCGGCAATCCTGCCGATCTCGTCGTGCTCGATACGCAAGACAGCCGCTTCGCCATCGCAGAGCTGCCGGACATCATGATGGGCTTCAAGCGCGGCCGGCGGACGTTTGAGCGGCAGCGGCCCACCCTGTTCAGTCCCAAGAGCTAATAAGGTCGAGACGCCTTGCCAACGGTAAGATTGTCGGGAAACCTTGCCTGGCCGTGGAGCCACTTCAGTTCGATTCTGCCGGTTTGAACTCGCCGGGTCCGGTAGAATCCCGGACCGTAGTCCAACGTGTTGCGAGGCCGGCTGCGCCGACCATTATTGCGACCTGCACTGACCATCTGCGTTCAATGGGGAAGTATGGGTATGTTCAGCGCATTCAGCAGCATCGATCATCATTCCGTCCGGTCTCGAACACCCACCGATACGGCGCTGAAGCGGCTTGACGGCATCGGCCACGTTCTCTCGGGTCTCGACATCTCGGCGATCCGGACGCAGGACGACGTCAATCGTACGCTCTGGACGCTCGATGCCGCCAGCAAATGCGTTCGCGCCGTGCTGGCGGAATTCCGCACGCAACCGGCCACGGAACAGCTCGTCCGCAAATCTCGCAATCTGATCGACCTGATCGAACGCGCTCGCGACGAGGTCGTGAGCTTTCAAGCCCGCGGCGCGGCCTCGAGCTGACTACTTTGCGCGATTGATCTTCGCGAGGATCCGGTCCGCCTCGGTACGCCAGTCAGCACTGCGGGCGAACTCCTTCGTGCCCCTGGCGCCGAACAGCCCTTCATCGGCGAGATCAGCCACCCAGGCCTGCCGCTCGGCCGTGCCTTGCGCCGACCACGGCGTCAGTCCCGCCTCGCGCACGGTCTCGGCGACCTCACGCACCTCCTCGGCGCGGCGACGGCCGTGCTCGATCACGCGCTGGAAGACATAGGCGCCCTGCTTCTCCCAATCGATGCCCGGGAACGTCTCCGCAAGCGAGGCCAGCACGGCATCCTCGACGCCACAGGCGCGCGCGGTGGTGAAGCTTTCGATGACCATGGCCTCCAGCCCCTTGATCATGATGCTGCGGCACATCTTCACCGCGGAGGACACTCCGAGCTTGTCGCTCGCAACCTTCGCCGCAAAGCCGATCGCGTTCAACAGCGGCTCCAGCTCCCTCGCGCCGGGGCCGCCGAGCAGCAGCGGCACCTTGATGCGGTAGGGCGGCACCGAGGTCATCACCGCGCCCTCGACATAGCGGCCGGCGGCGCCGTCGATCAGTGCAGCGGCGCGCTGCTTGGCGCCGGGAGAGGCCGAATTGAAATCGAGGAACCAGGTGCCCTGATTGATCGCCGCCGCACACGCCTTTGCAACCGGAACGGCCTGGCTCGCCGTGACGGCCGAGATGATGAAATCGGATTTCGCGGTCAGCTCGGCATGAGAGGCAGCGAGCGTCACGGCGAATTTCGCCGCATGCTCCTTCAGCGGCGCGCCCTGCTCGCCGCCGAGCTTGATGTCATAGGCGAAGACCTTGATGTCCCGCTGGCGCAGATCCTCGGCCAGTATCCTGCCGACCTCGCCATAGCCGACCAGCCCGATCTGCCAGCGCCTGGGATCACCTGCCATCAGTTCAATCCTCGTGTCGTCTCGTCGAACAGCTCCTCGACCGCATAGCGACGGGGGATCAGCGCCTGCTGGAATGCGTAGTCGATGATCAGCTCGAGCGGTTTCCTGTTGGCCTCGATCCCGAACGGAACAAGGTCGGGCGTTGCCGCAGGCCCTACCCGCTCCTTGTTCCGCCTGAGCAGATCATAGACGCCAGTAACGACATCGGGGCGTGATTTCGCGAGCTGCTCGGTCACGACCACGAAATGGTTGACCGGCACGACGCCGCGGCGGGCGTACCATTTGGCAGCTTCCGCAGCCGGATCAGGGAATAGCGGCTTCAGCTTGGGATTGTCAGAGGTCTCGCCCAGCACGGCATCGAGCTCGCCATCGAGCAGCATCTGGAGGATCTTCTTGTCCTTCGGCGCGCGCTCGGTGGTGTCGACATATTCGGCGACATGCGGATCCTCGAACGTCACCCATTTGATCTTGTCGAGGTTCACGCCGCAATCGTTGGCGAGGATGCCCCTGATCCAGGCGCCCGTCGTGGTCGTGAAGGAACGGATGCCGACGCGCTTGCCTTCGAGATCGGACGGACCGAGCGTTCCCTGCGCGGGATTGTACAACGCATAGGAATGCTGGAAGCGGCCCAGCATGGTCGCCGGCAGCAGCACCAGTGGCTTGCCGTGCGCCTTCGCCATCAGATAGGTGACGATCGCCATCTCGCAGACGTCGAAGGCGTGCTCACGCACCATCGGTTTGAATGCCGTGTTGGTCGGCGTGTACTCGAGGAAGTCGAGGTCAAAGCGGTCGGAGCGGAGCTCGCCGCTCTTCACCGCCTGGACATGGGGATGACTGCCGAGCACGGCCTTCAGCTTGAGACGATCCATCCGCCCGCTCCGCTTCTCTAGAGCATGATCCGGAAAAGTGTGCAGCGGTTTTCCGAAAAGATCATGCTCAAACAATATTGCCGCTCAGACGTCCTCGGGATTATCGACATAAACGAGGCCGGCCTTCGCCAGTGCCTCGCGCATGCCATACATGTCGAGACCGAGCTCGCCGGAGGCGAGCCGCTTGCGCTTGCCGCCCTCGTCCGCGTTGCGCTTCTTTGCCTTCTCGGCCACCTCGGCCGCATGGGGCTTCGGCACCACCACCACGCCGTCGTCATCGGCCACGATGATATCGCCGGGATCGACATTGACGCCGGCGCAGACCACGGGAACGTTGACCGAGCCGAGCGTGGCCTTGACCGTGCCCTTTGCGGAAACGGCGCGCGACCACACCGGAAACTTCATCTCATGCAGCGCTTTGACGTCGCGGCAGCCGGCATCGATGATCAGCCCCTGCACGCCGCGCGCCTTTAGCGAGGTCGCGAGCAATTCGCCGAACATGCCGTCCGTGTTGTCGCTGGTGCAGCCGACGACGAGGATGTCGCCTTTCCTGCACTGCTCGACGGCGACATGGATCATCCAATTGTCGCCGGGCTGCGCCAGCACGGTAACCGCGGGCCCCGCAATCGCCGCGCCCGCCCAGACCGGACGCAGGTAAGACTTCATCAGGCCGATGCGGCCATAGGCCTCGTGCACGGTGGAGACGCCGTACTCAGCCATCCCGGCGGGGTCGGCACGCTTGATGTTGCGAACGACGACCGGCTTCATGCCAGCACCTCCTCGACCGTCGGGAACAGGCGCTGATAGGCCTCACCATAGGTCATGGGCACACCGGTGTTGCGGCTGCCCTGGATGCCGCGGTTGAGCGCGACGCGCTCGTAATAGCCCCAGAGATGTTTTTGCGCGGCCAGGATCTGGAACGCCTCGTATTTCTCCTTCCAGACATCGTCGATCTTCAGGATCAGGTTCGGCTTGTAATTGCACTGCTCCGGCTGATGCGGCTCGAACAGGAACACCGGCGGCGCCGAATATTTGTACGACGCGCCCGGCTTGTGACCCATGGCCTGCGCCACGACGCGGGTCTCCTGCGCGAAATGCGCTGCGTTCGGATGGTCGAAATTATAGGGGTCTTCCAGCGCGTGCGTCAGCACGAAGCTCGGATTGAGCTCGCGGTAGATGTCGACCATGCGGTCGAAATGCGCTTCGGTCAGCTTGAGCGGATAGTCGCCGCAGTCGAAGAACTCGATCTCGGCACCCAACAGCCTGGCGGCGCGCTCCGCCTCGTCCTTGCGACCGGCCTTGACCGATTCCAGCGTCGCGCCCTTTTCCTTCCAGGCGAATTGACTCTCGCCGCGCTCGCCGAAGGACATGCAGACGATCTTCATGCGATAACCCTTCTTCGCATGCAGCGCGATGGCGCCGCCGGCGCGCCAGACGAAATCGCCCGGATGGGCGGTGATCACGAGACCTGCTTTCATGGGACGAACTCCCTTCTTTCATTTGTAGGCATCATATTGATCGGAGCCCCTTTCATAGGTCGAAGCCAAACAGGCGCGCGGGATTGTCGACCAGAATCTTCTGCTGAAACTCCGGCTCCGGCGCGAACAGCGGGATCAGATCGACGAGGTCGCCATCGTTCGGCATCACCTTGACGTTGGGATGCGGCCAGTCCGTACCCCAGATCACGCGGTCGGGCGCGGTCTCGACGATCTTTCGCGCGAACGGCACCGCATCGGCAAACGGCGAGCCAACCGAGGATACCCGCTCCGAGCCGCAGATCTTGACCCAGCACTTCTCGTCGCGCTGCATCAGCTCGATCAGGATCCTGAACGGCAGCTGATCCAGCCCGTCGGCAGCCTTCACCCGCCCCATATGGTCGATGGTGTAGCTCAGCGGGAGCTTTGTCAGCATGTCGGCGTATTCCGGCAGGTCGATCGCATCGAAGTGCAGATTGATGTGCCAGCCGAGCGGCGTGACCATCGCGACGATGCGGTCGAACACACGTCTGTCGGGCACGCCGCCGAGATGGCGCACGAAGTTGAAGCGGCAGCCCCGGAAACCGCCGTCGTGCAGCACGCGAAGCCCGCGTTCGGTGATGGTATCGTCGATATTGGCGACGGCACGGTAGGCGCCGTTGCTCTGCGCGATGGCATCCAGCGCCACCGTATTGTCGGTGCCGTGTACGCTGGCATTGACGATGACGGCGCGCTCGACGCCGAGCTTGGCGTGCAGCGCGCGAAAATCCTCGAGCGGCGCGTCCGGCGGCGTGTAGGAGCGATCCGGCGCATAAGGATATTTCGCTCCGGGCCCGAAGATGTGGCAATGCGCGTCGCAGGACAGTTTCGGCAGCTTGAACCCGGGCGTGCGTGTGTTCGGATCGGGCGGAGGAATGGTCGGCGTATACGTCATCGTCATCAGGTAAATCGCCGAAGAGAGACCGCTTCTTCAAGTCTTGCTGCTGACGACCGGCCGCCGCCGCGCCGGCACGGCCTCGTCAAGAGCCGGCGCCTGCAATGCGGCGACGGTGGCCTGCACCAACTGCTCGATGGCGCCTGCGGCATCGCTGCCGTCAGCCTCGCCGCGCGACAGGCGCGAGACGCGCTCCGGCGTCACCAGTGAATAATAGAGCGCGCCGAGCAGGAAATGGCTGCGCCAGACAATGTCGGTGCGCGGAATGTGCGGCAGACTCTCGTGGATCGCATCGATGAAGGCGTGGCTGGTGTCGTCAAAGGTCTGCGCGATGATTTTTCGCGCGACTTCATTGCCCTCCGCGGACATCACGGCGCGCAAGCGCGTGAAGCGCGCCCCGCCGCCGGCGAGATCGCTGCCCGAGGTGAAGGCCGGCACCACATAGGCCCGCACAATCGCCTCCAGCCGGTCCTGGAGATCGCGCACACGCCTGGCGGCGGCGAGCAGCTCGGAACGGCGCAGGTTCATCGGCCCGCAATGGCGCCGATAGATCTCCAGCAGCAGGCCGTCCTTGGTCTTGAAATGATAGGTGACGCTGCCGGGATTGGCCCCGGCGGCCTGCGCGATGTCGCGCACCGACACGGCATTGAAGCCGTTGGTGGCGAACAGTTCCTCGGCCGCGGCGAGGATCGCCTCGCGCATGTTCGGCTTGCGGGCCGGTTCCTTGCTGGTGGGCTTGCGTACCATGCGATTTGTACTATCGTACAAAAGATCAGGTCTCGTCAACAAGAACCGCGGGCGGCGTCCGCAACGGCCTGGAGACCGCCGGCAGGCGCGCCAATACCCTCAAGGAGTGCTGGGAAATATGTTGGACTTGAACAAGAAGATCGGCGGTTTGATGCTGGGTGCCGGTTTGCTGCTGGCGGGGAGCGTCGTGCAGGCAGAAAACTATCCTAGCAAACCGGTCCACATCCTGGTGCCCTATGCAGCAGGCGGAGCAGTCGACGTGCTCGCGCGCACGCTGGGCCAGGCGCTGGCGAAGACCTGGGGGCAGCAGCCCGTGATCGACAATCGTCCCGGCGCGGGCGGCATCGTCGCCTCGCAAACGCTGACCAAGTCCGCGCCTGACGGCTACACGCTGATCCTGGTCGCGAGCGGCCATCCGCTCAACCAGTTCATCTATCCAAGCGTCCCTTACGACACGTTCAAGGATTTCACCGCGATCACCGAGGTCGCTTCGTCCCCGCTCGCGATCGTGGTGGCCAAGGACAGCCCTTACAAGACGCTCGGCGATCTCCTCGCCGCCGCCAAGAAGGAGCCGGACAAGCTCTCCTACGGCATGTCCGGCAACGGCACCTCGGCGCATCTTGCAGGCGAGCTGCTGAAATACATGTCCGGCACCAAGATCGTCGCGATCCCCTACAAGGGCGGCGCCCCGGCGCTGACAGCCGTGATCGCCGGCGAGATCCCGCTCAGCATCAATCCGCTCGCCGAAGCGATCGGCCAGCTCGAGGGCGGCCCGGTGCGCGCACTCGCAGTGACCTCCGCCGAACGCTCCAAGGCGCTGCCGGATGTTCCGACCATCGCCGAGGCCGGCGTGCCCGGCTACGACGTCTCGGTCTGGTGGGGCGTTCTTGGACCGGCAAACATGCCGGCGGAGATTGTGTCCAAGCTCGAGGCCGATCTGAAGGCCGCGCTGCAGGATCCCGGCGTGCTATCGACGCTCGGCAAGATCGGCGCAGCGCCGGTCGGCTCCTCCGCCAAGGAGTTCGACGCCTACATGCACGCCGAGGCGACCAAATGGGAGCCGGTGCTGAAGGCCGCCAATATCCGCGCGCAGTGAGGTTCTGCGGCGCAAGCAAGGCAACGCACGAGTAGCAAGCCTCGGTCCGGCAGCAGGGCCCGTGCTGCTCAGCTATGGACCCTCGCCTGCATCTCCTGCGGCGACACAGGTCGCCGCAGGAAATCGGTATCATCGTCGCCCGACGGGATCAGGATCGCACGCGTGCGCGGCAGCGCCTCCGGCATCTCGTCGCGGATGAACGCGACGAGCTCTTCCCTGATCTCGCAGCGCAGATCCCACGATTGCGGCGCGTTCCGCGCGCTCACCAGTGCGCGAAGCTCGATGGTGTGCGAATCGGCATCGATGACCTGGAGATTGACCACCTTCCCGTCCCACAGCTTCGACTGCTTCACCGCCTGCTCCAGCCAGCTCCTGATGCGCGGGACGTCGGCACGATAGTCGACATGGAGCGCGATCACGCCGATGAGGGATGCGGTGTCGCGCGTCCAGTTCTGAAACGGCTTTTCGATGAAATAGGACAGCGGCACCACCATGCGGCGCCAATCCCACAGCCGGATCACGACATAGGTCGAGGCGATGTCCTCGACCCAGCCCCATTCGTTCTCGATGATTACGGCGTCCTCGATGCGGATCGGCTGAGTGATCGCGATCTGTAAACCCGCGATCAGATTACTCAGCAGCGGCCGGGCGGCAAGACCGACGATGATACCGGCCGCGCCGGCGGAGGCGAACAGGCTGACGCCATACTGCCTCACCGAGTCGAATGTCATCAATGCTGTCGACACAGTGATGACGACAATGATCGTGTCGGTGACGCGCTTGAAAACACGCACCTGCGTGACATGCTTGCGCGCGATGAAATTCTCGGTGACGTCGCGGAAATTCTGCAGATACCGCGCCGCGCTCATATCGACGATCCGGATCGAGATCCAGCCGACCAGGGCGATGAAAGCCACGACGAACAGGCGTGTCAGCGGGGTGCGGATCATGTCGTCGAGCGGTGCAAACGGCAGCACCAGCGCGACGGCAGCAAGGCAGAGCGCCATCTGCGCCGGTCCCGCCGTACGCTCGATGAACACGCTCAAGAGCGGAAGACGGGTTCCGAAGGCGCGGTTGAGCAGCCGGGCCGCGACCCGATAGACGAACAGGGCAACCAGGATCGCACCGGCAACCAGGCCGAGACCGATGAACCATGACGGTATCCAGCCAAGCATCCCGTCGATGTCGGCCATGAGAGCCTGCCAATCCATAACTTCCCCGTCGCTGCATTCAAGTCAGCGCTCAACGCGTTGGGGCCGGCTTCGCTCCCCCGGATCGTGCAACGCAGCATCCCACTGGTGCAACTGTCGTCGAATGCGCTAGCTTGGCCGCCAATGACTCGACGTACCGGCAGCGCCGATCTTCCTCTCCACACCGGGCGGGTTCCGCCGTGGCTTGCGAACCGCATGGCTTCGCTCGGCGCGATCGTCACGCAGGCGATCGTGCATCATTACGGCCGCGACGCGTTTCTTCAGCGCCTGTCGCATCCATTCTGGTTCCAGTCGTTCGGCGCCGTGATGGGGATGGACTGGCACTCTTCCGGAATCACCACCTCCGTGATCGGCGCGCTGAAGCGCGGGCTCGGACCGCTTCAGGACGAACTCGGGATTTATGTCTGTGGCGGCCGGGGTCAGCATTCGCGCAAGACGCCGGACGAGTTGCTGCAACTCGGCGACCGCGTCGGATTCGACGGCATCAAACTGACCCGCGCCAGCCGTCTGGTGGCCAAGGTCGACAGCGCCGCGGTCCAGGACGGATTCGACCTCTATCTCCACGGGTTCTTCGTTACCGCCGACGGCAAATGGACGGTGGTGCAGCAGGGCATGAATGGCGACAAGCGGCAGGCGCGACGCTATCACTGGCATTCCGAGGCGCTGAAGAGCTTTGTCGACATGCCACACAGCGCGATCGACGGCCCGCAGCAGGGCGAGATCGTCAATCTCACCGATCATCGCGCCGATATTTCTCGGATCGCGCAGCTCGATCTGCTGTCCGATCTCGGCCCGGATCGCATCGTCTTCGAATTCGAACGGCTCATCGGGACCGAGCCCGCGCCGGCACAGGGCACGCTGCCGCATCTGATCATGCCCGCACATCACGACGTCCGTCCCAAGGACGTGTTCGCGCGCCGCCTGCACGGCACGCTGGCAGCCGCAGCCGAGCGCGGCCCGGTCGATTTCCCGGAGCTGCTGCTGACGCCCGGCGTCGGCGCGCGCACTGTGCGCTCGCTCGCGATGGTCGCGGAGGTCGTGCACGGCGCGCCCTATCGCTTCGCCGACCCCGCGCGTTTCTCGCTCGCCCATGGCGGCAAGGACCGGCATCCCTACCCCGTTCCGATCAAGGTCTATGACGAGACCATCCGGGTGCTGAAGGGCGCGATCCACAACGCAAAGCTCGGACGCGAGGAAGAGATGCAGGCGATCAAGCGGCTCGACGACCAGGTGCGGCGGCTGGAGCGGATCGCGCGCGGCCCCTCGGTCGAGGCTTTCATCGCCGGTGAGCGTGCGGCCTCGCCTGATCTCGACGGCCGCTCCGTGTTCGGCTGGGAGCGTGATCCTGCGCCCACAAAAAAGCGGACCAGCTAAACCCCGGCCCGCAGGTTGGCGGGAGGAACGTCCCTTTCAGGTCTCTTCGGTCCCCGGCTCCTCCTCGAGCCGGTTGGCTGCGTGGTCCTGATATTGTTCGGTCTGGATGAATTTGCTGTCCATGCCGCGAATGTCCGAATGCTGCGCCTTGTCGCGGTTGGACAGGACCATGTTGTCGCCGATCTTCTCCTTGGGAATATCCGTCAGCGCTCCGTTGCCCGCACCCTTTCCGCGCGCGCCCGAACCGATATGCGTCTTGCCTCCGTGGGGCATGAATTGCTCCATCATTGTTGTCGGCAATTCGCCAACGCATGCAGCACCGGGTTTGTTTCGCGGTTGCATGAGGGAACCGCGCTCGCGCTCCCCCTCAGCTTGCGAGCAGTTGCTCCGGCTCGCGCGACTGCCGCCTCTCACCGCCATCGGCAATGACGGGCAGTTGCACGATCATGCGAATCCCGGGCCGCTTGCGCCAGTGGATCTCGGAGGGATCGACCGCAAGACCGAGCCGCGGCCAGCGCTTGAACAGGGCCTGGAGCGCACAAATCGCCTCAATCCGCGCGAGCTGATGCCCCAGGCAAAAATGGATCCCCGTGCCGAACGACATGTGGCGATTGGGCTTGCGCTCGAGATCGAGCCGTTCCGGCTGATCGTGCACCCCCGGATCCATGTTCGCTGCGGCGAGCATGACCATTACGCGGTCGCCCTTCTTCAAGCGCACGCCTTCGACCTCGACATCGTGCCGCACATAGCGCGGCTTGGAGAATTGCACCGGCGAGACGAAACGCAGGAACTCCTCGACCGCAAGCCCGGCGCGGCTCCAGTCCTGCTCCAGCCAGTCGCGAAGGCCCGGGTTCTTGAGCAGCTCGTAGACGGAACCGCTGATGAGATGCGTGGTGGTCTCCGATCCCGCCCCGAGCAACAGAAACACCATCGAAACCATTTCGTCCGGCGTGATCTGGCCGCCTTCGCGCTCGACCTGGATCAGCTCGGCAATCAGGCCCTCGCCGCCCTGCACGCGCGCGATCTGCAGCTGCCGTTCGAGGTAGGCGCGCATCTTTCGGAACGTGAACAGCAGGCGGAAGAAGCCGACGACGCTCGTCAGCGAGGACATCGCATTGGCCCAGGCGATGAATCTCGGACGATCGGCCGGAGGCAGGCCCAGCAGCTCGGAGATCACCGCAAGCGGCAGGATGCGCGCGTAGCGCTGGACGAGATCGGCCGGACTTCCCTCCGCGAACAGCTCGTTGGCGAGGCCGTCGGCGATGCCGCGGATGTGGGGTTCCATCGCGACGATGGCGCGGCGACGAAAAGCCTCGTCCACGATGCTGCGCAGCCGCGTGTGATCCGGCTCGTCCATCGTCAGCATGTTGTTGGCGATGGTCCTCACATATCTCGGCATCCGCCAGCGCAGACCCGCGACGTCGCCATCTTCCTTGCGCAGCGTGAAGGTTGCACTGTCCTTCAACACCTGCGCCGTGGCGTCATGCGTGGTGGTGATCCAGACGTCGCCGACCAGGGGAAAGCGCGACGCGACCACGGGGCCTTGCGCCCGCAACGCGGCGATGGCCTTGGGCGGATCACGAAAGAAAGCCTCGCTGGTAAAATCGAGGCGCGGAGCCGTGATATCACCGGACATTGGATCACCGGGATGGTTGGCAGCACGTCAACGAGATGGTGTGGGGCCGCGCCGGCGCAAGGGCAGGAACTCTTCCGCTCCTTGCGAGGAACTACCCGCGCCCCGGCGAGCGCTGACCGGTCTTGCGCTGCTGCTGGTTGGTATAGGAATCCCAATGGCTCCAGCTGCCGCTGCTGAGGCTCTGCAGATCGGTGCCGAGCGGCCGGCGCGTCCGCTTGTCGTGATCGGCGATCGCCCGTTCGGACTGCGCGATCTTCCGCTTGAGTTCCGCGATCGACTTCTGGGTCTGTCCATTCCGCTTCGACGAGGCGATCTCCCCCATCGTGAAGCGCGCGGTCTCCAGCGCCTTCAACTCGGTGCGGTTCTTCTTCAACTGAACCCGGTGCCAGGCGATGTTGCTGTCGCTGTCCGCAACCATGTGGGATCTCCGCTGATTCGCTCCCACAGTGTATCAAGCGCCGAATCGGCGCCGCAACGGGCCCCACGCGGCGAAAATGCGGTCTTATTGCGAAAGAAGGCTGCGTTCAGCGCTCGGCAAAGGCCTTTTCGACCACGAACTGGGCCGGCTCGCCGTGGTTGCCCTCGACGAAGCCGCGTTCGCCCAGGAGCACGCGGGTGTCCGCCACCAGCGCCGGGCTGCCGCAGATCATGACGCGATCCCGGGCGGCTTCCAGCACCGGCAGGCCGATATCGGTGAACAGCTTGCCTGACGTGATGAGGTCGGTGATACGGCCGCGGTTCCGGAAGGGATCGCGCGTCACGGTCGGGTAGTAGATCAGCTGATTGCGGATGTATTCGCCGAGCAGATCGTCCTTCGGCAGATGCTCGGTGATCATCTCGCCATAGGCGAGCTCCTTCACGTGCCGGCAGCCGTGCAGCAGCACCACCTTCTCGAACCGCTCGTAGGTCTCGGGGTCCTTGATCACGCTCAGGAACGGCGCGAGGCCGGTGCCGGTGCCGATGAGGTAGAGGTTGCGCCCCTCCTCCAGATTGTCGATCACGAGCGTGCCGGTCGCCTTGCGGCTGACGATGATCTCGTCGCCTTCCTTCAAATGCTGGAGGCGCGAGGTCAAGGGACCATCCGGCACCTTGATCGAGAAGAACTCCAGCGTGTCCTCGTAATTGGCGCTGGCGACGCTGTAGGCCCGCAGCAGCGGCTTCTCGCCGACCTTGAGCCCGATCATGGTGAATTCGCCGTTGCGGAAGCGGAAGGTCGGGCTGCGGGTGGTCTTGAAGGAGAACAGCGTGTCGGTCCAGTGATGGACGCTCAAAACGCTCTCCTGATTGAAATTGCTCATCTCACCCTTCCGTGTCGCTTGCTTGCGGTCCCGAGGCGGTCAGCTATGCGTCGTTTGTACACGATCATTCGTATACTAATGAATAATCCGGCTTGATCCCGCGGTCAAGGCTGCCCAAGATCGAAAGCGTCGCAACTGGAAACAAGGAGCCCCTTCCATGGCGCATGACGCACCCCAGGCCACCGGACCCTCGAAGCTCGTGATCCGGAACATCGGCCTGATCCTGTCCGGCGCCTTGGAAAAGCCGATCCTGGACGGCGACACCATCGTCGCCGAGAACGGCAAGATCACCGCGATCGGCCGCCTCAAGGACGTCAACACCGAAGGTGCGACCACCATCGTCGACGCCCAGGGCACCACGGTGGCGCCGGGCCTGATCGACAGCCACGTCCACCCTGTCGCCGGCGACTGGACGCCGCGCCAGAACCAGATCAACTGGATCGACAGCTACCTCCATGGCGGCGTCACCACCATGATCTCCGCCGGCGAAGTCCACATGCCCGGCCGTCCCCGCGACGTCGTCGGCCTCAAGGCCATGGCCGTGTTCGCCCAGCGCGCGTTCTGGACGCTGCGTCCCGGCGGGGTGAAGGTTCACGCCGGCGCGCCGGTGATCGAATGCGAGATGGTCGAGGAAGATTTCAAGGAGATGGCCGCCAACGGCGTCAAGCTGCTCGGCGAGGTCGGCCTCGGCGGCGTCAAGGACGGCCCGACCGCACGCAAGATGGTCGGCTGGGCACGCAAATACGGCATCCAGAGCACGATCCACACCGGCGGCCCCTCGATCCCCGGCTCCGGCCTGATCGACAAGGACGTGGTGCTGGAGGCCGACACCGACGTCGTCGGGCACATCAATGGCGGTCACACCGCGCTCCCCGACGACCAGATCCGCTGCATCTGCGAGGGCTGCAAGCGCGGCCTCGAGCTCGTGCACAATGGCAATGAGCGATCGGCCCTGTTCACGCTGCGCACCGCGCGCGAGATGGGCGACCTGCATCGCGTCATCCTCGGCACCGATGCGCCCGCCGGCTCTGGTGTGCAGCCGCTCGGCATTCTGCGCATGGTGTCGATGCTGTCCTCGCTCGGCGATCTGCCGGCCGAGCTCGCCTTCTGCCTTGCCACCGGCAACACCGCGCGGATGCGGCAGCTCGATTGCGGCCTGATCGAGGTCGGCCGCTCCGCCGACTTCGTCATCATGGACAAGGCGCAGCACTCGCCCGGAAAGAACATTCTGGAGAGCGTGCAGCTCGGCGACCTCCCCGGAATCGGCATGACCATCATCGACGGCATCGTGCGCACCCAGCGCAGCCGCAACACCCCGCCGGCCGGCAAGGTGCCGGAGGTGGTGGCGAAGTGACGGCATACTCCGCAGTTGTAGGGTGGGTTAGTCTTACTGAGT
>NZ_AJQE01000397.1 GCF_000261685.1 Bradyrhizobium genomosp. I (2014) | reverse complement strand
TCGTCGCAAGGGCTCCTCGCAATGACGTCTTGGATAGACCGCGCGCGGCATTTCAATCGGTTTACGCGAGGGTGCAATGACCGAGATCGCCCTCCACCGCGGCATATCCCTCCCTCGCATCGGCGCGATGATCCTGCGCTATTGGTACCTCCTGCTGTCGTCCTGGCCGCGGCTGCTCGAGCTGCTCTACTGGCCGGCGCTGCAGGTCGTCACCTGGGGCTTCCTCCAG
The DNA here is from genome assembly GCF_000261685.1 of Bradyrhizobium genomosp. I (2014). GTDB lineage: Bacteria > Pseudomonadota > Alphaproteobacteria > Rhizobiales > Xanthobacteraceae > Bradyrhizobium. The sequence goes on along the minus strand of NZ_AJQE01000397.1, from coordinate 11,844 downwards.
CTCTACATCGCCGAAAACGCCAGTTTCTTCGCGCGCGCCGGCGGCACGCTGATCGGTGCCGTCATCCTCTGGGACATCCTGTTCCGCGGCCAGCTCGGCTTCTCCATCTCGTTCCTGGAAGAGATGTGGGCGCGCAACCTCGGCAATCTCATGATGAGTCCGCTCAAGCCGATCGAGTTTCTGCTGTCGCTGATGGTCATGAGCCTGATCCGGCTCGCGATCGGCATCATCCCGATGACGCTGCTCGCGCTGTTCCTGTTTCACTTCAACGTCTATGCCCTCGGCCTGCCGCTGATCGCGTTCTTCTGCAACCTGATCTTCACGAGCTGGTCGGTCGGCATCTTCGTCTCGGGCCTGGTGCTGCGAAACGGCCTTGGCGCCGAGAGCATCGTCTGGACCCTGATGTTCGCAATCCTCCCGCTGGCCTGCGTCTATTATCCCGTCAGCGTGCTGCCCGCCTGGCTGCAATACGTCGCCTGGGCGTTGCCGCCGACCTACGCCTTCGAGGGGATGCGCGCGCTCCTGATCGAGCAAGCCTTCAGGACCGATCTGATGCTGGAGGCGTTGGCCATCAACGCAGTGCTGCTGGTTGCATCTTTTGGGGCATTCCTTGCCCTATTGCGCAGCGCCAGGAAACACGGCTCGCTGCTGTCGGCCGGCGAATAACCTCACTTTCCCGTGGATTGAGTCTGATTTCGCCGCTTCGGCTACGTAGATGTACGGAACCATGCATTGACGCAATATTACGCATTCGGCAGTATGTTGCGATGCGAAGAGGAATTTGACGATGCCCATTGGTGAGTTCGGCGGCGCCCCGCCCCTGGCTGCAGAAGGCAGTCCGGTCCTGACGACGCCGATGTACTGGATGTATGAGATGGCGCATGCCTCTCTCAATCCGGCACGTGCGGTCACGGACGCGACCAAGCTGCTGTTTCAGAATCCCCTCAATCCCTGGGCGCGTACCGAGGTCGGCAAGTCGGTCGCCGCAGCCTGCGAATTGTTCGAGCGCACCACGCGCCGCTACGGCAAGCCGGAATGGGGTCTCGACGACACCGAGGTCAACGGCATCCGCGTCCCCGTCGAGGTTCGCTCGGTCTGGGAAAAGCCGTTCTGCAGGCTGCTCTACTTCGATCGCAAGTTCGCCCGCCCGCTGCGCAGCCCGCAGCCGCGCGTGCTGATCGTGGCCCCGATGTCCGGCCACTATGCGACGCTTCTGCGCGGTACGGTGGAAGCTTTCCTGCCGGCGCACGAGGTCTACATCACCGACTGGGCCGATGCCCGCATGGTCCCCTTGAGCGAAGGCCGCTTCGATCTCGACGACTATATCGACTACGTCATCGAGATGCTGCACGTCCTCGGCGGCAACACTCATGTGATGGCGGTGTGCCAGCCCTCGGTGCCGGTCGTCGCGGCCGTCTCGATCATGGAGGCGCGGCGCGATCCGTTCGTGCCGACCTCGATGACGCTGATGGGCGGCCCGATCGACACCCGCCGCAATCCGACCGCAGTGAACGACCTCGCGCAGGAGCGCGGTATCGACTGGTTCCGCAACCACGTCATCACCAAGGTGCCGTTCCCGCATCCGGGCATGATGCGCGACGTCTATCCTGGATTCCTGCAGCTCAACGGCTTCATCAGCATGAATCTCGACCGGCACATGGATGCCCACAAGCAGCTGTTCGCCAATCTGGTGAAGGGTGACGGCGACCTCGTCGACAAGCATCGCGACTTCTACGACGAATATCTCGCGGTGATGGATCTCTCGGCCGAGTATTACCTGCAAACCGTCGACACCGTGTTCGTGAAGCACTCGCTGCCGAAGGGCGAGATGACCCATCGCGGAACCCGCGTTGATCCCTCCAAGGTCAAGCGCGTCGCATTGATGACGGTCGAAGGCGAGAACGACGACATCTCCGGCCTCGGTCAGACCGAAGCAACGCATGGTTTGTGCAACTCGATCCCCGATCATCGCCGCGTTCACTACGTCCAGAAGGGCGTCGGACATTACGGCGTGTTCAACGGATCGCGTTTCAAGTCGGAGATCGTGCCGCGGATTCACGACTTCATGGTTTCGGCTGCGAATCCGAGCTCGTTACAGGCCCTCGCGGCCGAATAGAGCGTTTTCGAGCGAAGTGGCGGCCGGTTCGCGTGAAGAAAACGCGCCAGAATGAGAATCTGGAGCGTTCCGATTTTCATCGAAGCGGCTCCAGCCGCGGATTTCGGCTTTCCCGCCGAATTTCAGCCCATGCCGGAGCCTCCGGCGGGGGGCAAGTTTCTGTCAGATTCACGGTAATTAGGTAGCTTTGTAGGAGTGAGTCCGTCCTCACCCCTTGGGGGTGTCGCATGCGTCCAGCGAGGGCGAAAAAAGCGGGTTCCAACCCCAGTCTGTAGGGTCTCCCGGACGCCCGACCGCTGTATATTGGGCAAATGATTTGTTTTTGCGCCGAGCGCTTTCCCTGGCGGCGGTTATGGCAGAATCCGGGCGAACTCCTGCTTCCCGGACTGACAGACATGGCCACTCGCGCACTCCTCTATCGGCGCCCCCACGAACCGAAGACCCTCGTCATCACCCACGGATCGCAATTCTTTGCCATCCGCTTGCGTCGGCACAGACGCGCGCGCCGCTACACGCTCAGAATTCATCCGAGCGACCGCGAGGCCATCCTCACGATGCCGCCGCGCGGCACGCTCGCCGATGCCAAGGACTTCGCGCAGCGCCACGGCGCCTGGATCGCCGCGCGTCTCGGCCGCCTGCCGAAGGCCGCGCCGTTCCAGCCGGGCACGGTGATACCGCTGCGCGGCACACCCCATCGCATCGTTCATCGTGCCGGTCAGCGCGGCACGGTGTGGACCGAGATGCGCGACAGCGGCGAACGCATCCTCTGCGTCGCCGGCGGGCTCGAACATGTCGACCGCCGCGTCAGCGACTTCCTCAAGCGCGAGGCGCGCCGCGACTTGCAGCGCTCGGCGGAAGCCTACGCGGCCGAGCTCGGCGTCAGGGTCAAGCGCTTGTCGATCCGCGACCAGTCCAGCCGCTGGGGCTCCTGCACCTCGGCCGGCTCGCTGTCGTTCTCCTGGCGCCTGATTCTCGCGCCGCCCTTCGTGCTCGACTATCTCGCCGCCCACGAAGTCGCTCATCTCGTCGAGATGAATCACTCGGCGCGGTTCTGGCGCGTATGCGGCAAGATCTGCCCGTCGATGGAGCGCGCCAAGAAGTGGCTCGACACGCATGGCAACGATCTGCACCGCTATGGGGTCGAGGATTAAGGCTGAGCTGGAAATCAAAGTTCCACTGTTGCCTCATCTGACGCTGTCATCGCCCGCCTTGTGGGCTCTCGCGCACGCGAGCGGGCGATCCAGCATTGCAGAGGCGTTGGTCGTCGAGCCGAGACGACGCGGCGCACTGGATTCCCCGCCGTCGCGGTGAATGACAGCGCAGCGCGCGCTTCAGGCGTCTGTGCGGTCTGCGCAAGCCGTTGATTTCGCTATCCTCGGCTACTGTGCATGGGGTTGTTTTCGCAGTTCTTGTTTCGAGGTCATCGAGGCCTCGGGCAGAATCTATCGGTTTCCGCCAAACAGCCGGTCCATCAGCCAGCCATCGAGGCCGGCCGCAGCCTCCGGCCGCACATTGGTGCGCGTGGGCGGCGGCGGGCGATAGCCGCCAGCGCTTGCCGCTGCCGGTCCCGGTGCTGCTGTTGGCGGCGACACCTGCGATGCTGCTTGCGCGAGGTTCGACAGGCCCCAGCCGCCCGGTGAACTCGGCAGGTTCGCGACCGGCACGCCCTCGTGCGCCGTCTTCATGAAGCGCGACCAGACTTCCACCGGCAGGCCGCCGCCGGTCGCCTTCTTGGTCGGCGAGTTGTCGTCATTGCCGAGCCAGACGCCGGTGACGAGGTTGGCGGTGTAGCCGATGAACCAGGCGTCGCGGTAATCCTGGCTGGTGCCGGTCTTGCCGGCCGCCGGCCAGCCGGGGATTTCCGCCTTCCTGGCGGTGCCTGATATCAGCGTCTCCCGCATCATCGCGTTCATCATGCCGACATAGCGGGGATCGATGACCTGGTTGCGTTCCTCAGGCTGGCGCATGTAGAGCAGCTTGCCACTGAGCGTCCTGATCCGCGTCACGACATGCGGCGTCACCGCAACGCCGCCATTGGCGAAGGGCGCATAGGCGCCGACCAGCTCGACCATGGAGACTTCGGAGGTACCCAGCGCGATCGAGGCATTGGGTTCGAGCTTGGAGGAGATGCCGAGCCGGTGCGCGGTGCGCACCACGTTCTTCGGTCCGACCTCGAGGCCGAGGCGGATGGCGACCGTGTTGAGCGACATCGCCAGCGCCTGCGTCAGCGTCACCGCGCCGAAATATTCATGGGTGTAGTTCTCGGGCTTCCAGCCCTTGACCTCTATGGGAGCGTCCTGGCGGACGGTATCGGGCGTCAGACCCTGCTCGAGCGCGGTGAGGTACACGAACGGCTTGAAGGAGGAGCCCGGCTGGCGCTTGGCCGTCACCGCGCGGTTGTACTGGCTCTCGGAATAGTTCCGTCCGCCGACCATGGCGCGCACGGCGCCGTCGGGCGTCATCGCCACCAGCGCGCCCTGGCTGACATTGAACTTCACGCTCTTGGCCGCGAGCTCGTCGATGATGGCGGCTTCCGCCACACTCTGCAGCTTCGGATCGATCGTGGTCTCGACCTTGATGCTCTCGTCGATCTGCCCGACCAGGTCGTCCAGCACCTCGCCGATCCAGTCGGCGACGTAGTTGACCGTGCCGGCGCCGACCGGCTTCACACTGTAGGAGGGATGGCCGATCGAGGCCTGCGCCTGCGCTTCGGTGATGAATTTCGCATCCGCCATCGCCGCGAGCACGACTTGCGCGCGCGCTTCGGCGCCTTCGGGATTGCGGTTCGGCGCAAGGCGCGAGGGCGACTTGACGAGGCCGGCCAGCATCGCGGCCTCCGCGATCGTCACGTTCTTCGCCGACTTGCCGAAATATTTCTGCGCGGCAGCTTCGACGCCATAGGCGCCGGAGCCGAAATAGACGCGGTTGAGATAGAGTTCCAGAATTTCGTTCTTGGAGTGCTTGCGTTCCAGCCAGATCGCGAGCTCCGCCTCCTGCAGCTTGCGCTGCATGGTGCGTTCCTGGGTCAGGAACAGATTCTTGGCGAGCTGCTGTGTCAGCGTCGAGCCGCCCTGCGAGACGCCCCGGTGGAGCACGTTGGTGACGAGGGCGCGCAGGATGCCGACGGGATCGATGCCGAAATGCGAATAGAAGCGGCGGTCCTCGATGGCGATGAAGGCCTTGGGCAAGTAAGGCGGAAGGTCCTTCAGCGCGACGTTGGCGCCGGCCATCTCGCCGCGCTGAGCCAGCATGCTGCCGTCGATCCCGACGATCTGGATCGTCGGCGGCCGCTTGGGAATTTCCAGCGACTGGATCGGCGGCAGATGAGCGCCGACATAGATCACCACGCCGATCACGGCGATGACACCCCACAGGCTCAGCACCGCGCCCCAATAGACCAGGCGGCCGAGGCCCACGCCGAAACGCGACTTCGACCGGCGCTTGGCGCCGCTGCGGCCAGCCGGCGCCTTGCGCTCGCGCGGCGGCTCGTCGCCGGAATCCCCTGCCTTGCGCTTGGTGGAGGCCTTGGCTGATTTCCTCGGCTTGTCGTCAGCCGCGTTGGGGATGCGGTCCGCTGCCGTCAGGCGCAGATCGGCGAGCGCGGCAGGCAAGCCGAACAACGGCTCCTTCCGCCCACCCTTTTTCTTTCCCCACGCCATACGCAAATACGCCCGGTCAGCCCGCCCCGCCGCACGCTAGCGGTCGCTGTTTAAGGCCCGGTTACCCCGGCGTTAACGCGCGATTAGGAGATGCGGCATTCGCCCGCCGCAGTTCCGCTTTCGGGACGGCAAGGCTAGGATCGCCGCCGCAAAACAAGAGGAAACCCGCATGGGCCATATCGATCCGACCAAGGAGATCTTCGCGCAATTCCGGGAGAACGACCGCCCGGGCCCGATCCACATGCTCAACCTGGTGCGCCTGCGGAAAGAAGCGGCCTATCCCGATGGCCGCAAGGCCAGCGGCGCGGAAGCCTATGCGGCCTATGGCCGCGAAAGCGGCCCGGTGTTCGAGCGCCTCGGCGGACGAATCATCTGGCAGGGCAAATTCGAGCTGATGCTGATCGGCCCGCAGGAGGAGCGCTGGGACCATTGCTTCATCGCCGAATATCCCAGCGTCGCCGCCTTCGTCGAGATGATCCGTGATCCCGTCTATCGCGAAGCGGTGAAGCACCGCCAAGCCGCGGTGGAGGATTCGCGGCTGATCCGGCACGCGGTGCTGCCGGTGGGGAAGAATTTTGGAGAGATACCCACCTGAACGCCACGCAGCGAATCTCTCTCCATATCCCCTCATCCTGAGGGGCTTGCGAAGCGGGCGTCTCGAAGGATGAAAGACCCGGCTGTTGCAGCGGAGCCTGCATGATTGGAGACGGCGCCGCCGCGCCTCCCCGCCATGAGGGGCTATATCTTCGCGCGTTGCGCGATGCCGTCTTTGATGGCCGCAAGCTCTTTTTCGTCCCAGATGCCGATCAGAATGCCGCCCTTTACCTGCAGCTGGCTGTCCGCATAGGCCGCGATCTTCTCGCGCGGCGTGGTGATGTGGCCGCTCGGATGCAGCGCCCAGTCGAACAACTCGGACTGGAGGCGCGCGATGATGCCAGCGCATTCCGGATCGTCGCCGCGATCCAGATACTCTTCCGGATCGGTTTCGAGATCGTACAGCATCGGGCGGAAACCGGAGGCGTGGATATATTTCCAGCGGCCGTCGAACACCATGAACAGGCGGCAGCGTTCGATCGGTTGGTTCAGTTTCAGCCGGACGTCCTGCATGGCGTAGTCGTATTCGGAGAATGCGACCTTACGCCAGCCGCCTGGCGTCCGCCCGCGCAGCAGCGGCAGCAGCGAACGTCCTTCCAGAATGTGTCCCGGCACTTTGCCGCCGAAATAATCGACGAAGGTTGGTGCAAGATCGATCGCCTCGACCAGCGCGTCGCTGCGCGTGCCGCGCATGGCGTCGGCCTCCTTCGAAGGATCGATGACGATCAGCGGGATCTTCGCCGACTGTTCGTGGAACAGGTCCTTCTCGCCCATCCAGTGATCGCCGAGATAATCGCCGTGATCGGAGGTGAACACGATCATGGTCGTTTCCAGGAGATCGCGCGCCTCCAGGAATTTCATCAGCGCGCCCATCTGGTCGTCGATCTGGGTGATCAGGCCCATATAGGTCGGGATCACCTTTTCGCGGGCCTCGTCGCGCGCCATGTTGCGGGAGTAGCGCATGTCCATATAGGCGCCGAACACCGGATGCGGATTCTGGCGCTCGCGCTCGGAGCGGATCACCGGAATCATGTCGTCGGTCGAATACATGCTGGCATAGGGCTCAGGCGCGATATAGGGCCAGTGCGGCTTGATGTAGGACAGATGCAGGCACCACGGCCGGCCGTCGGTCTCGGCCTCGCTGATGAAATCCATCGCGCGCCGCGTCATGTAGGGCGTCTCGGAATGCTCGTCCGGCACGCGCGCGGCCTTGTCGGCATGCACCAGCAGCCAGCCGTTCTGCAAGGAGCCATCGTTGGCCGCGCCTGAATTGGCCCAATGCTCCCAGGGATTGGGCGCTTCGAAGCCATGCCGGCGCAGATATTCATCGTATTTCGGCCGCGGCCGCCCCGTGGGATGCAGGCCGTCGTCGCGCTCATAGGGCTCGAAGCCGCATTCGGCCACATGCACGCCGATGACCGATTCCGGCGGGATGCCGAGCGCCTTCATGCCTTCGATATCAGGCGCCATGTGGGTCTTGCCGACCAGCACGTTGCGGACGCCGATCTTCTTGAGGTGATCGCCGAGCGTGGGCTCGCCGACACGCAGTGGCCAGCCGTTCCAGTGCGAGCCGTGCGAGCGCATGTAGCGGCCGGTATAGAATGACATCCGCGACGGGCCGCAGATCGGCGACTGCACATAGGCGTTGGTGAACAGCACGCCGCGCTTCGCCATCGCGTCGATGTTCGGTGTCTTCAGCGTGGGATGGCCGGTGCAGCCGAGATAGTCATAGCGGAGCTGGTCGCACATGATCCAGAGAACGTTCTTCGCGCGCGCCATGCGTCATCCCTGTCGTTTCTTGATTGTTGGATGCTGCGCTATTGGGGCGATGAAGACAAGCCAGTGATGCGCTTGTCCGCAGCCATACACTCCCTTGTCGTCCCTGCGAAAGCAATGCGAAAGCAGGGACCCATAACCACAGGGAGTGGTTTGGCGAAGATTCGTCGTTCGGTACTGCGACCGTGCCCAGCCGAAAGATTACGCGGTATGGGTCCCCGCGTGCGCGCGGACGACGTTGGGAAGAGAGACTAGGCCGACCACGGTTCGGCTTCCGCCGCGCTCTTCGCCTTCGCCGACACCGGGGCCTCGCCGATCACCTCGACGAGCGCACGCAAGGCTTCCTTCACACCCTGACCGGTCGCGCCGGAGAGCAGCAGCGGCGTCTTCCTGGCGGCGCGCTTGAGGCGGTCCTTTTGCTTCTTGAGCTCGTCCGGCTCGACCGCGTCGATCTTGTTCAGCGCGACGATCTCGATCTTGTCAGTGAGCTGTCCGCCATAGGCATCGAGCTCCTTGCGCACGGTCTTGTAGGCCTTGCCGGCGTGCTCGCAGGTGGCGTCGACGAGATGCAGCAGCACGCGGCAACGTTCGACGTGGCCGAGGAAGCGGTCGCCGAGGCCTGCGCCTTCATGCGCGCCCTCGATCAGACCGGGAATATCCGCCAGCACGAATTCGCGGCCGTCGGCATTCACGACGCCGAGCTGCGGATGCAGCGTGGTGAAGGGATAATCGGCGATCTTCGGCTTCGCCGCGCTGACCTTGGAGAGGAAGGTCGACTTGCCGGCATTGGGCAGGCCGACGAGACCGGCATCGGCGATCAGCTTCAGCCGCAGCCAGATCCAGCGCTCCTCGCCGGGCTGGCCGGGATTGGCGTTGCGCGGCGCGCGGTTGGTCGACGACTTGAAATGCGCATTGCCGAAGCCGCCATTGCCGCCCTCGGCCAGCACGAACTTCTCGCCGACCTTGGTGAAGTCGTGGATCAGCGTCTCGCGATCCTCGTCGAAGATCTGCGTGCCCACCGGGACCTTGAGCACGATGTTCTTGCCGTTGGCGCCGTGACGGTCCGAGCCCATGCCGTTCTCGCCCTTCTGGGCCTTGAAGTGCTGCTGATAGCGGTAGTCGATCAGCGTGTTGAGGCCGTCGGCGACCTCGATGATGACGTTGCCGCCGCGGCCGCCATTGCCCCCGGAAGGGCCGCCGAACTCGATGAACTTCTCGCGGCGGAACGCCACGCAGCCGTTCCCGCCGTCACCGGAGCGGATATAGACCTTTGCTTCGTCGAGGAATTTCATGGGCCATAGGTAGGCCAGCCGGTCCCGCGCGGCAACCCGGATTGACCCGCAAATTGGCGGAATTTCAGCGATCTTGGGGCCGTGCTTAACTCGCCGCTGGCCGCCGCCTGATCAGGAATTTCTGCGTGCCCTCCAGCACCAGCTCCTTGCGCTGGTTGAACACGGTGCTCCGAAGCGTCACCGCACCCGTCGTGCGTCCTGGCGAGAGTTCGGTGACTTCCAGCGCCGGATAGATCGTGTCGTCGGCAAAGACGGGTTTCAGGAATCGGCTCGTTTGCTCGAGGAAGCCGACCAGGGAATCCTCGACCATGAACGGAAACAGGCCGGCACCCGGCGCGGTGTGGATCAAGGTCTGGAAGCCGTGGGCGAGCAGATGCGGCATGCCGCGGCTGCGGCAATACTCCACGTCATAGTGCACCGGATGGGTGTCGCCGCTCGCGGTCTGGAATGCGGCGAACACCGCCGAGGTCTGGGTTCGGCTCGGCAGCACGAAACGTTCGCCGACGACGAAATCCTCAAACCAGCGCTGCTCGGGGATCATGCGATGCTGGGTGGGGTCGAAATCGGTCATGCGGTTGCTCTTTCCTTAGCGGGCAGCCTATCGCTACCGCGATGCGAAGAGTGCGACAATCCGTTCAATTCGGCTTGCGCGGGCTTGTCGCGGTCGCTCACGTCATTAAAACGACCGCAAGCGACACTACCAGCCGATTCCTGACGCTCTCTCCGCCGTCATTGCGAGCGCAGCGAAGCCATCCAGACTGCCGCCGCGGAAAGATTCTGGATTGCTTCGCTGCGCTCGCAATGACGAGCCTCTCAGATCCAGACTCGTTTCAATGCCCCTCCTCAAGTCTCTCTCCGCCTATGACGACCGCTCCGCGCGCCTCGCCGGCATCGCACTCATGGTGCTGTCGATCTTCATGTTCTCGTTCGGCGACGCCATGGGCAAGTTCCTGGTGGGCACTTACTCGGTGGGGCAGCTCCTGTTCCTGCGCGCCTGCGCGGCGCTCCTGCTGCTGTCACCGCTGATCTGGAAGCAGCGACGCCAGTTCCTGCATCTGGAGCGGCCGGGCCTGCAGCTGTTCCGTGTCGTGCTGTCGACGCTGGAGGTGGCCGCCTTCTTCCTTGCCACGGTCTATCTGCCGCTCGCCGACGTCATCACCTATTATCTGGCAGGTCCCATCTTCGTCACCGCGATGTCGGCGGTGTTCTTGCGCGAGCGGGTCGGCTGGCGGCGCTGGAGTGCGATCCTGATCGGCTTCTGCGGCGTCTTGATCGCGCTGCGCCCCTCCGCGCAGACGGTCAGCCTGCCGGCGCTGATCGCGCTCGGCGGCAGCCTGTCCTTCGCGACCCTGATGCTGATCACCCGCAGCCTGCGCAAGACGCCCGACATTGTGATGGCGTCGTCGCAATTCGTCGGCACGTTCTCGCTGGGCGCGGTGCTGTCGGCCTTCAACTGGGTGCCGCCGACCCCCGGCAGCCTCGTGATCTTCGCTGCCGCCGGGCTCATTTCGGTGACGGCGCTGTTCTGCGTCAACCGCTCGCTCAAGCTCGCGCCGGCGAGCGTCGTCGTGCCCTACCAATATTCGATGATCGTCTGGGCCGTGATCTTCGGCTTCGTCGTGTTCGGCGACGTCCCGTCCATCGCAACGCTCGTCGGCGCCGCCATCATCATCGGCGCCGGGTTCTACATCTACCTGCGCGAACGCGATCTCGGGCGGGAGAGTGCCGAGGTCAATCCGCCGGCGTAGCTCTTACCCTCCCCTGGAGGGCGAGGGTCGATCGCGCGCAGCGCGAGCGGGGTGGGGTGATCTCTCCACCTCGAGCACTGCTTCCGCTGAAGACTGTCACCCCATCTCACATTTCGCTGCGCTCAACGTGAGCCGACCCTGCCCCTCCAGGGGAGGGTGGTCAGCCGCGCCTTACCTCACCCGTCGCGCGCTGCTCCAGCTCTTCAGCGACGCCCACACGCCGCGCGAGAGGCGGAAGCAGTCGACGGGCGTCGAGGAGCCCAGCGCCAGGAAGCGGTGCAGCTGGACGCCGCTCCACTGGAAGCCGCACTTCTCCAGCACCTTGCGCGAGGCCGGATTGGTGACGCGCGCACCGGCATGGAGATGCTCGTCCTCGAACTCCTCGAAGAAGAAGTCGATCGCACCGCGCGCGGCCTCGGTGGCAAAGCCCTGGCCCCAGTGATCGACGCCGAGCCAATAACCGAGCTCGGCACTATCGGGCTTCGAGCAGTCGATCCCGACCATGCCGACCGGCCCGCTATCGTGCTCGATCAGGAACACCGTCTCGCTGCCGAGCTCGGCGGTGGCGCGGATGAATTCGGCGGCATCGTCCTGCGAATAGGGATGCGGCAGGCGCCGCGTGTTCTCGGCGACACGGCGGTCATTGGCGAGCCGGGCGA
>NZ_AJQE01000396.1 GCF_000261685.1 Bradyrhizobium genomosp. I (2014) | reverse complement strand
CCAGCGTCGGCCGCCGCAAGGTCAGCCGCTCGGTGGCGACGACGCTGGGTCTCGCCTCCCGCAAGGTCACGCTCGAGAAATCCTGCAACATGTCCGGCTCCGTGAAAGTCACTAATTCGAAGTGAGCAAGTCAAAGAAAAGGGGAGGCCGGTTTCCCGCCTCCCCTGGAGCCTTCGATCTCTATGATCTCTGGGACTCCGCCGGTTCAGTCAGGACCCGGCGGACTCCAAATTTGATCCACCGTCTATTCAGCCGCCTCTGCGATCGGGAGTACCGATACGAAGGTGCGGCCGTTGGCTTTGGCCTGGAACGCAACACGGCCCTCGATCTTGGCGAACAAAGTGTGGTCCGTGCCCATGCCGACATTAAGGCCGGGGTGCCAGGTGGTGCCGCGCTGACGCGCAATGATGTTGCCGGGAGTGACGATCTCCCCGCCGAACGCCTTGATACCGAGGCGCTTGCCCTTGGAATCGCGTCCGTTGCGCGATGAACCGCCTGCTTTTTTGTGAGCCATGGCTCGTCTCCGAAATCCTGCGTATTTCTAGATCAATTCCTTGACGGAATCATTTCAAAATTTCTCACGCATCAATTCGTGAATTGGCGTGATCAATTCCATTTTATTCGGCGGCTTCCGTTGCCGGCTCCTTGGCCGCCTTCTCCTTCTTCGGACGCGGGCCCTTGGTGGGCTTGGCGCCGTCCGTCAGGATCTCGCTGATGCGCAGCACGGTGATCTCGTCGCGGTAGCCGCGCTTGCGGCGCGAATTCTTGCGGCGGCGCTTCTTGAACGCGATGACCTTGGGGCCGCGCTTGTGGTCGAGCACCTCGACCGCAACGGAGGCACCCGCCACCGTCGGCACACCCAGCACCGGCGTGTCGCCGCCGACCACCAGAACTTCATTCAACTGCACGATCGAGCCGACTTCGCCTTCGATCTTGCCTACTTCCAGGACATCATCCGGCACGACGCGGTATTGCTTGCCGCCGGTTTTGATGACTGCGAACATCGTTTTTTTCCTTCGTGTTCAATCCCGGCCTCGCGACGAGAATCGTCCGGGCCGGCTTTTTGTCAGTCGCTATGGGTTTACATGCGTTCTGTGTGGGTGGGAGTTATCCCATTGAAAACCCACGCAAAAACAAGCGGCGCGAGAAACGCCCCGCGCCGGCTGTGGGACTTATAGCCGCCGAGCGCCGCAAGTCAAGGAAAAGCGGGCGAAAAGCGCCCGGATTTGAAGGATTTGGTCCGTTCGCGACCTTGCAGGCGAATCTCGGACCGCTTTGCAACAAACCGGTTCCCTCGCCGTTGTCCCGGCCGGAACAGCTAAAAGCGGGCAAGGGCTCTCATGGCAACGGACGAACTGGTCAAGACGACGGGCATCGCCCATCACGGCGCGGAGCGGCTGCCGTCGGTGGACATCGACAGCTTCAACATCGAGATGAAGGACGAGGACGGCTTTCTCGGCGACCGCGCCAGCAAGGGCGCGTTCCGCGACATCCTCGACCGCTGGCGCAAGCCGCTGCGCAAGACCGGCGAGGACCCGTTCGGCAAGGAGCCGTCGGAAAACATCAGCAAGAAGACGCTGGACGCCATGCTGGTCGGCGACGACACCGAAGCCTCCGCGGTGGTGCACAGTGCGATCGAGGACTTTGCGCAGGAGCTCGCCTACGTCACCCGGCGCTTTCTCAAGACCAAGGCCTGGGCCAGGACCGAGCGCATCGTGGTCGGTGGCGGCTTCCGCGATTCCCGGCTCGGCGAGCTTGCGATCGCGCGCACCGAGATCATCCTGAAGGCCGAGGATTTCAAGATCGACCTGCAGCCGATCCGCCATCACCCCGATGAAGCCGGGCTGGTCGGCGCGCTGCATCTGGCGCCGTCCTGGATCTTCGAGGCTCATGACAGCATCCTCGCCGTCGACATCGGCGGCACCAACATCCGCTGCGGCCTCGTCGAGACCAGCTGGAAAAAGGCCAAGGACCTGTCGAAGGCCAAGGTCGTGAAATCCGAGCTGTGGCGTCACGCCGACGACGAGCCGACGCGCGAGGGCGCGGTGAAGCGGCTCACCAAGATGCTGAAGGGGTTGATCACGGAGGCCGAAAATGAAGGCTACAAGCTCGCCCCCTTCATCGGTATCGCCTGCCCCGGCGTGATCAACGCCGACGGCTCCATCGAGAAGGGCGCGCAGAATCTGCCGGGCAATTGGGAGAGCAGCAAGTTCAACCTGCCGGCGAGCCTGCTCGAGGGCATTCCGCAAATCGGCGAGCACGACACCGCCATCCTGATGCACAATGACGGCGTGGTGCAGGGCCTCTCCGAGGTGCCGTTCATGCAGGACGTCGATCGCTGGGGCGTGCTCACCATCGGCACCGGGCTTGGCAATGCGCGCTTCACCAACCGCCGTAAGGACAACGGCAAGGACCGGGATTCCACGGAGAACGGGAAGAAAAAGGGTAAAGCGGACAAGGAGTAACCTTGACCGGTTAGGTTAAGGACCGGATTGCGTTGCGGGCTGCCTGCCGCACGTTAGGGTCGAATCGTCGCTTCCACTTGGCCGGCGAAGCCGCCCTTCCTGGCCAGTATTTCAATGAGCGGCACCGGGACCGCCAGTATTTACCGCGTCTGGCGGTCCCACCCCGTTTTTCCCGTCGCACGCTGATTCGGCGGCCAGCGCGGGCTCAGCCTGCGCGCCGGCTGAAACTGCGGCCGAATTCACCGAAAGGGCCGCCGAAATCCGCTGTCGGCCCCCGCCATCACCGCGTCATCAAGGGACGGGAGCGGAAAACCGGCCGGAAATTCGTCTCCCGCGCCTTGTCTGGCCCGCCATCCTCGCCTATTAACGCCCCCAACCACAGGGGCCCTGCCTCTACATGGCGCCTTCAGGAGAGGTGGCAGAGTGGTTGAATGCACCGCACTCGAAATGCGGCATAGGTGCAAGCCTATCGGGGGTTCGAATCCCTCCCTCTCCGCCATTCTCTCGACGAGCAACTGCAAGATAGTCCCGGCTTTTGAGACGACCGGGCTTCCGTATGCGACCGTCCTTCAGCTCAAGAAGCCTGCCCCGCTCGCTCCGCCAGCACCGTCCGCGCCGTCGCCACGAACGCCTGCGCCGCCGGCGACAGCGTCCGGCCCTGGCGCTGCAGCAGCGACACCGGTCGCGTGATGGCCGGTCGCACCAGAGGTCTTGCGATCAGCGTCGGAAACTGGTCGGCCGGCAGCATCGTCGCAGGGAGGATGGCAAGGCCGAGGCCCTGCGCGGTCATGGCGAGCGCGGTGTTGATCAACGTTACTTCATAGGTCGGATCGAGGCGCTTGCCCTGCGCACCCAGTGCCTGATCAATCTGCATGCGGATCCGCGTCTCGCGGCGCATCGCGATCGTGGGGAACTGCGCCAGGTCGTCCCATGTCAGCGCACGCCGCGCGGCGAAGTCGGCGGTGCGCCTGCCGATTGCGCTCAGGCGACCGCGGATCAGCGTCTCGATCGTCATCTCGGCAAAGCGACCCTCCACGCTGCCGATCGCGAATTCCGCATCGGTCGCGCTCAGGCGCGGAACGAGATCGTCGGCGGCGACGTCGCGCATGTCGATTTCGATGTCGGGATGGCAAGCGCGGAATCTTGCCAGCACCAGCGGCAGCAGCGCCGATGCGGCGCCGGCGGAGGCGAGAAACGCGACGCGGCCGGCGCGCGCTTGCGCGAGGTCGCGCATGCGCCGTGACAGGCCCAGCGCATCGCTCAGCATGCGTTCGGCGGAATGAAACGCCTCATCGGCAGCCAGTGTCGGCTGCACCGAACGCGTCGAACGGTCAAACAGCTTGATGCCGAGCTGGCTCTCGAGCTGCTGAACCAGAAGGCTCGCCGCCGACTGCGTGATCCCGAGCTCGCGGGCGGCCCGCGTGATGCTGCGCGTACGATACACGCCGGTGAAGGCCCGCAATTGGCGCAAGGTGACATTCATAGGCAAAACTCATGAATTGATAAGTTCTTTCCGGCTTATCGCATAAAAGGGCATGCAATAAAATGCATGCTGCGCGGACGGTGAAGCCGCGGCGCCGCAAGGGGATGAAACGAGCATGAGGACACAGGTGCTGGTGGTGGGCGCCGGGCCCGTCGGATTGACGGCGGCGATGGATCTGGCCTCGCGCGGGATCGACGTCGTCGTCGCGGAGATCCGCCATGCCGGCGATCCGCCCAGCGTCAAATGCAATCACGTGTCGGCGCGCTCGATGGAAATCTTCCGAAGGCTGGGCATTGCCGCAAAGCTGCGCGACGCCGGCCTGCCGGCAGACTTTCCGAACGACTGCTCCTATCGGACCACGGCGACCGGCATCGAGCTCTGCCGCATCGACATCCCATCGCGCGCGCGCCGTTACACCGCAACCGGTGGCCCCGACACCTGGTGGCCGACCCCGGAGCCGCCGCACCGGATCAACCAGATCTATCTCGAGCCGATCCTGTTTAGCCATGCCGCGGCGCAGCCGCGGATCAAGATCCTGGCGCGCACGGAAATCACCGACATCGAGCAGAACGACGACCATGTGGTCGCACTCGCGCGCGATCTCGACAGCGGGAGCTCGCTGCATATCGAAGCCAGCTTCGTGATCGGGTGCGACGGCAGCCGTTCCCTCGTGCGTAAATCGATCGGCGCCAGCCTGTCCGGCACGCCGGTGATCCAGCGGGTGCAATCGACCTTCATCGAAGCCCCGCAACTCAGGCAGCTGATGGGCGCGCACAAGCCGGCCTGGATGGTGCTGTCGCTCAATCCGCGGCGTTCGGGCACGACGGTCGCGATCGATGGCCACGACCGCTGGCTGATTCACAATCACCTCAGGCCCGACGAGCCCGAGTTCGACTCGGTCGACCGCGACTGGGCCATCCGCGCCATCCTCGGCGTCGACGAGCGTTTCGAATATCGTGTGCTCAGCAAGGAGGACTGGGTCGGACGTCGCCTCGTGGCCGATCGCTTCCGCGATCGCAGGGTCTTCATCTGCGGCGATGCCGCGCATCTGTGGATGCCCTATGCCGGCTACGGCATGAATGCGGGCATTGCGGATGCCGTCGATCTCGGCTGGCAATTGGCGGCGCATCTGAACGGCTGGGCGCCGGCCGCGATCCTCGATGCCTACGAGGCGGAGCGCCAGCCCATCACCGAGCAGGTGTCGCGCTTCGCGATGGATCATGCGATGAAGATGATGGCGCAGCGCGGCGGTGTATCTGCGGAGATCGAGGAGGCCACGCCACGCGGCCAAGCCGCGCGCGCGGCGCTGGCGAGAGCGGCCTATGATCTCAACGTGCAGCAATATTGCTGCGCCGGCCTCAACTTCGGCTACTACTACGATGCTTCGCCGATCATCGCCTATGATGGCGAGACGCCGCCAGCCTACACGATGGGAAGCTTTACGCCCTCCACGGCCCCGGGCGCACGCGCGCCGCATCTGTTCCTGCGCGACGGACGATCGCTCTATGACGCCTTCGGACCGGGCTACACATTGTTGCGGTTCGATCCGGCAGTCGATGTGGCGCGACTGAAGTCCGCCGCAGCGGAACGCGGCGTGCCGCTGGTGCTGGTCGACATCGCCCCGGGCGAGGCGAACGGGACGTACGCCGAGAAGCTGGTGCTGGTCCGGCCCGACCAGCACATCGCCTGGCGCGGACAGGCCGCGCCCGAGGATCCATTGGGTTTGCTGGCGCGCATCACCGGCGCGGCGGCGTAACTCGATCGCAGGCGGCCCGCGGTGCTGGCAGCCTGGTCGTGCCTGCAAACAATAGACTGGGGAGGAGAATGTGTTTGACGTAGCAAGGCGCTGCATTCTGGCCGTGCTGACGGCAGCAACTTTTGCCGGCCTGCCGTTGGAGGCTGCTGAGGCGGCCTATCCGGAGCAGTTGATCAAGATCATCGTGACGTTCCCGCCCGGCGGGAGTGCCGATACCGTCATCCGTGCGCTCGAGCCGCTGGTCACCGCCGAACTCAAGCAAGGCCTGGTCATCGAGAACCGCGCCGGGGCTGGGGGCAATATCGGCATGGCCGCGGTCGTCCAGGCCAAGCCCGACGGCTACACACTCGGAGTCGCGCCGGCGGGGGCGCTGACGGTCAATCCGCATCTCAACCCGTCGATGCCGTTCGATCCGAGGGATCTTGCGCCCATCACCCTGCTTGCGGAAATTCCCTTCGTGCTGGTGGCGTCTGCGAACGTGCCTGCACACAGCGCAGCGGAAACGATCGCCCTCGCCAAGGCAAAGCCAGGCGCGCTGTCGATTGGACACGGCGGCAATTCGACCGCCATGCACTTGACCGCGGCGCTGTTCACGCAGAAGACCGGGCTCGCCATGGAGCTGGTTCCCTATCGCGGCACCGGCCCGGCAACGGTCGATGTCCTCGCGGGTCACGTCCCGTTCGCGGTCCTGGACATCCCTGCCTCGAAGCAGCTGATCCTCGATGGCAAGCTCAACGCGATCGGCGTGTCGTCGGCACGGCGGCTGGCATCCTTGCCCGACGTGCCGACGCTTGCCGAAGGCGGTGTCGCGGGCTTCGAATCCATCGGCTGGTTCGGGCTGGTTGCTCCGGCCGGCACGCCAGCGGATATCGTCGCCAGGTTGAACGAGGCCTTCGCAAAGGCCTTGAAGGACCCGGCGGTAGCCGAGAAGATCCGGACCCTCGGTGCGGAGCCTGCGCCGACATCGCCGGAGCAGTTCGGCCGCTTCATTCAGAGCGAAAGCACGAAATGGGGCAAGCTCATCAGCGAGGCCGGCATCAAGGCAAACTAAAGCGCGATGGCGATTCATCCCAATCGCATCGCGCTTCAGCTGCGGGTCATTCCGGGCGCCGACTTCAACGCCCGCCGCAGCACGTCCCACATTCGCGGCTCGCTCATCTGCGCCACGTTGAAGCGCATGAAGTGCGACGCCGTCTGCGACACGCTGAACACGTTGCCGGGTGCCAGAACGACGTCTTCCTCGAGTGCCGTGCGCGCAACGGCCGTGGCGTCCTGCCCGTCGGCGAGACGGCACCACAGGAAGAAGCCGCCGCGCGGCATCAGCCACGGCTCGATCCCCAAGGCCTGAAGCTTGCGCGCGACGTCGCGACGCGTGCGCGTGAGCCTCTGCCTGAGCTCGTCCATGTGCTTGCGATAGCTGCCGCCGACCAGGACTTGCGCGATGATCTCGGTCGCGACCGGGCTCGGCCCGCCGAAACTTGTTGCAACCTGCAGGTCGATGAGATGCTCGATCCAGTCGGCACGTGCCGCGATGTAGCCGCAGCGCACCGACGCCGACAGCGTCTTGGAGAAGCTGCCGATGCGGATCACGCGGTTCAATCCGTCCAGCGCGGCAAGGCGCGGCGAGCGCTCCGGCTCGAAGTCGCCGAAAATGTCGTCCTCGATGATGGTGAGGTCGTGCGCGGTGGCCGCGGTCAGGAGCCGGTGCGCGGTCGCAAGAGACGGCGTCGCGCCGGTCGGATTGTGCAGCGCTGAATTGGTGATGTAGAGCCGCGGCCGCTCGCTGCCGAGGAGTTGATCGAAGCGCGCGACATCCGGGCCCGACGGCGTGGTGGGCACGCCGACGACTTTGGCCTGATGTGCCCGCAGCAGCGCACGGAAATTGAAGTAGCAGGGATCATCGACCAGCACGGTGTCGCCGGGACGGAGCAGGAAGCGGCAGACGAGGTCGGTTGCCTGCGTCCCCGAGCCCGTCAGCATGAGCTGATCGACCGATGCCTCAACTGCATCTTCCGCCAGCCGCGCGATCAGCAGCCGGCGCAGCGCCGGCGCGCCGCGCGTGCTGCCATAGTCGGTCAGCAGGCTGTCGTCGGTCCGCGCCAGCGCACGGACGGCCCGCCGCAAGCCGGTCTCCGGCATCCAGCCTGCCGGCAACCAGCCGCAACCGGGCTTGAGCACGGCCGCATCAGCATCGAGCGATTGCCGCGAGACCCAGAACGGATCGACCTCCCGGTCGTGCCGCGGCTCGGCTTCGGCCAGCGCGAGCGGCGGCGTTGCCGTCGGGGAGACATAGAAGCCGGAGCCGCGGCGCGCGCGGATCAGGCCTTCGGCGGCGAGCCGGTCATAGGCCTCGACCACCGTGGAGGGCGAAACGTCCATGGTCGCGGCAAGGCTGCGGATCGAGGGCAGGCGGTCGCCGGCACTGAGCGCGCGGCCCACGACCTTGGCGCGGACCGCGCTCATGACGTCAGCGGTCCGGGTGCCGCTGCGGCCCTTCATGCGTGTGTCGGCAGCCAATGTGTATGGCCTTCCATACCAATACAGTTCTGCCGGATTGTATTGGATTGTCGCTGGCTTTGCCATGGTCCGGGGGATAGATCGCGGCCAGGGAATGAGGTGACATGCAATCTGCGGGCAGCGGCTGGGGCAACGGCCTTCTCGGCGTCATCATCTTCAGCGGCTCGCTGCCGGCGACGCGGGTCGCGGTCGGCGGCTTCTCGGCGCTGTTCCTGACGTCCGCGCGCGCCGTGATCGCCGCGCTGATCGGTGCGGCGGTGCTCGGTCTGCTCCGGCAGGCGCGGCCGCGGCGGCAGGATCTCGCCTCGCTCACGATCGTCGCCGCCGGCGTCGTGGTCGGCTTCCCGCTGCTGACCGCGCTCGCGCTCCAGCACATCACCTCGGCGCGTTCGATCGTCTTCATCGGCCTCCTGCCGCTGTCGACCGCGATCTTCGGCGTGCTGCGCGGCGGCGAACGGCCGCGCCCGCTGTTCTGGCTGTTCGCTGGTCTCGGCAGCGCCACGGTGGCCGGCTTTGCCCTCGCGGGCGACGGCTCGGCTTCGCTCACCGGCGATCTCCTGATGGTGGCCGCGATCGTGCTGTGCGGGCTCGGCTATGCCGAAGGCGCCGTGCTGTCGCGCCGCCTCGGCGGCTGGCAGGTGATCTCCTGGGCGCTGCTGCTCGCGCTGCCGATGATGGTGGCGCTCGCAATCCTGACGTGGCCGCCCGCCCTAGGCGGCGTCAGCGTGCCCGCCTGGATCGGGCTCGCCTACGTCTCCGTCTTCAGCATGTTCGTCGGCTTCATCTTCTGGTACCGCGGGCTCGCCGTCGGCGGCATTGCGCGTGTCGGCCAGTTGCAGCAGCTCCAGCCGTTCTTCGGTCTCGCGCTCGCAGGTCTGCTGCTGCACGAGCCCGTGGCCTGGAGCATGATCGCCGCGACCGCGCTCGTGGTTGCCTGCGTCTTCTTCGCACGACGGTTTGCGTGAGGCCCGTGCCTCACGCCTGCCCCATCACCGTCCGCGTCAGCGTGCTTCTCGCAAACTTCTTCAGCGGCATCGGCTTGCCGAACAGAAAGCCCTGCACGAGGTCGAAGCCGAGCTCGTTCGCCGCGACGAGGTCGGCGCGGCTCTCGACCCCTTGCGCCACCGCGCGCGCACCAAAGCCCTGCGCCAGCTCGACGATGTGACGGCACACCGTGCGCTTCAGCCGATCGCCGCCGCTGCCGGTGACGAACTGCCGGTCGGCCTTCAACTTGACGAAGGGAATCCTGTCCAGCTCCATCAGCGACGGCCAGTTGGCGCCGAGATTGTCGATCGACAGGCCGATATTGTGCAGGCCGACCTCGCGCGCGACCTCGGTCAGGAGGTCGAGCTCGCGGATCGCCTCCTCGCTTTCGATCTCGACCGTCAGCCCGCCGAAGGCCGGATGCGTCGGCACGCGGCGGCAGAGGTCGCGCACGGCCTGCGGCTCCCTGAGATAGGAGGCGGGAAGATTGATCGACAGATCGACCGGGCTTTGCTGCTCCAGCAGATAGTGCCAGTCTCGCACGGCGCGATCGATCACGAACTCCGAGAGCTCGCGAAAATGCGGATCGTGCGGCTCCGGGATGAAATAGGCCGGCGGCACCACGCCCCAGGTCGGATGCCGCATCCGGACCAGCGCCTCGGCGCCGCTGCGGACCAGCGTGCGCGCGTCGATCTTGGGCTGGTACCAGAGCTCGAGCCAGCCGGCGTGCAGGGCCTCGCCGACATGCACGGCCGGGCTCGGCGCCGGCTCCTCCGGCAGCAGCATCGCGACGCGCTCGCGCAGCGTCTCCGCGGCAAAGGGCGTCGTGAGCGGCGGCAGCATCGCAAGGCCATATTCCTCACCGACCTGCCGCACGGCCTTGACGATGATCGACTCGCGGGCGCCGACGGCGAGAACCCTGCCGGCAAATGCCTCGCGCACCAATATTTCGAGGAATCGTCCCGGCTCGATGCCATCGGCGGCGACGCCGAGCAGGATCAGATCCGGCAATTCGCTGGCGAGCACGGTTTGCAACTCGTCGGCACTGGCGCATTCGCTGGTGACGAAACCGAGGTCCTCGAGAATCTCGCTGAGGAAGGCGCGCAAGTGTCGCTTGCTGTCGGCCACACAGGCGCGCGGTGTCACCTTTCGCCGTCCGAAGGTCACAGGCCTTCGTCCGACGAGTTCAACAGTCCCATCGTTCATCGTACACCACTCCCGTTCCGTGACAGTTTCTTAAACGGCGAGCGTGGGTTCAAATAAGGAGAGCATCACATCGCTCTTGAATTATTTGAGTAACGTTAAGCCCTGCAATTCGAGCTAATTTGTCGACACTATCTTCGAAAAGAATTTGCACATCCGGGCGCCTCACGCGCAACCACGGTCGGCGCGCCTGAAATGTCTCCGGCGCGCAATGGGCGCGCGACTTGCCGAGCGAGGGCGTCGCGCAATGCCGTCGCGCTGTCGCTCCGACGCAGCGATGAGGTCGCTGGTCGTGTTTGAAGAAGACCGGAAGCAGGGCCACATCGGCGCTGCGTTACCTCGCGGCGGTGACGTCTGCGCCATCGTCGTCGACCTGGACGCCAGCGCGCCCATTGGGTGGCACCACCATCGTCAATCCCTTCGAGCCGAGCTCATCGCGTATTCCCATCGCGCAGCTCTTGCGGCCGATCGGAGCGACTGCTGCGCTGGAGAACGTCTTCCCGCGATGCGCGCATAGTCCCCCTTCGCTCGTGACGGTTCTGCGACAATGGGTCCGGGCCGGCAGCCGCGAATGTGAAGTGCATCACACGCGCATTGCTGCACCTGCGCTATTGCTCCGCGCAGCCGGTGGTGGGCTGTCGAGGACTCCAGCTATGTCGATGCGGCGAATGATGTATTGGTGGTTCAGATTCGTGCTGTCAGGGCGATTTATGGATCGCTTCCTGTGCTTGCCGCGTTAGCCACGCTGCGCAGCGGGCCCTTCGCGGCCGAACCCCGATCTAGGCTTGCCCGATCAATTTGCGGAACGCCGCCGCACCGTCCTGCATCGCGTCGCGCCCCTTCCACGCCAGAGAAGTCAGCCTGCCGCCGAGCGTGTCGTGGCTGCGCAGCCGCCGCGATCCGAGAATGTGGCCGACATTGGCGGGGAAGCGGCCCACCTCGGCGGACACAAGCGCGGCGATCGCGTCCATCAATTGCTGGAGGCGCACGCCCCAGTCGCAATGTTCAAGGCCGTCGATGCGGACCTTGAGCGCATATTCGGTGTCATAGATTTCGGCGAGCAGGTCGCGGGCGACCAGCACCCGGTTGTTCCGGAGCGCGATGCGAAGCGCGAGGCGCTTGTCGTCGAGCCGGTCGAGGACCATGGGAACGACGCAGGCATAGGGGGTGGCGGCAACATCTGCGGCGGCCTTGCTCGCAGCGGCCTTGGTGGCAAGCCGCACCAATTGCCAGGACGTCTTCAGGCGCCGTGCCGCCAGCGCCAGGGCGAACGGCAGCGCATCGGGATGCGCCTTCTTGAAGGCGTCGAGCTGCGCGGTGATCTGGGCGACCTGGCCGTCGTCGAACTTCGCGATCTTCTCAGGCAGCTTCTCGTTGAACTTCGCTAGCGCATCGCCGGCGCGCAACACATGCAGCATCTTCAGGACGTCGTCGAAGGCGGTGCGGGAGGCCGTGTATTGCGCGAGCTTGGCTCGCGCGGATTCGGTGTTCTCGGGCGAGGTGAGGGTGCTCTCGAGGACCTTGACGACCTTGGTCTGGAAGGTCGAGGCGATCTTCTGCACTTCCTTCGGGTTGTTGGCCGCGACCTGGTCGCTGATCGCCTTGATGTAGTCGCGCGCCATGGTCGGCAGCAGGTCGCGGCAGATCCACTCCCAGATCGGGGTGAGGGTGTTGCGCGAGATCCGCCCCAGGTTGGCATGCTCGGGTGCGCCGTCGATCAGCAGCAGCTCCAGCGGCGCGAAGAAATAGCGCGAAGGGTTGGCGGCGCGCGCCTGGGTCGATCCGTCCTTGCGGAACTCGGCGCGCAAGCGCGACTGGATGTCGGCTGAACCCGGCATGTCGATGCCGCACAGTTCGAGCCGTTCGAGCTCGCTGAGCAGACAGCTGCGCGACAGCGGCGTCAGCCTCTGCAGGAATTCCGACAGTCGATCGATCTCGTTCATGGCACGCACTCTTTCGCAGCGTGTCCCGCGGGCTTGCGGGCCCAATGCGTGGAGGCATTTGCGCGCTCAACCTCCCTAGAGAAGCAAGTCGCCGTTAATTAATCCGTAAAAACCGGGGGCGGGGCCCCGGGCGGACATCGGGCGAAGGCGACGGTCAAAGGGAGTTCCCCGCCTGGCCGCCCCGGATTTCGGCGGAAAACTCAACCCCTGCATGGTCGGTTGCGGCCGCACGCAAGCACAAATTGTGCCGAGGCCGCCGTTTCAGCGCAAAAGAGCCCAAATCACCGTAGTCTTACGGAGAAGAAAGTTAAGCACAGACCGGCCCTGGTTCCGCTAAACGAGTGACATGGGGTCACAGAACGATACGGCCACTGATTCGCGGCCGTCGGAATGGCACGAGGGCAGCGCTGCTTCAGCTGAAGAGCCCGATTTCGTCCGCCTGAGCGCCGCCCGTGCCAAGGCGGCGGACGAAATGGCCGCTGCCATCGCCCGCGAGCTCAACGGCCCTCTGACGGCGCTCCTGCTCTACATGGGCGAGATCAAGCATCATAGCGATCAGCTCGCGCCTGTTACGGGCGATCGTGCCTATCTGCAGCGGGTGGTGGAGAACGCGCTGGTACAGACCGAACGCGTTTGCCATCTGGTCAAGCAGCTTGCCGGACCTCACAAGGTCGGCCTGCCGATCCCGCCCAGCACCGAGGAGGCACAATCGAAGACTGCCCGCGCACTGCAGCCGCAGCGCGTGCCGAGCGCCGAACTCGTCGGCCCGTCGGGCCAGAAGCGACTGACCAGGCGCGAGCGCGAGGTGCTGAGGCTGATCAGCGAAGGCTACTCGAACAAGCAGGGCGCGCTTCGGATGCAGATCAGTCCGCGCACCTTCGAGAGCCATCGCGCCGAGGCGATGCGCAAGCTCGGTGCGCGCAACACCGCGGACCTCGTCCGTGCGGCGCTGCTGCATTCGATCGACTGAGGCTGACGTGTTGCGCCGCCGGCAGGCGGTACGGACAAGGCCCGCGACATCTCTCGATAGGTGCGGAAACCCGTGGTGCTCAGAAATAATCTTCCGCGAACGGACGCGTGCGGGAGGCGGGGCGCAGCGGCTTGATCTCTTCCTTCTGCGCGTTCGGGATGATCGTGATGGTCCAGCGGGGAGGCATGCTCGATTCCTGCTCAAGCACCGAACGCACGAAGCCGGTCACGGTCGAATCGCCAGCCTTCACCGTCGCCATCCGGCCGTTGAACTGTGCGATGCGGAAGCGACGAACCTCCTTCTGGTCTGCGGTCTCGTACGTGAACATGGAAAACCCTCCTGGTTTTCGGGGACTATCGCCATCTATGATTAGCCATCTGTGAAGATCCAAAACCGTAGAAGTACGGCGGGTTGCGCGCAGTCGGCAAGCAAATGGCTCTAGACCTCCGGCTCCTGTGCGCGCGCGGCGGCGTAGGCGGCATCCATGAGGTCCACGAGAACGCGGAATTCGGCCTCGCCGAGGTCCTCCGCGGCCTTCTCCAGCCGCAACGCCAGCGCTGCGAGCCTGACATAGCCGAACGTCCCGGCCGCGCTCTTCAGCGAATGCGCTTCGCGGGCGATCCTGGCGTGGTGCTGCGCAGGCGAGAGCGTGCGGAACCGTTGCAGGCGCGCGCAGGTCTCGCTCCAGAACACATCGCGCACCTCACAGGCCGCGTCCTCGCCGATCTCGCGCACCAGCGCTTCATACGCGCGCGGCTCGCGCGCGGGTTCGGCATCGAGCGCCTTCCGCGCAGGCGCGGCGGTTACGTCAAGCATGGCCTTCATCACGGGTTTCGTTGTCGCGCAGCACGCACGCCCCGTGTCTATGGCATTCGAATTTCAGTTCCGGTAGCAGGATGGCCGGCGTTTGCAGGCCGGCATTAGCCGGCGGTTTACCAATTGGCTGCGGCGGCGTTCAGCGCGCGCCGAGCAGCCGGTCGTACTGGGCCTTCACGGTGGCGTAGCATTCGCACGCCGTCTGGCGCAGGCCGTCCAGGTTGACGATCTGGATGTGTCCACGGCTGTAGTGGATGAAATTGGCCTGCTGCAAGGAGGTGGCGACCAGCGACACGCTGTTGCGCCGCGCCCCGATCATCTGTGCCATCGTTTCCTGGGTCAGCAGGAGCCGGGAGTCGCCCGACAGATCATGAGTCTGCAACAGGCACCGCGATAACCGCGACTCCACCGGATGGGCAGCGCTGCAGCCCGCGGTCTGCTGCGCCTGGACGTAGACTGCCAGCCCGTGGCGCGTGAGCAATGTGCGCAGGGTGCTGCTCTGGTCGGCGGCGATCCGCAGCCGGTCCAGATCCACCATCGAGGCGACGCCGGGAACCAGCACAATGGCGGTGTTCAATGCATCTGCGTCGCCCATGATCGAGAGCGTCCCAAGCAGGCTGTCGCGGCCGATCATGGCGACTTGCACACGCTCGCCCTTGGCAAGTTCCACCACCAGGGAGATGACGCCGCGGTGGGGAAAATAGGCACGCTTCAGCGTCTTGCCGGTCTCGACCAGCACCGCATCATGGGGCAGATCAACCGTTCGCAGGTGCGGGCCGATCAATTCATAATCGTCCGGCGACAGCGCGGACAGGAAACCATTGGATGGACGCACCATCGTTTCCAAAGCTGCCTCCCCGTTCCTGCTCCCTCGAATCGCGACGCGCGAAATCACGGCCTGCACGGCCAAGTTCCATCATGTTCAGGCCGGGATATATTGGCAATTGGGACAGGTCGTTCGGGCGCGGCAATCGATCATGCGGCGCTGCGTGCCGACCTCGTCCATGACAGATTTCATGACCATTTCGATCGCAGCGAGGTGCGGACGCAACGGATCGAAATCCGCCGCGTCGAGCAGTTGCAGCTGATTTCGGCGGATGGCCGCTTGTGTTCATGCAGGGTCAATCCGGCTGGTTCGATGGATGATCGGTGCGGCGCCCGTTCGTTGTTCGGTCTGCGCGGCAAACCGATACTATCCTGAAGATTGTGATGTCGTACATATACCCGTTGGGTCAGACGGCGTGTCTCGGTTAGCGCGGCACGAGCCGCCATGGCCGCAGGGTAAGCATTCG
Source organism: Bradyrhizobium genomosp. I (2014) (assembly GCF_000261685.1). GTDB lineage: Bacteria > Pseudomonadota > Alphaproteobacteria > Rhizobiales > Xanthobacteraceae > Bradyrhizobium. The sequence goes on along the minus strand of NZ_AJQE01000396.1, from coordinate 411 downwards.
TTTACCTGATGCGCGGAATGCGCACATCGCGGCAACACCACCAAACGCAGCTCACGAGAGCGCCGCTGGTTGCAGGCGGCTCGGACCAACGTCCCGCGGGCCGTCTCTATCGCTCTTCGCGAGCAGGACTTTCCTGCACATCTCGCCCGCTGTTCTCGGCCCGTTGACCTCGCCCGCTCTTTCGTTGCGGCGCGGAGCCGGCTTTGTTGAAAAGCGCTGGGGCATGCAGCTGAACCGCAAACTTCTCTTCAATATCCGTAGTAGCACGGAGGATGAAATTAACGAGACTGTGAAAGGGGATGTCTAACGATCGAGAATAGGGCGTCCGTCCGTGCCAAAGGTGGCTCCGGCGACGAGTTCAAGTCCAGGTCAGTAAGGCGTAGCTCATGGATGATCTGTTGCGGGAGTTTC
>NZ_AJQE01000395.1 GCF_000261685.1 Bradyrhizobium genomosp. I (2014) | reverse complement strand
TCAACAATCTGCCAAAGTAGTGCTAGTTGGCCAAATGTATTCGCCCGTCGGAACGCAGGATATGGATGCTGACAAAGCGACAAAAAATTGCGGACTCTCAGAAGAGCGTTGCTCTGTGGTTCGATGACTCAAAAATCAAAGCGGTTGAATCAAGGTTCGCCGAACTCCGTCAGTTGGATCCCAATAAGAGTATGTCAGAGGCTGAAATTGCGGCGATGATCCGCGCCGTCCCATCCGTCCGAAAAGAGGTGATGACCCGAGCGACGGAAATCATCAAAGATACGCTTGGCGAGAACCAACAGGGAGCGGCTCGACGCTTAAGTTCAAGATTAGCGAGCGACGCTGCGCTAAAGAAGCTTTTGCGGTAGATGTCACATGTCGCGGTGACGTGACAGTCGAGCGAGCAACCAGTAGCTGGATTTCGCCGCGCAGGGCATGATCACGATCACGGATTGGTCACCTCACGCTTCGTTCGGCTCCTAGGACGCAAAGCGTCTGTGGACCCATCACGACTACTGACTTCGTAAAGTCACATAGGCGACCGACCTAGAATACTGAACCTTGTGCGCTGGTGCTGATGGCGATGACATCGCCACGGCGGCAGATCTTCGCGACGGCGGCGATGTCGCCGTCCGAAGCTCCACCCTGAAAGAGTATTTGCGCAGAAGATCGACAATAGGCCGACGGCTCAGGAGCGGCTTTGGGCGCGGCCGGAGCAGGCGCCTGACCATAAGCCGAACCCACGAGGGCCATGCAAAGCGCCGCAGGCCAATGTCTCAGCATGATCTCCGTACCTACTTCTTCGTGCCGTAGGGGCTTTGGTTCGTCGGAGCCAGTGAGATTCCTTCCTCAGATGCTTTGTTGTAGATCGCGTTTTCGGTTCGGCCCAACTTCAGGCCGATCACTCGCGTCGGTGTGTTGCCCTTCACAAGTTGTTTGAGTTGGCTCACTTCGCCTGACGTCGACTGCTTGCCGCTATTCCGGGTCGACTTCGCCATTGCGCTTCCTCTTATTGGTGGGTGCCGTAACGGTTCCCGGTGTTTGAATTCACATAGGTCCCGCCGCGGTGCAACGATCCCGAGCCGCCTGAAAAGCTGCCGCCGTGGCTTGAGGTGTGGTGTCCGCCGCCATAGCTGACACGGCCCCCGTGACCTCCTCCGCGAGCATCGGCCGGTCCAATTATTCCGATTGCCAAAAAAAGCCCGGCAACGAGCGTTGCTGCCCTCATATTGTTCCCCCTCAAAAACGTCTCTTGTAAATTCGCTCCTCTATCCAACTGCAACCGATGCGGGAGCGCAAGCCGTAGTGCACCGATGACACTTTCTCCACTGGTGTGTGGATGTGAGACTTTGGACCTAGGGAAAAATACGGGTAAGGGGCGACCTTAAAGGTGCAGACCGATGATAAACCGGATGGCAAAGAAGGCGCGCCCCCGGCGACCACGGCAGTGGCGCTAATCGCGAACACTACTCTCCAACCCTCGTCCATTGTGCCTCGCGATAAAACGACCCCCGCGGGGGCAACGCGGAGGCCGCTGTTGGGGCGCTCCAAGGCAGGGGGTCCTGAAGCGATACGGCAACGTGCACGCGGTCGGAGGGGTTCCTATGAAGGGCAGATCCTCAAAACGCGGTGGATTTCCGCATCAGCTTCAGGAATATCTCGATGAGGTCTCACTGCGAGGAGCGAACATCTCCGCCGCCGAGTTGGGCCACCACCCAATCCGCAAAAGCTCGTACCGACGATCTTTGTCGGCTTGCGCGCGGGTAGATCAAGCGGTGACCGACGTAGCGGATATCGTTGGCGCGTCCGGCCAATGGAGCGACCAAGCGCCCGCACGCCAGTTCGCGTTCGGCCAGAAGCGTTGATTCCAAGGCCACGCCCAATCCCTCTGCAGCCGTCGCGATCGCAAGAAAGCTTCGGTCGAATCTCATGCCGTGAAGCGCAGGTGCTTCTAACCCATTCGCGGTGAACCATTGATGCCACTGCACCCGCTTCACGTCGGAGCGGATGAGCGTCTGATCGAGGAGATCGGCAGGCTTCCTGATCGATTTTGCGAGCGAGGGCGAGCAGAGCGGCGTGACCGTCTCCTCCGGCAGAGGGACAATTTCGACGCCCTCCGCGCGTGGCGGACCGTAGACGATGTCGATATCGAAATCATCGTTGCTGAAGCGCGCATAGTCCGTGCTTGCAGCCAGCCGAACCTCGAGCTTCGGGTAAGCAGCGAGAAACTGTGCAAGCCGTGGTGCCAGCCATTGCGCAGCAAAGCTGGGCGCGGAATGGACGCGCACCAATTGTGGTCCGCGCGCGGCAACTTCCTCTAGGCCACGGCGGAGCTGATCGAATGCCGCTCCCGTGTGACGCATCAGGTTCTCGCCGGCCGGCGTAAGTCGCACGGATCGTGCGCTGCGCTCGAACAAAGCGGTCCGAAGGGTGCCCTCCAGCTTGCGGATGGCATGACTAACGGCACTCGGTGTCAGGTGAAGCTCATTCGCCGCATCGCGAAACGATCCGGTGCGGGCAGCCGCTTCAAAGGCACGAATTGCCGATATGGGGATATTCGACAGCATCCCATAAGTGAACCAGATTCATCGATCCGTGACAACTGCGCGTTTGTCCGTTGGCGGTCGGCGGGTCATTCCTAAGCGCCAAGGAAGAACAATTTGCGGGAGGAACTGATGCTGCTCAGCGGTAAGACGGCCATCATTTCGGGCGCGGCCTCGCCGCGCGGGATCGGGCTTGCCACCGCCCGGCGGTTCGCCGCCGAGGGCGCTCGGGTCGCCATTCTGGATATTGACGCCGGCGCTGCGACGGATGCTGCGGCATCGCTCGGAAATTCCCATATCGGACTAGGGTGCGACGTCGCCGACAAATCGTCCTGCGAACAGGCGGTCGCCCGCGTGATCGAATCCTTTGGCGGCACCGATGTTTTGATCAACAATGCCGGCATCACCCAGCCGGTGAAGTTCCTGGAGATCTCGGCAGCCGATTGGGATCGCATTCAGGACGTCAATCTCAAGGGCATCCTGTTTCTCTCCCAGGCGGTGATCCCGCATATGCGCGGACGGAAAGCCGGATCGATTGCATGCATGTCGTCGGTCTCGGCCCAGCGCGGTGGTGGAATTTTTGGCGGCCCGCACTATTCGGCCGCGAAGGCCGGCGTACTTGGTCTCGCCAAGGCGATGGCCCGAGAGTTCGGCCCGGACGGCATTCGCGTCAATTGCGTCACGCCCGGCCTGATCGGCACCGATATCACCGCGGGCAAGCTGACCGACGAGATGAGGGCGAAGATCCTGGAAGGCATTCCGCTCAATCGTCTCGGTACGGCCGAAGACGTCGCCGGTATCTACACCTTCCTGGCCTCGGATCTCTCCGCCTACGTAACCGGCGCCGTGATCGACGTGAACGGCGGCATGCTCATCCACTGAGCCAGCGAGACAAGGGTCAGATCGATGGAAACCTCGACCAACGCGCTTACGAACACGCCCAAGCTGACGGACCGCGCCCACAATATTCGCCGCAATGCCCTGCGCATGGGCGAAGTTCAGGGCCAAGGCTATATCGCACAGGCGCTCGACATCTCTGACGTTCTCGCCGTCGCCTATTTCCATGCGATGCGCTACAGACCCGAAGATCCGTCCTGGGAGGAGCGAGACCGCTTTCTGCTCTCCAACGGGCATTATGCCATCGCGCTCTACGCGGCCTTGATCGAGGCGGGGATCGTCCCCGAGGAAGAACTCGAAACCTATGGCAGCGACGAGAGCCGCCTGCCGATGTCGGGCATGGCCTCCTACACACCGGGAATGGAAATGTCGGGCGGCTCGCTCGGGCTCGGACTCAGCATCGCCGTCGGCATGGGCCTGGGACTCAAACGCAAGAAATCCGGAGCGCGGGTATACACCTTATTTTCCGATGGCGAGCTTGACGAAGGCTCGGTCTGGGAGGCGATCCAGTCGGCAGGCCACTACAAGCTCGACAATCTGATCGGCATCGTCGACGTCAACAATCAGCAGGCGGACGGTCCTTCCACGCAGGTCATGGCGTTCGAGCCGCTGGTCAAGAAGCTTCAGGCCTTCGGCTGGTTCGTGCAGCGCGTCAACGGCAACGATCTCAATGCCGTGGTCGCCGCCTTCGACGCGGCCAAGTCCCATCCCGAACTCAAGCCGCGGATCATCGTCGCCGACACGCTGATGGGGAAGGGTGTTCCCTTCCTCGAGCAGCGCGAGAAGAGCCATTTCATCCGCGTCGAGCCGCACGAATGGCAGCTCGCGCTTGCCGCGCTGGAAGCCGGGAGGCAGGCATGAAGACCGTCAGATCAGCACCGCAGCCGGGCAAGCCGCGCCTGACCACCTCAGCGATGATCGCATCGATCGCAGCCGAGGGGCAGAAGACCAGACCGGGGCCGTTCGGACACGCGCTCGTCGAACTCGCGCGCCACCGCCCTGAGGTGGTCGGCATGACGGCCGATCTCGGCAAATACACCGACATGTACATCTTCGCAAAGGAGTTCCCGGACCGCTATTACCAGATGGGCATGGCCGAGCAGCTTCTGTTCGGCGCCGCCTCCGGCCTCGCTGCCGAAGGCTTCATGCCTTTCGCGACCACTTACGCGGTGTTCGCGTCTCGGCGGGCTTACGATTTCATTCACCAGACGATTGCGGAGGAAGACCGCAACGTGAAGATCGTTTGTGCTTTGCCCGGCCTGACCTCGGGCTACGGCCCGAGTCACCAGGCCGCAGAGGATCTCGCGCTATTTCGTGCCATGCCAAATATGACGGTCATCGATCCCTGCGATGCCCACGAGATCGAGCAGTTGGTGCCTGCCATCGCGGCGCATCAGGGGCCAGTCTACACCCGCCTGCTGCGCGGCCAGGTGCCGGTCGTTCTGGACGAGTACGACTACAAATTCGAGCTCGGCAAGGCCAAGCTGATCCGCGACGGGAAGGACGCCCTGGTCATCTCATCCGGCATCATGACCATGCGCGCGCTCGAAGCCGTACAGACCTTGAAAGACGACAGCATCGATATTGCGGTGCTGCATGTTCCAACCATCAAGCCGCTCGATACCGAGACGATCTTGCGTGAAGCCGGCAAGTCGGGCCGCCTGGTCGTCGTTGCCGAAAACCACACAACGATTGGCGGTCTCGGCGAGGCGGCTGCCGCGCTTCTGATGCGTTCCGGCGTCCATCCGCCCTTCCGCCAGATCGCATTGCCGGACGAGTTTCTTGACGCCGGCGCACTTCCGACCCTGCACGACCGCTACGGGATTTCCACCGCAGAGGTCGCACGGCAGATCAAGCGGTGGCTTTAGTGTACCGGCGCTAAGCGCCAACTTAGCCAAGCCCAGGTGAGGAGCTACGCCCGTCGCATGTTGCGGCGGCGAGTGATTGCTCCTGCCCAAATGCCGGTGGTCGAGAGCCGGCAAGCGAAGAACCCGGAAAGCTGCACGTCAGCCTGCGCTGATGCAACGGGCAGCAACGTCAATGAAGGACCAGGAGGAAAACATGACTGCATCGAAGCCCGGAAGCATCAGTCGCCGTTCGCTGTTGATGGCCGCCACCACCGTTCCTCTCTGCGGGATTCTCACCCGCCCGGCGTCTGCCGCCGAGTTCGTCTACAAGTTCGCGACCGGACAGGACCCAACGCATCCGGTGAATATCCGGGCGCAAGAGGCGATCGACCGTATCCGCGAAGCGACGAGCGGTCGGCTGGAGATCAGGCTATTTCCGGCCAACCAGCTCGGCTCCGACACCGAGCTTTTGACCCAAGTTCGCAGCGGCGGCGTCGAGTTCTTCAACCAATCGTCCTCGATTCTTGCCACCCTCGTACCTAGCGCAGGCATTGTGAACACCGGCTTCGCATTCGCCGACTACGACAGCGTATGGAAGGCGATGGACGGCGACCTCGGCACTTACATCCGGGCGCAAATCGCCAAGACGCCAATCATGGCGGTTTCGAAGGCCTGGGACAACGGCTTTCGTCAGGTGACCTCGTCGGGCCGCGAGGTCCGGACGCCGGATGATCTGAAGAATTTCCAGATCCGCGTTCCGCCCGCGCCGCTGCTCACCTCGCTCTTCAAGGCGCTCGGCGCCGGGCCGACGCCGATCAACTTCAACGAGGTCTATTCCGCGTTGCAGACCAAGGTCGTCGACGGCCAGGAGAATCCGTTGCCGATCATCGCGACCGCGCGTCTTTACGAAGTGCAGAGCACGTGTAGCCTCACCGGGCACGTCTGGGATGGCTACTGGATTCTGGGCAACAAGCGCGCCTTCGAGCGCCTGCCCAAGGATGTGCAGGAGATCGTGACGCGCGAGCTCGATCGCTCCGCGGTCGATCAGCGGGCAGACATCGCAAAGCTCAGCCAGTCCCTGCGCGCCGATCTGTCGACCAAAGGTCTCAAGTTCATCGACGTCGATCGTGCCGCTTTCCGCCAGGCGCTGTCTAAGACCAGCTTTTACGCCGACTGGAAGGGCAAGTTTGGCGAGGAGGCATGGTCTCACCTTGAAAAAGCCGCGGGCCAGCTATCATGACCAGCGTGAGCCATACGCCGCATGTGGATACCGGGCTCGCGGCCGGCAGATCTCAAGCGAATTCGCGCCGATGGGTGGTGACAGCGAACATGGTGCTTGGCCACGCTGTCGCAGTCCCGGCGGCCTTGCTCGTGCTGGCGGAGATCGTGGTGCTGTCCGCGGGCATCGTGGGCAGATACGTATTCCGCTCGCCGATCGTCTGGTCCGACGAGCTTGCCGGCATTCTCTTCCTCTGGCTCGCCATGCTCGGGTCTGTGATTGCGTTCCAGCGCGGCGAGCACATGCGGATGACCGCCATCGTCGGCGTGCTCAGTGCGGAGCTCCGCGCGTTCCTGGATGTCATAGCGGCCGCGGCGTCGCTGGCATTTCTCGTGCTCGTCGTTTGGCCGGCCTATGAATTCGCCGCCGACGAGGCCTTCGTCACCACTCCGGCGCTCGAGATCGTCAACACCTGGCGTGCGGCAGCGCTGCCGATCGGCATCGGGCTGATGCTGATCGCAGCCGTCCTCCGGCTCATCCGCATCGCGAGCCTGCGCAGCTTGCTGGCCTCCCTGGCGATCGTCGCAGGCATCATCGGAACGTTCATTCTGCTGGCGCCGGTCTTGAAGGCACTTGGCAATCTGAATCTTCTGATCTTCTTCGTTTTCGTGGTCGGCGCGATGGTCTTTGCGGCCGTGCCGATCGCGTTTGCATTTGGCCTCGCCACGGTCGGCTATCTCGCCCTGACAACCAGCACGCCCGACGTCGTGATGATCGGACGAATGGACGAGGGCATGAGCCACTTGATCCTGCTTGCCGTGCCTCTCTTCGTCTTTCTCGGCCTTCTGATCGAGATGACGGGCATGGCGCGCGCCATGGTCAGCTTCCTGGCAAGCCTTTTGGGCCACGTGCGTGGCGGACTGCACTACGTGCTGGTCGGGGCGATGTATCTGGTCTCAGGCATCTCCGGCTCCAAGGCGGCGGACATGGCTGCGGTGGCTCCAGTGCTGTTTCCCGAGATGCGGCAGCGTGGGGCCAAGCCCGGCGATCTCGTTGCGCTCCTGGCCGCGACGGGGGCGCAGACCGAGACGATTCCCCCGTCACTCGTTCTGATCACGATCGGCTCGGTGACCGGTGTGTCGATCTCGGCGCTGTTCACCGGCGGGTTGCTTCCGGGCGTGGTGCTCGCGATCATGCTCGCGGCCGTGGTGTGGTGGCGATACCGCCGCGAGGACCTGTCTCACGTCAAACGGGCGACGGGGCGGCAGATTGGCCGCGCCTTTGTGATCGCGATACCGGCCATCGCGCTGCCATTCGTGATCCGGACCGCCGTCGTCGAAGGCGTTGCGACGGCAACGGAGGTCTCGACCATCGGGATCCTGTACTCGGCCTGTGCGGGACTCTTCATCTATCGGCAGTTCGACTGGCGCCGCATCTATCCGATGCTGGTCGAGACGGCTTCGCTGTCGGGGGCGATCCTGCTCATCATCGGCGCGGCGACGGGCATGGCCTGGGCGCTGACCCAGTCGGGATTTTCTGCCTCTCTTGCAAAGTTCATGACCAGCCTTCCCGGCGGAGTACCTGTCTTCCTTGCCGTGACGATCGTGACCTTCGTGATCCTGGGCAGCGTTCTGGAAGGGATCCCGGCCATCGTCTTGTTCGGCCCGCTCCTGTTCCCGATCGCGCGGCAGGTCGGGGTGCACGATGTCCACTACGCGATGGTGGTCGTTCTCGCGATGGGCATCGGCCTGTTCGCGCCACCGTTCGGCGTCGGCTACTACGCGGCTTGCGCCATCAGCCGCATCAACCCGGACGAGGGCATGAAGCCGATCGTGGGCTACATGATCGCGCTTTTGATCGGCACGCTGATCGTCGCGGCCGTGCCCTGGCTATCGATCGGCTTCCTTTGACGCATCTGCGGGACGCCTTGCGGGACAAAACCGCGAGGCACCTCGTCAGGCGAACTTCGGCAGATGCAGCGGCAGGCCCTCGCAGGGCATATCGATCTCTTCGACTTGCCCCTTGCCGACTTCAGTCACGCGTAGCTTCTTGCCCTCGAGCGTGAAGGCACAATTCGTCGGCTGCGGCCCATCCGGGATCAGCCGGTCGACGACTTCACCCCGTCGGTCCAGCACCCTGACGTTCTTCTGGTTGTAGACCGTGCAATAGAGGCGGCCATCCGTGCCGAAGGCCATCCCGTCCGGACCTTTGAAATCGGGATTGGCATTCGGTTGCAGGACGTTGCCGAAGACCTCGCGTCTAGGCGAGGCTTCGCCGAGCACGTCATATCGGTAGATCTCGCCGGTGAAGGACGCGTTGGCATAGAGGTGATTGTCGGAGCCGAAAGCAATGCCGTTGGTGAAGCGGATCTTCCGATCGAGCACGCGTAGCACCTTCATGGCCGCCGGATCGATCTCATACACACGGCCGTCCCAATCAAGGTCCATATAGCCGTCGACGAAGGCCTGGCCGTTGATGAAATCTTCGGCCGCCATGCCGGAGTCGGTCAGGTAGAGCAGTCCGTTCGGGCCGAAGCAAAGATCGTTCGGAAATAGAAAGCGGTCCGTACCTTCGCCCTGCATGCGCCGGATCTCGTTTCCGCCGTCGTCGATGCAGATCAGCGCCCGGAGGCCTGCTTCCGCGATCCAGATCCGGCCGTGGCCATCAGTCGTCAACCCGTTCGGACGCCCGCCAGTCGTCCGGATCACCCTGCGATTGCCGCGAGAGTCAAGCCGTGTGATGCAAAGGGTCGACGCGGACATTTCGGTCACATACATCGATCCATCGGGCAGGCACACCGGCCCCTCCGGAGCTCCAATTCCGGTGGCAAACAGTCTCGACGCCATTTTTTCCTCCCGTTCTCCAGATTGCCGGCGCTCGTTACGAGATGACCAGGCCGCTGGCCGGATCGATCAGCACCACGCGATTGAGGTCGATGGCGAGGTTGATCCGCTCGCCATGGCTGCTGACGTCATGAGCCTGCAACTCCGCGACCGCATCGACGCCGCCGATCTTGATGGTGGTGAATGTACGGGTCCCCGTCGGCTGAATGAGGTCGACGACGGCCGAATAGGAGACCACCCCGTCGCGCGGAGGTCCGCCGCCAGCCCGGCTGAAGTGCTGGGGTCGAATGCCCACCAGAACTTCTTGGCCATCCGCACCTGTCCGCAATTTGGCTCTTGCATTCGGAAGCGTCAGCGCACCGCCGGACTGAAACACAACTGCGGCGCAGCCGCCGCTTGTCTTGAGGGTCGCCGGGACGAGGTTGATCGACGGAGACCCGAGGAAGCCGGCCACAAAGCCCGTACGAGGCTGCTCGAACAGTTCAAGCGGAGCCCCCTGCGGAAACACCTTCATCCTGAAGCCGTCGGAACGTGATCCATCCGCTTCGCTAATCATGGCGGAATGGCTGAAGGAAGCCGGCCTGCCGGATGGCGTCTTCAACGTGGTGCAGGGTGATAAGGAAGCCGTCGACGCGCTACTGCATCATCCGAACGTCTCGGCGGTCAGCTTCGTAGGGTCCACGCCCATTGCGCAGTACATCTATTCGACCGCCGCGAATACCGGAAAACGCTGTCAGGCTCTCGGCGGCGCCAAGAACCACATGATCGTGATGCCCGATGCCGACATGGATCAGGCGGTTGATGCACTGATGGGTGCCGCTTACGGCTCCGCCGGCGAACGCTGCATGGCGATTTCTGTTGCCGTACCGGTCGGCGAGGGGACCGCGGACAAGCTGATCTCAGCCTTGGAGCCGAAGGTTCGAGGCCTGAAGGTCGGGCCGGGTACCGATCCCGAGGCCGAGATGGGTCCTATCGTCACGAAGCAGCATCTGGACAAGGTCCGAAGCTACATCGATGCGGGCGTTGCGGACGGCGCGAAGTTGCTCGTCGACGGACGCAAATTCAAAATGCAGGGCTACGAAGACGGCTTCTTCCTGGGCGGGACTTTGTTCGATCACGTCAAGCCGAGCATGAAGATCTACAAGGAGGAGATCTTCGGGCCAGTGCTCTCGGTCGTGCGAGCACCGGATTATGCGACGGCCGCGCGGCTGATCAATGAGCACGAGTTCGGCAACGGGACATCGATCTTCACACGTGACGGCGATGCTGCTCGTGAATTTGCTCACCAGATCAAGGTCGGCATGGTCGGCATCAACGTTCCGATTCCGGTGCCGATGGCCTTCCACTCCTTCGGTGGATGGAAAGCGTCGATCTTCGGCGATCATCACATGCATGGACCGGAAGGCGTCCGCTTCAACACGCGAATGAAGACAGTGACAAGCCGCTGGCTAACCGGAATACGGGCCGGTGCCGAATTCGTCATGCCGACCATGTCATGACGGCTGCCGGATACTGCTTTTGTCTGTTCTCCCAGACTGCGAGGGCCATCGGCCCTCGTTCTTTTCATAGGTCATTCTAACGGCCTCTGTCTTAGAGAAATGCTCGAGCATGCCGCAGACAGTTGTGTTCGGCCGTAGCTCGAATGGCGGGTTTTGGCGCCCAAGAAACTTAAAAATGCTTTATCTTTCATTTGGGATTGACTGACACTCTCTCCGTCATTGGCGCGATTTTGTACGCCTCCGCATTTCGACTGAGGTCGACCGCGGGCGCCGAAAAAGTTGGGGTGCGGCCACGCATACTCGGGCCACAGCGACATACGCCTTGCGGCGGCCGATCTTGTCCGAAAGACTGACGAACACGACATACAGAGGCACGGTGATGATAGTGGCGCCGATAAGCATGTAGTTCGCCGTCAGATTCTCGACGCGGAGCACTTTGGCCAACAAGAAGAGCGAATAGAATTGACCTGTGTACCGGATCACGGCCTGCGCTGGCGCGAATTCAATTCAGTATTGGTCAAGCCGGTCTAACATTTCGCGCACACGAAAAGCGAGTTTTGCCTGAGAGATCGGCTTCTCTAATAGCTCGACGCCCTCATCAAGGCGCCCTTGGTGGACCACGGCATTTCGCGAGTAACCTGTCATGTACAGGATCTTGATGCCTGGGCGGATCTGCTGTGCGCGCCGGCCCATCTCCCGTCCATTGATTCCCGGCATGACGACATCCGTCAGCACAAGATCAACCTTCGGCTCTTCCTGCAGAAGGATGGTCAAGGCAGCCTGGGCGCTGGATGCCACAACCACGCGATAATTTAAATCTCGCAGAAGCTCAGAAACATATGCACGCAGGTCCGTATCATCTTCGACGACGAGTATCGTCTCCAGTTTCTCACCTTCCGGGCGAAACTCGTCTGCATTACCCTCGGCGGGTCGAGCATCTCCATGGTAGCGGGGGAAATACATTCTGATGCTGGTACCTTGGCCGACTTCGCTGTAGATCTTCACGTGCCCACCCGACTGCTTTACGAAACCATAGACTTGGCTAAGTCCGAGGCCTGTCCCTTGCCCGAGCTCTTTCGTGGTAAAAAAAGGCTCGAAAGCATGATTGAGGACGTCCGCGGTCATCCCGGTCCCAGTGTCTGTTACGCAAACGATGACATAATGGCCCGGGGAGAGCTCAGGATTCACTCGGCAATAGTCCTCGTCAGCTAATACGTTCATAGCCTCGACCGTGAGTTTGCCGCCATCCGGCATCGCGTCGCGTGCGTTGATACCGAGATTGATAATGGCAGACTCGAGGTGGTTGGTATCAGCCTCGATCGACCAGAGACCCGCACTTCCGACGGTTTGAACTTCGATGCGTTCACCGAGGGTACGTTGCAGAAACTCCTGCAATCCATTCAGAAAAATATTCAGATTGATAGGCTGCGGATCCAGCGCTTGCCGACGGGAGAATGCGAGCAGGCGGCTAGTCAGTGCTGCGGCACGCTGCGCGCCCCGCTTGGCATTGGCGAGTGCCCGCTGAAGATTCGTGCTGTTAGTCAGGCCGCGGCTGTTCCGCTCCGCGGTCTCAAGGTTGCCAAGCACGATCATCAGGAGATTATTGAAGTCGTGCGCGATCCCGCCGCTGAGCTGGCCTACCGCTTCGAGCTTCTGAGAGGCGGCTAACTGCTGCTGAGTGCGCTGGAGTTCGTCCTGGGCCTGCTTTCGCTCGGTTACGTCACGCGTTACTTTTGCAAACCCAACCAATTCGCCGGCCTCGTCGGTGATGCGATCGATGACAACTGACGCCCAAAAGCGACTGCTGTCCTTTCGCACTCGCCAACCTTCAGCCTCGAAGCGTCCCAATTTGGCCGCTTCGGCGAGCGCCCGTTTCGGTACGCCAGTTTGAATATCTTCAGGCGTGTAGAAGCGACTGAAGTGCTGACCGATAATTTCATCCGGATCGTAGCCTTTGATGCGCTGTGCACCCGGATTCCAGGTGGTTATATTGCCGGCAGGATCCAGCTGAAAAATCGCATAATCGACAACAGCCTCGATCAATCGACGGTATCGTCGCTCGCTCTCCAGCAGATCGTTGTGGGCCTGCTGACGTTCTGTGATGTCGCGCGTGACCTTTGCAAAGCCGATCACCTGACCTTGCTCGTCGCGGATCGCATCCACGACGACTAACGCCCAAAAGCGGGTCCCGTCTTTGCGGACGCGCCACCCTTCGGAACTGAACCGGCCGGTCTCTGCCGCAATTTTCAACGCTGTTTGGGGAAGCTCTTTCGCGCGATCCTCGGGCGGATAAAACAATGAGAAGGACTTGCCGATGATCTCGTCCGCTGAGTAGCCCTTCAATCGCTCGGCACCGGAGTTCCAACTGCGCACGGTGCCATCTACATCGATCATGTAGATGGCGTAGTCCACGATGGAGTCGATGAGCAGTTGAAGCGGCCGCGCGTCGGCGACCCCGTCGAGCTTTGTTTGCAGTGTTTTCAACGGGTGGAGCGCTCCCAAACAGGTTCAACGTATTTGGATGCGGGATTGTTCCGTACACCGTGGCATTGTGCCCCTGTCGCCGTGGCCGGCCGAGCAATGCTTAAGACCACAGGATCGCAAGTGGTGAGTATCGCCGTCGAGGCTCCGGCTTGGCCGGGGAACCCTGCCCGGGAGCAGAAGTTTCCATAAATCAAAGGCGGCTCCGCCTGCGGCGAAACGGGGGTTGATATGGATGAGGAAAAGCGGTTGCTCGACGGCTGTGAGCTCCCGAGGATTTCCACCGGAAATTTTGGTCTAGATGACATTCTCGGAGGCGGCTTTGATCCCGAGAGAATGTATCTGTTTGAAGGCCAACCCGGTTCAGGCAAGACAACCCTCGCTCTGGAATTTTTGCTGGAAGGAGTTCGCGTCGGCGAACCGACCCTCTACATCACGCTATCGGAGACTGAGCAAGAATTGCGTCTGGTCGCAAAGCGTCATGGGTGGTCGCTCAACGGCATTACAATCTTTGAATTGATCCCGCCTGAGACCACGCTGGATCCGAGCCAGGAACTCACGGTGCTGCATCCGGCCGAGATGGAGCTTAGCGAAACCACGCAGATGATCTTTGACCGGGTCGAGGCACTGGCGCCGGCGCGAATTGTACTCGATAGCCTGTCGGAGCTTCGCCTGCTGGCACAAAGCCCCCTTAGATACCGCCGTCAGATCCTCGCGTTGAAACACTTCTTTTCAGGTCGCAAGTCCACTGTGGTTTTGCTTGATGACCTTTCATCACAGCAGAACGATCTGCAATTGCATTCGATCGCCCATGGCGTTGTGCTTCTTGAACAGTTGGCAATCGATTACGGCGCGCAGCGGCGACGCCTTCGTGTCGTGAAGATGCGTGGTATCGAATTCAAGGGGGGATTTCACGACTTCACCATCCGGCATGGTGGTCTCATGGTTTACCCCCGACTTGTCGCAGCAGAACATCATAAGGAATTCGACAGCGACGTCGTCTTGAGCGGCAATCCGGAACTGGACACTCTTCTGGGCGGTGGCCTTGAGCGCGGAACGAATGTGCTCCTCATCGGTGCAGCGGGCGTTGGAAAATCATCGCTGGCGCTTACCTATGCGATCGCAGCCGCAGCCCGAAACGAACGCTCCGTGATTTTTGCCTTCGACGAAGGACGCGGCACTGTGAGTGCGCGAGCGAAGACGTTGGGACTTCCACTTCAAGACGGGCTCGATAAAGGCTTGATCGATTTTCAGCAAATCGACCCTGCTGAAATGGCGCCAGGCGAGTTTGCCGACGCGGTGCGGAGCAGCGTAGAACGTGCTGACGCGCGGGTAGTGATAATCGACAGCCTCAATGGCTATCTCAATGCGATGCCGGATGAGCGCTTTTTGATTCTTCAGATGCACGAGCTGCTGAGCTATCTCAGTCATCGCGGCGCCCTGACCATCCTCGTGCTGGCTCAGCATGGCCTCGTCGGACCGATGGATACGCCGCTGGACATTAGTTATCTCGCCGATGGCGTGCTGATGCTGCGTTATTTCGAGTTTGATGGCAGCGTGCGGCGCGCACTGTCCGTCGTGAAAAAGCGAAGCGGCAATCACGAACATACGATCCGAGAATTCAAACTGAGCCACCAAGGCATCACCGTCGGACCCCCGCTAAAGGGTTTCAGTGGCATTTTCGGCGGTACGCCGGTGTACAAGGGGGAGGAGGCACCTTTGATGCCTCGGGACACCGATGGTCCGGCCTGAAACGCCAAAAGGCGTGGTTTTGGTCCTGATGCCCATTGGACGGGACGCGGCAACTGTTGCCAAGTTGATCGAAAGGGCAGGCTTACGTCCCGTGGTCTGCAACACGCTTCAGGAAGTGATAGAGAATCTCGAGTGGGTCATCGAAGTCGTGGTTGTGGCGGAGGAGGCGCTCTACGGCAATAATGCCCGCGTTCTGGAGGACTGGGTGGGCCGTCAGCCACCGTGGTCCGATCAACCCTTTGTCGTACTGACCAACCGCAATGAAGGTGGCAAGTTTGCCGCGTTCAGGCGGGAGTTGGTCATTCGCCTGCGTAACGTGGGCTTTCTCGAGCGCCCCTTGCAGGCCATCACGCTTCAGGCCACGGTACTTTCCGCAGAGCGCGCTCGAAGACGACAGTATCAAACTCGTGCGTACCTTGAGGCGCAGCGCGGCGCCTCTGCCGAACTGGAGCGTTTGGTTGCGGAGAGAACGGCTGACCTTGAGCGGGCGAACAGTCAACTCCGGGAAGAAATTGCGGGTCGCGAGCGGGCCCAGGCAGCGTTGCTGCAGGCACAGAAAATCGAGGCGTTGGGCCAACTTGTCGGCGGGGTCGCGCACGATTTCAATAACCTGCTTATGGCTGTCATCGGCAACCTCGACCTGCTTTCGAAAAAACTAGGTGAAGATGCTCGACTTCACAGGCTCCTGGATGGCGCCATGGAGGGCGCCCGCCGTGGCGCCACTCTAACACAAAGGCTACTCGCTTTTGCGCGCAAGCAGGAACTGAAGGCGCAAGCTACAGACGTCCGAAGTCTTGTGGAAGACATGATAGGCCTCATAGATCGTTCGGTGGGTCCGATGGTTCGGATCGAGCTTCACGCCGAAGACAATATGCCGGTCGTCGACGTCGACCCGAACCAGCTCGAAATGGCTCTGCTCAATCTCGCCGTGAATGCCCGGGACGCTATGATTACTGGCGGCGTCCTCACGGTCGGGCTGTCCGAGCAAATTGTCGACATCGACGATCAGCTTGGTGTCCAACCAGGCCGATACGTGGTGCTCTCGGTGCGAGATACTGGAGAAGGAATGGACGCACAAACGCTGGCCCGGGCCGTAGAACCTTTCTTCTCAACGAAGGGAGTCGGCAAGGGCACGGGTTTGGGTTTGTCCATGGTGTTCGGCCTGGCGCAACAATCCGGAGGTGCCCTGCGGCTCGAAAGCACCCCCTCAAGCGGGACAACCGCCAGACTTTGGCTTCCCGTTGCCAGTGAAACGTCGCCGCCTTCCGGACGCGCGCCGAACATCGTTACCCAAGCCTCGGCGCCAGCGAAGATTCTTTTTGTAGACGACGATCTTCTGATCGCCGGCAGTACTGTCGATCTGCTGGAAGACCTGGGACATCAGGTGATTGAAGCGCATTCCGCCATTGAGGCGTTGCGGCTTCTTGAAAGTGGCTTAGCTGCTGATCTTTTAATAACCGACCACGCGATGCCAGGAATGACAGGAATCGAATTGGCCCGAGAAGTGCGCCGCCAATATCCTCGACTTCCGATCTTGCTTGCGACGGGGTTCGCTGAACTGGAAGGAAGCGAAGTGGTAGACGTCGCACGTCTCGCGAAACCTTACACGCAAGCTCAACTTGCGACGGAGATCGCGCACCTCCTGCCGAATGGAAGGGATGGCTTCTAATGCCGCTCAGCGGCAGCGTGCACCTGCCGGGTAGACGGATTTCGAGCCGTCCCTTCAGGTGGTTTGTGCGCGCGCCGTAGAAAAGCGGCGCTGCGGCCTTCCGCCGGGCGGGTTCATCGTTTCCCCCATTCGATGACGAGTGGGGGTAGTGCCTGAAACGCCGGGCCGTTATACGCGTTCGCTCAGGCCGCCTTGGACTCGATCTGGTGCACGTTGGCCTGCGCCGCGCCATTGATGGCGATGCGCAACGGCGGCGGCGTGAACTATGTTTTTTGGGGCCCGGCGCGCGGCGAAGTTCAGCTTGTGCTTCTGCTTCTCCCAACGGGCGTTGCTTACGAGCGCCCTCCAATGCGGCCCGCTCGGCCTCGATAGCCTAGTTGAACTAGCCCAGCGAGGCTTGATTGGTTCTTCAGCTTTCTCGCCCATGAGACCGGCTCGCTAGTCTGCGGGTGGGATCGGCGGGGCCGCGTTAAGAAGCTGCGATATCGCGGTTACGATCTGAGCAGGGGCAAAGGGCTTTGCAAGCAGTAGGCTGTTTGGGACGCCCTCGGACGCCCATTCCTCCCCGTGAGTGCCGGTCATGTAGATGATGGGCATCGTCGGATCGATCTCCCGGGCAGAGCGACCGACCTTCCATCCATCGAGCTTTCCCAGCAGGTTGATGTCGGTCACGACCGCCCGGAATTTGGATTCGTCGTCCTGCCTGCAAAAGAGTAATGGCTTCCTCGCCAGACGCCGTCAGGGTGGACGCAAAGCCGCCGTCTGAAAGAGCTTCTTCGACCATAGCCCGAATAAGCTGGTCGTCCTCGACGACCAGAATCTTAACCGCATCGGTCAAAGCCAATCTCCCCCTGGCTGCCTCGTCGCAGTCGCGCGGCAGGGTAAGACGTGGTGGAACAGTAAGTTCCATAATTGAGATCCTACTAGGGTATTTTCCAGCAAGGCCGCGCCAAGCACTAGACGCTAGGAAAGAGGTTAGGCGCGTAACTTATCATGCTACAAGCCGAAGGCGGGCCAGCCAGGGTTCGAAGGGACGAGTTCATGCCAACCCTCACGGGGACAGAATCCGTGACGTCTCCCGTCGCATCGACCGGGGCAACCAGACAGGAACTTCCGTACCGGTTGAGGCAACAGTCCTTGCTGGGCGAGTTCGGCCGAACCGCGCTGCAGACCCGCGACATCGGCCAGATACTCCAACGAGCGACGCAGCTCTGTGCCCAGGGTCTCGAAACACCTTTTGCCAAGGTCCTGGAGTACATGCCGGAGGAAAAACGGTTGCTGGTGAGCGCAGGCGTCGGATGGGCGCCGGAGACGATCGGCCAGATATCCCTGGGCGTCGATCTGGAGTCTCCCGCCGGCTACGCGTTCCATACCGGCCAAATCGTCATTTCCAACCACCTGCAGGAAGAAACCCGCTTTCGAACGCCGAAACTACTGTCGGAGCACGGCATCAAGCGCGCCATCAACGTTCTCATCGCGCGGGGCGGCGAAGGTCATCTACCGTTTGGTGTTCTGGAAGTCGACAGCGCTGACTCGGGTCAGTTCGATCTCGCGGATGCTGATTTCCTTGCCGGCTTTGCGGGCCTGCTCGGCATCGCCATTGAGCGGCAGCATGCCGACGCCGAGCTCCAAAAAGCCCTCGAGCACCAAGCCATGTTGACTCGAGAGATGAGCCACCGTGTCAAGAACAGCCTGGCGTCGGTGGTAGGCCTGCTCCGCGTCCAGTCCCGCAGCGCACAGTCCGAGGAAGTTCAAAACGCGCTCAAGGACGCCGCTTCCCGCATCACGACGATCGCCCAGGTTCACGACCACCTGTGGCGCAGCACCAGGATCGGGTTTGTCGATATTGCGGACTTCGCGGGCGAGCTTTGCAGGAAGCTGCAAGAAACGCTCGCCTACAAGATTGACTGTAAGTTCGACCACCTGATGATTCCGGCGGACAAGGCAATTCCGCTTGGCCTCCTGATCAATGAGCTTGTCACGAACGCGGCGAAGCACGCCTACTCCGACAAGTCCGGCGAAATCCAGGTGGCGGGCGCGGGGCGCGGAGCCGATTTGCATGTCGTGGTAGCGGATCAGGGCGTGGGACTGCCGGCGGATTTCGATATGGACCAGCCGCGAGCGAGCCTGGGCTTCAAGGTGATCAAGAGCCTGCTTGCCCAACTCAATGGACGCATCGCGGTCTCATCAAACGAGCCAAAGGGCACAACAATCCAACTTGATGTGCCGCTCGATTAGAGGAAGTTCCGTCCATCCTACATCCCGGACCTGTCATGGCTTCACGAACTGATAGGCGAAGCGATCGGTCTCGCCCTTGATCGAGGGATCGAACACCTTCATCGAGTGCGGATCGTCCTTGTTCGCGAGCATTGTGCTTTCCGCGTCCAGTACGAAGCCGGCCGCCTCCACCTCCTCGCAGTGAGATTCATGCACTCGTGGATGCCAACGGCCTGCCGGTCCGGCTGGCGCTGACGCCCGACGAGGCTCACGAGAATCGGCTTGCCAGAAAGCGACTATCTTGTCTGAAGCGCGGATCGATGCAGCTTTCTGACGTGGCTACGACGCCGACTGGATTAAGGAGCTCGCCACGAAGAACGGCGCATGGGCCAACGTCCCGCCAACCCGATCTGCTTCGCTCACCGTGCACCAAGATGGTGCACCATGTTTTGCCGGCGCCCCACTGACCCGACAGCAAGCCATGCCCCACCGCTGGCATCAGCCGTTTGATTAGCCATGCCTTGAGCGGCCGCGGATCTGCATCCCCGTGTGAATTGTGAATAAAGTGCGGCAACTTCGGATCCTGCCGCGACGCCTCATCGATTTCGTCGAGATCATCCTCAATATCGTCTTCGTCTGGATCTGGCGCCGGTGTCTCCGGTTTAGGCGAAATTGGCTTGAGTATCTCCCGCGGCGCGTTTCGACAATTTTCTCGGGCGCCTTCATGCCGTCGAGCAGCGGTAACGCCCTATCAGTGTACTTGCTGGCGCTCCTGGAGATCTCGCGGGAAGTCGACCCTCTGCGAAATAGCGGCCGGCAACCTACTCGTTGCGTTGCCACACGCACGCTCGATGTTTCAGCGAGCGCCGTTCTCGTTGCGAAAGGCAGCAATGAAATCGCAACGAATTGGGTGAAACGACCGTGAACAAAACGGGACGAGGACGATCACCACACCAAGAAAGATCAATAACTTAGAAGATGCTCACTGCGTTCGGGACGCCGTGGTCTTAAGCCATCAGATCGCAACTTGAACCGAATGTCGGTATCGGTGGTTGCGCCTCCGCAATTTGAACCTGCGAAAATCTTGCCCGACCAGGCCGAGAACTGCGCACCGCTATGCAACCGAGCTCGGCGAATTGCTTAGCTAGGTACCGTAGATACAGGCCCTATGAGAAAACTTTTCGGTCGTTCCGTCAGTACGGTTCAACCAGAAGCATTTCGTACCGAAGTCAGCAGTTCGGACGTTAAAGTGGGTAATTCCGCATCCCTTCTTGGCCTCGGCATCGGGATGGTGCTCCAGTGCCGCTCGTAGAATCACTGTGTCATTGGCGCCAACCCGATCGCCCACGTCGTACCGGTGAAGCATGTCATTCAAATAAGCAACGGCGTCACCTCTTTTGGCGAAGTGCAGTGGGCCGAGGTCGATCGGCTTCGCGGGCATGTGAAACCTCCATTCCAATCAAGCGGTAGAATTGCTGTCC
>NZ_AJQE01000394.1 GCF_000261685.1 Bradyrhizobium genomosp. I (2014) | reverse complement strand
GCAAAAGCCGCTCGCGTAGCTCGCGGACGATGATGACCGGGAAATCCATGGCTTCGAGCTGACCTTCGCGTTCGGTGACCCACGCCACGCATTCCTCCTTACTGAGATCGGTCTTCTCGTACAAGGCAACCGCGCTCATGCGGGAGAGACCGAGTTCCATGAGTGAGAGGAGGGTCCTCGACGAAGTACCAAACTCAAGTTGTGTGCCGATGTCCAAGCCGTGATCAATCAGGTCCTCACGGTTGATCTGGCGGAGATGCATGTGCAGGACATCCATGTAGGCGGACAGATACTTCGGCGCCTTGAATCGCGCGACTTGCTCGACCAGCTCCATCGTGTTGCGGATCTGCACCGGAAGGCTGTAGGTCCTACCGGTGGTACGGTGCCACTCGATGTTCCCGCGGATCATCTCGGCCAACCTCAAGGACTCGGGCGCCTATCTGCTCACCACATTCATGCGGCTCGGGTCCATTTCGGCGGCCAGTCTCTCGAAGCGCCACGATGCCGCGTCGATGGCATATTGCCGAAGTGGAACGCGACCCCGCGTTCAACGAGCGGTGCAAGGCGGAAGTTGGGGCGTACGCCCTTCCGGGCGAGGTCGGCGAGCTGTGCAAGCTCCGGATCGATTGAGCCAGGCTGAGGCAGGAGCTGGCTAACCAGATCGGCGACATCCTCCGACTCTCCGGCGCCGTTCGTGTAGACGAGCGTTCCGCCTCTCTGGCCCGCCGCTGCGGCGATGAAGGCGAGGCGCTTCCTAAGTCCCGCTGGCGTGCTTGCGAGCTGGAGCGTTCCGACTGGAAGTGTCGAACCCTGCTGTCGGACGGTCAGGTTCCAGAGCTTCGGCTTGCGTGGGGTTTGGTTCGCGACGATCAGGTTCCGGAGAACGGTGGGAGCGTCGCTGTCGACGGCGACAGTCTGCACACCGTCGGGCGCGTCCGTTAGCAATGCCTCCGGGTTCTGTGTCGCGGGGCTGATGAATACGACCTTCAGCTTCGAGTTCGCACGGCTAGCCCGCTCTACGGCGTCCTGCAAGATCACGCCGCGTTGGCTGTCCTCGATTTTGTGCGCCTCGTCCACGATAAGCAGGTCAATTGAGAACGCGTCGCCGAGCACGTTGGCGAGAAGGTGCAGCCGCTCCTGCGTGGAGACTAGAATTACTTGCGCGCCTCCAGCGCGCGCCGCTTCGTACTTGTCACGGAGGGGAAGGGACGACACCTCGATGCGCTTGGTCTTGCCGAGAAGACCTTGGAGAGTGGTCTCGATCTCCGAAACTAACACGCGGGTAGGGGCGAGGTAGACTGCGACCCGGGTGTCACCCGCGCTTAGTTGGTCGATCAACCACTGAAGGACGAGAAACGTCTTCCCGGAGGCAGTGGGGGCGGACGCCGAGAGCCAACTTCCTCCGCCCGCATTGGCCAGAAGCGTTGCTGAAAATCGTTCACCTGCAGCCAAGCGCCGCTCGATTCCACCAGGATGGAACGGTCCATCTCGCGCCGCTGGGATTCAAGGCGCAGCGCCACACCTAGCCGTCCGGTCGAGACCGGCCGTCAGTAGGTGGCGATCGTTGGCTAGCGTGATGGCCCGGTAATTGGAGAGCTTGCCCAACAGGACAGCGCCCGCGTCCTTGAGTGCTTGATCGTCCGTCAGAGAGATCGCCGCAGTTGCGATCCGGAGCGCGGCCTCCTGGTCGATCCGTTGATCGGACCGCGCCAATATGCTGCCGGCGAGCAGCAGCCTTGGCCAATCGATCGCCACGGCAGAGGGGGCGGCGGGTTCGGGCACTAGGTTGTCAAGTTCGGTGCGCACGGTGAGTCGAATGATCGCATCGAGATCGTCGCGAATTCCTTCCTGAAGAAGCCACGACTGGAGACCGACTAGGCTCATTCCGTCTTAATCCCCATCGCTCTGAGAAATGCGGCGCGGAAGCCGTCGGCCGACGGCAGCGGGATGCAAAACAGCTCGATTTCCATCTGGTCGAGCTTCTCCGACTTGAGCCGCTCGCCGATCCTTTTGCTCCAAACGGCCAGTTCCGCGCGTGAGGCCTCAACGATCTCCTCCGCGATCGCCTTTACGTCATCTTTCGGATAGAACGGCGCGTCGAAGCCCACCAGGGCCACGCCGCAGTATTGGACCCGCTTGGACATCACCGACGACTTGTCAAAATACTTCTTCAGCGCGTCGGTGAGCGTCGCATCACTGAGGTCGGCCTTGTCGCTCAGGAGCACCAGATCGCGTTCCCTGTCGGTTTCCTCGTGTTCTGGTTCAATGAGGAAGGGAGCGAGTGAGGCGAGGCAGTCGCGGATCGCGGCTCCCGCGTCCTTGTAGATTTTGGATTCACCCCAGTAGAGCTTCGGGATGCCTTCCGGCATCACGCCAGCGTACACCCCATCGGCTCCATGGTAGTGTAGGCGCGTGTCTGTCTTGAGATCCATCTTGCACAGAATCTGAGGCAGCTTGAGGAAGCGCTCGGCCAATAAGAACAGCAGCATCTCGCCGCCCTCTCCGGTCTTCGCCAAATCGGTGAACGACCGCTTGGCGCGCTCGACGAGTTCGGCGACCGCCTCGGTGCTATTGTACTTGGCGTCGCGCGCTTTCGCTGCAGCGAGCTTCGAGCGCGGTATCGCATAGTCGACTACGGCGTTCCGCATGAACTCCGCCAGCCGGTGCGGCTGGACGCGGCCGTTTCCATCCACTGTGAGGCAATGACAGTGGATCTTGACCGAATGACCCTCGATGAGGACGTCGCGCTCCACCAACATGAGGTGAACGTCGAGTGCTTCCGGATTCCCTGTCAGCGCGGACGTGAGATCAGTCGCGGTGATGGTCGACAGACGGCCTACCCCCTTGTTCGTACGCCCGTCTGCCCCCAGACGAGTCAACCCATAATTGTAACCACCTAGACCTCCGCAGTCCATGTTCGGCGGGAATTGCCATCGAATCCGCGATGATCGCGAGCGGCGCTTTCATGCGCTGCGGACTAGACCAAAGCCTTCACGCGCGTCGTCGCTGTTGCTCGCAAGTCTAGAGCAGCATCGCATGCTCTTTACGAAAACATGCTCGGCAATAACGCGCCTGCCGTCTGCTCTTGGATGGTTGGCTTCTCGGAAACGACTGACCAAGGTAGGAGCCGATGTGCCCCTATTGTGCCCCCGCTTTTTTGGGGCACATTACAGGGGAAGCCAGCGACTAAATCATTGAATTCAGGTTTGAAATGGTGGGCGCACAAGGGATCGAACCTTGGACCTCTCCCGTGTGAAGGGAACGCTCTCCCGCTGAGCTATGCGCCCGGGACCATCATGCGGGCGGCCGCAACTTGCGGCCGGCCGGCACATCGGAGCCCGCGATTTAGAAGTGCCGGCCGAAGGTGTCAAGTTTTCAGGCGCCCGGGGGGCGGAAAACCTCGTGTCAATTCAGCGATTCGCCTGGGTGCCCCGGTTTCGGCCGGTTACGCGCCCTGCTGGCGGGCGCGAGAGGCGTGGGCCTGGAGCGCGCGGATGCGCTCGGCCAGCGTTCCGCCGCCTTCGGGCAGGCGGGGTGCCGGAGCGCCGCCCGTCGCGGCGTCGTTGGCCGGACGCGGTGCCGGCTTGGTCGGCTGGCCGGCCTCGGCCGCGAGCAGCGCCTCGATCGGCGAGTTCGGGCCTTCGAGCTGCATCGCGAGCTTGGCGACTTCCGCCGCGATGTCGTTGATGCGCTCGCGCAGCAGCGCGTTCTCCATGCGCTCGGTGGCCCAGGAACTCTCCGCCTGCTGCTGGATCGCGTTGAGGTCGCGCTGAAGCTTGGCGCGCTCGTCGCGTGCGGTGCGCAGCTGCTCCTCGAGCGCGGCCTTTTCCGCGCGCAGCTGCTCCATGGCAGCCGACGATTTGCCGCCGCTCAAGGCCGCGATCTCGACGCGCAGCTCCTTGATGGTGCGCTCGTTGCTCTCGTTGGCCTGGCGCAGCTGGTTGTTCTCATAGTCGCGCTCGGCGAGCAGCTTGCCCTGCGTGGCGAGGCGTCCCTCGAGGTCGGCGACGCGGCCGGACAGCATCTCGGCCTCCTTGACCTGCGCGATGAGCTGGCGATCGAGCTCGGTGACGCGCTGGCTCAGATTCTCGACGCGTCCGCGCGCCTCGCCGAGCTCGCGCGAGGCGGTCTCGGATTCGGTCCGCTCCTGCGCCAGGCGCGCTTGCGTGGCGGCAAATTCCTTCTCGGCATCGCCGACGCGGCTCTTCAATGCCTCGATCTGCGCGCGCACCGCGATGAGCTCGACCTGGCGGCTCTCCGCCATCATCGAGCGGTCGGACAGCTCGGAGTTGATCTTGGCGAGCTCGTTCTGCTTGTCGGTCAGTGCATTTTCCGCGGCGCGCAGGGCTTCGGTCCTGGCGCTGAATTCCTCTTCGGTGGCACGGAGCTGCTCCTTCACCGCCTTCTCGCGCGCCTCCAGCGCGTAGATCGCGGCATTCTTCTCGCCAAGCTCGATCTTCATGCGGTTGATGGCGTCGCTCTTCTTGCCGAGCTCGGCGAGCTGGCTCGTGGTCTTGTTCTTGAGCTGCTCGACGCTCATCTCGAGCCGCCGCGCCGACATGGCGAATTCGGCGCGGAGCTGGTCCTTGTCGGCCTGGATCTCGGCCATCGACAATGGGGTGGCGGCCTCGAGCCGGCGCGTGGTCAGGCGCACCGCGCGGTTATGCACCAGCGGCACGATGGCGAGCCCGCACAGCATCGAGAGCAGGAAACCGATCGCCAGGTACATGATCGGTTCGACCATGGGCCAGAACTCCCAAGCTTAAGGAAAAATTCACCAACGACCATGCCATGGCGGGCCGGCAAAAAGCCAGCCCCGGCCTGTCGTTAACCTTGATCCGCAGGGGGTACGGGTGACGAAGCCTAGAACGGGTTCCAGGTCGCGCGCGGGGTGTATTTGAGATAGCCGATATTGGCGCCCAGCCGCAGGCCGATGCCGGATCGGATCGGCACCAGCACGATGTTGTTGGCGGTGAGCGCCGTCATGCCGAAGCCGCCGATGATATAGGCCGAGCCGTCGATGCCGCCGAAGCGCTGGTAGATCGCGTTGGTGGCGGGCAGGTTGTAGACCAGTGTCATGGTGCGCGCGCCGTCGCCGCCCCAGTCGAAGCCGAGCGAGGGGCCCTGCCAGTAGACCCTGAGGTCGCCGGCATTCTTGGTGTAGAGCGTGCCTTCAC
This sequence comes from Bradyrhizobium genomosp. I (2014), assembly GCF_000261685.1. Taxonomy (GTDB): domain Bacteria; phylum Pseudomonadota; class Alphaproteobacteria; order Rhizobiales; family Xanthobacteraceae; genus Bradyrhizobium. The sequence continues at coordinate 2,815 of NZ_AJQE01000394.1, read as the reverse complement.
CGTAGCGCAGGCCGGCGACGAAGGCACCGGAGCCTTCCTCACCCAGGATGTAGCCGTTCGGCAGGCCCCATTGGCTGACCGCCTTCTCGATGATCGAGGCGAGCCCGCGCGAGACGTTGCCGAAGAAGCGGTGGCCGGCCGTGACGAGCTCGTCGGGCCCATAGGTGTTGGGCGTCGGGGTCCGCTGCGCCGGTGGCAGGTCGGGCGGTGGCGGCGTCTGGGCGGAGGCCGGCACGATCCAGCCGATCATCGCGGCAAGCGCGAGCGCAGCAAGGCGTGATGCGAAAGTCATAAAGAACCCCTGGTACCGAATCCGGTCGCTTCCTTAACCTGACGCCAACAGGCGCGGCTGTAGGTTGCGCCGAATGTCCCCTCGACTCGGATGTTATCCGCAGCAACTATGACGGCACAACGGCAGGAAGATAGCCCTTTGCGCCCCGGAATTGCCTTGATCGGCCGCCGCGTCTGCCTGCTGGCGGGCATTTGGATCACCTGCTCGGCGTTGCCGGCATGGGCCGCCACCACCGAGCGGATCGTCGTCAACCGTTTCACCGGCGTTGCCATCGAGGGCTTTGACCCCGTCGCTTATTTCGTCGCTGGCACGGCCAGGCAGGGGACGATGGAGTTCGAGGCGAATCTCTGGGGGGCTGTCTGGCGTTTCCGGAACGAGGGCAACCGCGCCTCTTTCCTGGCCCATCCCGAGATCTACGGACCGCAATTCGGCGGCTATGATCCGGCCGACATCGCCCGCGGCGTCACCATTGCCGGCAATCCCCGTTTCTTCGCGATCGTGGCGCAGCGGCTCTATTTGTTCAGCCGGGAATCCAATCGCGACGCTTTCGTCGCCAATCCCGAGCGCTTCCTCTATGAAGTGGGCAAGCGCTGGCCGGCGCTTCAGGAACAGCTCAGTCAGTAGCACCCTGCCGCCTGCGGATCGCCCCAGGCTATGAACTCCGGGATGATGAAGCCGGTGTCGCTGCGCTGGCCGAATCGGAGCTCGCCGCCCTTGCCGTCGGTCACCTTGCCGCCGGCCGCGGTCACGACCGCAGCGCCGGCCCCGACATCCCATTCCGAGGTCGGCCCGAACCGGGGATAGATGTCGGCGCTGCCTTCCGCGATCCGGCCGAATTTCACGGCCGAGCCGACCGTTTTTCGGACGGCATTGGGCCTGTTGTCGATGAAAGCCTCGCTTTTGGGATCGCCATGCGAGCGGCTCACCGCCGCGATCCAGGGCTCTCCGCGTGGCGGCAGCTTGCGGGTGTGGACCGGCTCGGTCGCCCCGATGGTTGCGCCGTTGAACTCCACCCGCTCGGCGCCGCGGCCGACGATGCCGCGCCAGAGCAGGCCCAGCGCGGGCGCGCTGACGATGCCGAGCAGCGGCACGCCCGATGTCACCAGGGCGAGGTTGACGGTGAACTCGTCGCGACCGGCGACGAATTCCTTGGTACCGTCGAGCGGATCGATCAGGAAGAAGCTGCCCCGAAACGGCGGGGAGGCGAGCTGGGTTCGCTCTTCGGAGAGCGTCGGAACATCACCCGCGAGCTGCGCGAGGCCGTCTGCGATGATGCGGTCGGCGGCAAGGTCGGCCTCGGTCACCGGCGAGCCGTCCTGCTTGCCTTCGATCCGCATGGCGGCGCGGTTGACGGCAAGGATCGCCTCGCCCGCCTGCACCACCAGGGCGGTCAGCGGCTCCATCAGGCCGAATGCGGCCGCCCCGTCGATGATCCGCATCACCTGCATGCCTCATTCATCGGCAACTCCGTTCCTCGCCCAACTGATTCGGCCCGATTGATTCGCCTGGGCTTTATGGCCGCTTCGAACCGATCGCAAGCTAGCTGCCGCGGGCTTGCGAATGTTAGAACCCGCAGCATCCGTCAAGCATGCGTGATTCGCGGCGTCCAGCGCCGTGCAATTCCAGGAACCCTCCAGGACCCCTTTATATGTCTGACGCCTCGTCGCCCGCGCCCGTTACCGCTCCCGATATGCTCGAACTCGCCGCGCTCCTGTGCTCGCGGGTCTGCCACGATCTCATCAGCCCCGTCGGCGCCATCGTCAACGGGCTCGAAGTGCTCGACGACGACCCCAAGCCCGAGGACCGCGAGTTCGCGCTCGACCTGATTCGCAAGAGCGCCAAGACCGCCTCGGCCCGGCTCCAGTTCTGCCGCCTTGCCTTCGGCGCCGCCGGCTCCTCCGGCGCGCAGATCGATCTCGGCGATGCCCAGACCATGGCGCGCGGCCACATCGAGGACGGCAAGTGCTCGATCACCTGGAATCTGCCGCGGCTGCTGCTGCCGAAGAATCGCGTCAAGCTGCTGCTCAACATGCTGGTCGTCGCCCAGCATACCATCCCGCGCGGCGGCATGCTGACGATCGACCCGATCGGCGAGGGCGAGACGATGAGCTTTCGCATCACCGCGACCGGACACAATGCGCGCCTGCCGCAGAACATCTCCGAGCTCCTGAGCGGCGAGCGCGGCCCCGCAGCGGACGCGCACGCGATCCAGCCTTATTATACGCGGCTGCTCGCGCAGGCCTGCGGGCTCACGGTAACGCTCAAACCGGACGGCGAAGCCATCATCGTTACCGCTTCGTAAACGTCGCGTCGCGCTCGGCTTCTTAATCGAATCTTTACGAGGCGCTTCGGCTTGTCCGGAGCGCCTTATCTCTTTGTTGGTTCCGTTCTTTTGCACATACTCAACCAATATTAAACGCTTTGCGGTGAAGCTGGCCCCATTCCGAAATGGCGCATCACGCCTCGTGCGCGCCCTTCCTGTATGAAGGCCTGTTTTCATGGATGATCTGTTGCGGGAGTTTC
>NZ_AJQE01000393.1 GCF_000261685.1 Bradyrhizobium genomosp. I (2014) | reverse complement strand
TCGTCACCCAAAATCCCGCATAGCTCTTCGCGGAAGTCGCGCGCGCCGTTCCGCTCGGGCTGCCGAGCGGTGGCTTGCAAGGCCTGCCACATCCCCATGAGCACCTTGGACGGCTATGTCTGGACGCGAGAAACACACCAGCAAGATCGCGGCCATCATCGATAGTCTAGATGAGATAGATTCGAATAGCGCTCCGGGCAGTTCTTTACCTGCCAAAGACGATCTTGAGGCTACCTGCCGATTCCGCTTTGGATGTCGCGCAGCGAGGAAGGCATCACCTTACAGGTGCAGCGGCACTCGAGGGGGGCACACACATTATGCTCGCAAGCGAACGTTGCGAGGGGAGAACAGATCTCGATTTCCCAACCGTTCGGCAGCAGAACAATCCGGTCTTGACAAAAACGGTTGCCGAGGCTGCGCCCGCCGTCTCCCGGGCGCTTCGCAGCAGGACCCCATCTCCTTGCGATCAGCAAATTCGCCAAACAACGGGAATGAGCTGACCGGACCTGCGCGCCGAATCGTTACGATAGCCAGGCGTACCGGACTTAACAGACGTTCCGAAAAACATGCCTTGCGGCCGGCGCCGTTCAACCCCAGCTGCGGCTATTGGTCGGAACGATACCGGGCGGCGCACGCCCATCGAAACCCTTCGCCATTTGCGGAAGCCGCCTTAGCTCCCGCGTCCGCTGCTGCGCCGCCTCGATGCCTTGCGAACGCGCCGATTGTGGACCTTGAACGGCACGACGTCGCAGTTACCAGCGGCGAGCGCCAAACTGCCATAGCCCGGCCAGGCCGGCTGTGCAGTGCCTACCGGTCGGGGACGAGATTGCTTCGGTTTAGGTCTGGCTGCCGTCTTCCCGCCAACCGCGTAGCCAGCGCCCGTGTACTTTCGTGCTCAAAGGCGCCTGTATCCAAGCCGCTGGGCTGGTCTTGTTGCGCCAATTCTAGGTCTAAGAATGCGTGGCATATGGTTTGCTCCACCAGTGAGGTCACGATCTACAAAAGCAAGTTTGTGAGGACACCATGCTCGGAATTGGAAGTCAGTTGCCGCCATTCGACATCACAGGCGTGAAGCCCGGTTTTCAAGCGCAGGAAGAGGAAGGGCAGAGTGCGTTTGAGACGCTGACCGAAATGAGCTTTCCGGAGAAATGGAAGATCATCTTCTTTTACCCAAAGGACTTTACCTTCGTCTGCCCGACAGAGATCGCAGAATTTGCTCGGCTTTCCAAGGAATTCGCTGACCGAGATGCGGTTGTACTGGGTGGCTCGACTGACAACGAGTTCTGCAAGCTTGCTTGGCGGCGCTCACATGTCGACCTGCACAATCTACCAATCTGGCAATTTGCCGACACAAAGGGAACGCTCGTCGATGGCCTCGGGGTGCGTTCACCCGAAGGGGTTGCCTATCGTTATACCTTCATTGTTGACCCCCAAAACACGATTCAGCACGTCTATGCGACCAATCTGAGTGTGGGCCGCAGTCCTAAGGACACACTCCGCGTTCTAGACGCGCTGCAAACCGACGAGCTCTGTCCCTGCAACCGCGAAATCGGCGGGGAAACACTGAAGGTTGCGTGACGCAGCATGTCGCCGATCGAACAAATCTACGACAAGATTCCCGATTTCGCGAAGGATGTCAGGATTAACTTGACCTCCTTGATGGCCGATGAGACGCTTTCGCCGCGGCGAAAATACGGGGTGCTGGTAGCGAGTGCAGTTGCCACCCGCAATTCAGCCCTGATTGCCGCGGTGGAATCGGCAGCCTCGGGCGTGATGACATCTGTGGCGATCGCCGCAGCGAAAGCTGCGGCCTCCGTAGTGGTAATGAACAATGTCTACTACCGCTTCGTTCACCTCGCTTCCAACCCAGAATACAAGACGATGCCGCCGCGGCTGCGCATGGACGTGATTGGCAATCCCGGCGTGGACAAGTCCGATTTCGAGCTGTGGTCGCTTGCTGTCTCCTCCATAAACGGCTGCGGTATCTGCATTGATGCCCATGAGAGGACATTGAGAGCCGCGGGCGTCAATTCGGAGACGATCCAGACCGCCGTGCGCTTTGCTGCGATCACACAGTCAGTGGCGATCGCACTCGAGGCCGCTGGGCCTGCCTCCCCTCAGGCAGGAGACTGATCTTTTCTCTGCCATCAGATCGACGGCATCGTGGCGCTACTCAGTGGCGCCACAACGAGCCTTTTGCTGCTTATCTGCATGTCACGTCTTGCGTCGCGTTGCGATGACGGGTGTCTTCTCAAACAACCCGGCGCTATGCAGGTGACAGTGAGCGCGCCACAGATACAGTGAGATTGCGTCGGCTAACGCCGCACCACCCTTCGCTCTGTCATCACCCAAACTTGAACAGAACACCATATCCGCCGCGCGGGTGGCTCCATTCGATGTCGCCGGTCGGCTCGGCGATCACGCGGCAGGTACCGCATTCAATGCAGCCATCAACTGTAACTTCGACCTGGCCGTTGTCGTTGAGCTCGTAGCATCGCGCCGGGCAGGCCTTCAAAAGTGTGAGGAGCTGCGGCGATGGCGTCTTGTGCGCACGTACCCTGACGTGAGGGTGCCCGGCGTCGACAAGATAACGGTTGTAGTACAGCTTGTCTTCGACGCGCACGGAGGGTTCGACATTCATGCTTTTGCCTTCCACTGTTGGACTTCACACTGTCGCGATCACCGCCAGGCCCTGGCAAAACGGTAAGCATCGCCGACCAGACCTGACCATGACCGCGTCTTGACAAAGGATTTGAGGCTCGCCTTCTCCTTCTCAACCTTGGGCGTACCATCGACGCGCACAAAGTTCTGCATCGCCTTGGAGATAAGCTGCGGATAAGTGAGAAAGAAATTTTCGGAGTGGGTATGCATGAGGGGTGGCAAATCCTTGTACTTCTTGAGATCTTTGATGACGAAAGAATCGTCCAACATCTTTTTGTAGATTGAGAGATTTGTTGCACTCATCGGTTCGCCGCGCGATTTGACCAGACCTATCGCTTCGGCCGCGATACGGCCCGATGTCATCGCGAGATTGGAGCCCTCACGATGAACGGCATTGTTGAGTTGGGCGGCATCGCCCACGACGACCCAGCCCTCCCCATAAAGCTGTGGGATCGATTTGTAACCGCCTTCGGGAATGAGATGCGCCGAATATTCCTTTACTTCGGACCCTGCTATCAGTGGCGCCACAGAGGGATGCCTTTTGAATTCATCGAGCAGGCCATACGGCGTTTGGCCCGTGCGTTGGAAGTCGGCGACGAGACAACCGATGCCAAGCGAAATGCACTCTTTGTTGGCGTAGATGAAACCCATCCCGGTCATGCCGCGGGAAATGGTACCGGCAGCCTCTATCACGACGCCTTCATCCCCCTTAAGATTGAAGCGTGCTTCGATGGTTTCACGGGGCAAGAAGTGCATTTCCTTCACCGCGAGCGCAACGTTATCGGGTGCCGGACGGGCGCGCAGGCCCGCACGCGTGCCGAGCAAGCCATTGACCCCTTCGGCCAGAACGACGACGTCAGCATGTATCTCGCCGTCACGGCGATCTGTACGAACACCGACGACCCTGTTACGATCGTCCTGCGCGAGCTCTGTGACGGTGGTCTCGCAAAGCACGATCGCGCCAGCTTCCCGCACCTTTGAAGAAAACCATTTGTCAAACTGGGCGCGTATAATCGTATAGCGGTTCGGCCTCTGCTCGTTGAAGTCCTCCGAACGGTAGTGCATGCCGACATGCGAGCGATCGTCCATCATCCAGAACCGCTGTTCGATCAGGTGGCGTTCGAGTGGCGCCTCCTCTCGAAACTCGGGGATCAGCTTTTCCATCATGTCGGCATAGAGGATGGCCCCCTGCACATTTTTCGATCCGGGATATTCGCCCCGCTCGAGCTGCAGCACCTTCATGCCCTGTTTGGCCATCGTCAATGCCGCCGCGTTGCCGGCCATACCGGCTCCGACCACGATCGCATCGAATCTCTCTTCAATCATCAATATCTCCTCTAGACCGCGATCCTGGCGCGCGAATCTGGCAGAAGCCGCGCGCGAAATGCAGCCGTCAGGGCTGGCAACAATTGCATAGCATCACTGACGATCGCGAGATGGGCGAAGTCGAAGATCGGAGCGTTTTTGTCCGTGTTAACGGCGACGATCAGATCCGCGCCCTCGACGCCGACCCGGTGCTGGATCGCACCGGAAATGCCCGCGGCAATATAGAGCTTCGGCCGGATGGTTTTGCCTGTCTGACCGATTTGCCGGTCAGACGTAACCCAGCCCTTTTGCACGAGAGGACGCGAGCAGCCATATTCAGCCCCAAGCAGAGCTGCGAGCTCGCGTACCAACCGGAAGTTCTCAGGCGATCCCAGTCCAAGGCCGCCCGCAACCACAACATCGGCATAGGCCAGAGTGGAAGTTTCTGCATCGCGGTCGGGTAGGAAGGACAATACTTTCGTGACTATATCGTCTTCTACAAGGCCGAGCGGATGAACGACGATACGAGCGGCATCGCGCATAACGCGTGCAGGCATCGGCATCACTCGCGGGCGGACCGTGGCCATCTGCGGGCGGTAATTCAAGGTATAGATTGTGCAGAGCAACGAGCCGCCAAAAGTTGGCCGCGTCGCCGCAAGTGAACCGTCGGCGTCCACGTCCAGCGTGGTGCAGTCGGCAGTAAGCCCCGTCGATAGATTCGTCGCCACGGAACCTGCGAGATCGCGACCAAGCGTCGTGGCACCCAACAGTAATATCTCGGGCTTGTAGGTGTTGACGAGTTCGGTGAGCGCTTTCGTATAAGATTCGTTGCGGTAATCCGACAACACATTGTCGCTCACGAGATAGGCCAGATCGGCGCCGTAGCAAAAGGCTTCAAGTGCGGCGTTGCGTGTGTGCTGCCCCTCCGGACCGACAACGACAGCGGCAAGATTCACCTTTAGCCTGTCGGCAAGACCACGCCCCGTACCCATGAGCTCCCAGGAAACGGGATGCACTTGGCCCCGCTCCAGCTCGACGAAGACCCAGACGTGCTTGTACGACTTGAAGTGCTCCGGCAGTTCTTTTTTGGCTGCTCCGCGGCCGGCCCCTGCTGGCATCGCCGTTTTGCTGACCTTGCTCATAGTCTAAATTCCTCTGGAGATAGGCGCGCCCGCGCCACGGGTTGCTTTTTCGCTTTCGTTAACCGAAGTTCACTTTTGGCCGGCAAGTGGCTGGCTGCTCTGCCCGCCTGCGCGCTCGGACCAGTCGCACCACAATACGCGTCGTCGCAATTGGCGCACCCATTCGGCCGGCTTTGGAGGGATCTTGCAAACTGAATCCTTGGGTGCCGGGCTCGACGAGCGCCACCGTGGCCGGCCAGGACGAGGTGATCCTGACCGGCCACTTCCATGCCTTAGTTGACTAGTCCGTTCGCGGCGCCTCGCCGGTACCATCGATGGAGGTCCTGGCAAGGCTTCTGTCACGCGACCGTGCCGAGCCTCCAGCGCTGGCACTCCGTGTGGGAGGAGGGCACCACTTTTCGTAACGCAGTTTCTATCTGCGATGAGATGCAGACACATTTGAGCGGGATCGGGGGCCGATTTGATGCGGACGCTACTGTGCATAGCCGCCGCAAGAGCCGCGCGAAGGGGACACCTATTATTGACTACCATCTCACCGTCACTACGAAACTGCGACCGCGTCAAAGACCGTTGCGAACAGACCTGACGGCATCGTAGGCCTCGATATGATGCCGCAGGGGGGCTCGGCAGGCACTGTAAGCAGCATCATGGGTCCTCCTTCAAACTCACCGTGGGCGCCACCATCTGTCGGCATCGATGATCAGATCAGCAGGACAACAGCAAGTGTCGTACCAGTTGCAAAGACGATTGAAGTCAGTGGGACGTATTGGCTTGCGCCACACATCAAACAGCTGCTGATACCTGGTCACGAATAATCCGGACATGGGTCGGGAATACGACAGCCGTTGGCCGGGCCATGACTAAGAGACTTGCCGCGATAAATAGAAAGCCGCATTAACGGAGCGCCTCGGCGTCCGCCGGACAGACTTCGCTTACAGTGGAACGCTAGGTCACTTCAACTCGCTCAAAGGAACGAAGGCCGCAGCCTTCTTGGAGTCTGAGACGGCATCCTTCAAAACCTTGAACACTCGCTCGTCGATCGGTGACGATGCCACGAAATCTCCATATGCCCGTTCCAGCATCGCCTTGCATCGAGTTCTGATTTCCGGCTCTGCGGCACCAGCAAATTTCTCCTGTGCGAGGTATTGTCCCATGCGCTTCAAAATGTGAAGGCGCGCGACATTCACGATCTTAGGGTCGTACTCGACGCCAAGCAGCGAAAAAAACTCCTCTGCCGATGAGGCCTTGCCGAGTCGATCTAGAATACCGGTTGCTGGGGATGAGCTGATCATCGAATATTCTCCTTCGGTTTAGCTCTGGTGAGCGCCCACATTGAGCGGATCCGAAACAGTAACGACAACGCGCCCGCGGGTTTTGCGGTTGCGCTCAATCTGATGAGAACTCGGTGACGGCGCGGAAAGACTTCTCATGACTGACACCTGAAGTTCGCGGGCCCGGTATATCCTAACACTTGGTTGACCTTTTCCATCGTTAGCTCCTGATGACTACACAGCCCGAAGACGGCATGGATATTGTGGCAAGGGACCACATATTTCATCGACACCCTTGCGTCGACCCTCGCGTCGGCGCCTCTTTCCCGGGTCCGTGCGGCACTCCATCATGGTAAGCGGAAGATCTGCTTCGATAATTGCGCGGACGCGATGTTTTTGTTGACCGCGCCCGCCGTTACCGCCGCAGTCTTTGTGATCCTAACGGCCGACCTAGTGCAAGAAGTCACGCTTCTCTTTATGACCTTGTTCAGCAAATGCATCGTGGCAAATGCGACAGCGCTATGAGGCCGAACGCGTTGCCCTTTGGTGCGACAGGTCCGTTGCGGCGCACCAACACGGGTGAACTGTAGCCTAGCACTCGATCTTGCCGCCTTAACCACACGGCCGTCCGCTCGCATCCAAGTTGGTGATCCGCGCCCTCCTCCGACCTGCGGCCTACAAATGCGGTGAAGCCTTTTCGGATAACGATGCGACTGCGGTCTCTCCTGGCGTTTCAGATGCCCGGCCGCTGGACACAGCCGGCCATGCTGCGGCCTGCAACAGCAAATCGCGCCGACGCTCGGCCATCCGGCTCTCACCGCTTTCTTCACCGAAACAGATGTTGAATTCGTTACATTGATTGCACACGGGTGTCGTGCACATCGCAAGGCCTTCGTCCTCGCAAAGCATGCGGTAGAAGAAGCGCTTCCAACGCATATTGTTGACATTGCTCGCGGCGAGCGGCGCGAAATGCCGGCTCATCACGAGCGAGAGTTCGCCACGATCACGCAAGCCGAGAGCTTCCCAAAGATGGTCCGGCTCCATGGCGCGGCGCGCGATCATCGCAGCCAGCCACCGGCCGATATCCCCTTCCGTCGAGCGATGCTTGAGCAACAGATCGCGAAGCATTGCGATCTCCTCATCCTCTTCCCGCTTGAAGGGCGCGGCCTGCTCCGGGGCCCTGATCCCGGTTGGGAGAAAGTGCTGCTCCAGTAAGACCGCCAATTCAACGCCGGACAGGCCAACTTTCTCAGACAGACAGCCACCATCCATCGTGGCAGCCGCCAGGATAGACGCCAGGGCATGGCGATCGAGATTGCTGTCGATGGCGATATCGGCATTTGCAGGATGTTCACCGGTGAGCAGCCGGTAGGTTGAAATTCCCTTGTGCAACTGGCTATTGGCGTCAGCAGCACAGGCAGTCGTGAACGGAAGGACGTGCGGCTCGGACATAACTCTGCGGTTTTTCACAATGCGTGGTTCGTCACGGCGCACTCTGGTTTTCGCGGCCGATCGTCAGTATGCCGGCCCCCCCGGGAGGGGGGTGAGGGAGACCGGCATCTGTCGCTCGCCTTCGCAAGGCGGCGACTCGCGGCCTTTACGAGGCTGCGAGTTCGGCGGCGGTTTTGCCGATGATTGATTCATCCACGGCCTTTATAATGCCATGCTCCATCAGCATGTCCTCGAGCTCATCCATTGAGATCGGGGTCGGGATGATGCCCTTGCCGCCATTATTGTGAACCTTGGCCGCTAGTTTCCGATAGTGATCAGCCTGCTTGGAATCGGGTGCATATTCAAGCACCGTCATGCGACGCAGCTCTGCATGCTGCACCACATTGTCACGCGGCACGAAGTAGATCAGTTGAGTGCCAAGCTTCTTGGCCAACGCTTCCGCCAGTTCCAATTCCTTGTCGGTCTGCCGCTCGTTGCAGATCAGGCCGCCCAACCGCACCCCACCTGAGTTCGCGTATTTCAGGATCCCCTTGGAAATATTGTTTGCGGCATACATTGCCATCATTTCACCAGACATCACGATGTAGATCTCCTGCGCCTTGTTTTCGCGGATTGGCATCGCAAAGCCACCGCAAACAACGTCGCCAAGCACATCGTAAGAAACATAGTCAATGTTCTCGTAGGCTCCGTTCTCTTCAAGAAAATTGATCGAGGTGATGACACCGCGGCCGGCGCAGCCGACACCTGGCTCAGGGCCACCGGACTCAACGCAGCGAATGTCCTGGTAGCCAACCTTCATTACGTCCTCGAGCTCTAGATCCTCCACGCTGCCGGCGCTCGCGGCAAGACTCAAAATCGTGTCTTGAGCCTTGGCGTGCAGAATAAGGCGAGTCGAGTCCGCTTTCGGATCGCACCCTACAATCAGGATCTTCTGACCCATCTCTGCCAGCGCCGCTAGCGTGTTCTGCGAAGTGGTGGACTTGCCGATTCCGCCCTTCCCGTAGAAGGCGATTTGTCTTAGTGAAGCCATGCTGCTCTCCATCAACCGATTTGCCAAACGTTGCGCGCTTCTTTTGCGAGCTTTGCTTCCCTCGCAGAAACGGGGGCACACGGGTTCAAGGGAAGGAGCGCATCGCTCGCCTTACACGTCGGCGTGCACTCAGCCCTCACTCAGTGTTGCTGCCGCTTATCAGCAACAGCCGTGCCAAGGTCTAACCCGGCACCTTAAGCTTCTGATTACGTTTCCAAAAGCAACCAGCCGGCGCGCGATCGTAGGCTGTTTTGGATCTGACAAGATCTGCCCGGCTGTCAGACAACGAACAAACAATCGCAAACATGAACGCCAACAGCCAAATAGGCTGACTTAGCCGATGCCGCCATTGTGGAACAGAACTTGCTGCCGCTCGCGCAAGCTCAGCCATGTGAGGAGTAAAGATGCCGGACGGAGTCAAAATGAGACGGGCCAGCGGCTTTGCAAATTCGCTGAGGGCGCACCATGCGCTGATATTGACGTTGACTGTCAAGAACTTCGAATGGCTCCCGGGAAGCAGCAGCCCTGTGCTATTCGCCCAGCATAGCACGCCTACATAGGTACGCCGTGGCTACAATCATCTTTTATCAGAAGCCCGGCTGCGCCACGAACGCGCGTCAGATTCAAGCGCTAAAGTCCGCCGGTCATGACGTGGTCGTCCAGGACATCTTGAAGGAGCCATGGCATGCGGACGAATTGCGCAGCTTCTTTCGCAATATGCCCGTCGGCTCCTGGTTCAACCGAGCCGCGCCTCGTGTCAAGTCGGGCGAAGTCAATCTCGATTCTATCGACGCGGCGAGCGCACTCGCATTGATGGTGAGTGATCCACTCCTGATACGACGACCGTTGATCGACTTAGACGGAATACGATGTGCCGGGCTCGATCGCGAGCCCGCGCTGTCGCTGCTTGGCCACCAGACGCAGGAGCATCTCCAGGGATGCCTGCACCAAGCAACTCGCACGCGCTGCCCGAAGATGGGATCAAGCGAATGAGCCTGTTCCGGACGATCACACCAGAAGAATGACGTTCTCGACTTGCGGCTTGCTTGGCGCGAGTATTTCCTTTAGCAAAACGTGTTTCGCAGCTGTGATCCTGATGCAACTGAGCGGCACGATCGCTCCCATATTTGATTGGTATCAAATCTTTCGCCGTTCCTTATGTGTGACAGAGACCTTGCGCGGCTTCTCGCGCGACTTTTGGAATGGAGAATTCGATGAGAGCAAGAACAGTCCTGGCAACTGTATCGGTCTTCGCGCTAGCGACCTCGTTGGCCAGCAACTCGGTACGTGGTGCTGATCTGGGTCCGGCGCCGGTCTACTATAAAGCTCCCCCTATTGAACCCCGCAACCCGTGGATGATCCGCCTGCGCGTGCTTGGCGTTTTGCCGGATACCGCAGGCAGTTCCGTCAACGTTCCAGGGACGCCGTTGCTGTCATCACCCAACTCTGGGCTTTCGATCAGCGATCAAGCTATACCAGAGCTCGACATCACCTATTTCTTCACAGCTAACTTAGCCGCCGAACTCATTCTCGGCGTGACCAGCCATCACGTCAGCGGCAATGGCGCGCTCACAGGGCTCGATATCGGCAAAGCCTGGCTCTTGCCTCCTACACTGACCCTGCAATATCACTTCACCGATTTTGGGCCGCTTAAGCCCTATGTCGGCGCGGGCATCAACTACACTGTATTCTTCAACCAATCGGCAGCCAATACTTCGCTCGCCGGGCTTTCCGTCACGGATCTAAACATCAAAAACCAATTCGGCGCGGCAGTCCAATTCGGTTTCGATTACATGCTCGATCGCCACTGGGGCCTCAACTTTGACGTTAAAAAGCTGTGGCTGCGGCCGGAGTACTCGGCCACCTTAAACAATGCGATTGCCGTTACGGGCCGCGCCCATATTGATCCATGGCTCGTCAGCGGCGGCGTCGCTTACAAGTTCTGACGTTAGAGCAGAGCCAGAGTGGAGAGGCCGTTTGATAAACTCGGATCCCAGCAGGATCATCGAGCTCGCCTCCTACTCTCGCCGGACTGACACGGAAAGCCGGCTGACGCGCCATCGACGCGTCAGCTCGCAAGAGAGGGAACCGCTGGCGTTGCTCGCGCTGCAAGTTACGAATCGCGCAGCACGTGAGTAACATTACACAAACGTCGACTCAGAATATGATCATACGTCTGTTTCGCCACGCTTAAGACCGAAGCCATTTTCCCATTTGCCTGATAAGAAGGCGATACGCCGCTGACAGCCTAATCTTGGCCGCGAAGTGCCCGGTTAATCTCAGACGATCCGCCCCCCAACGTCGAGCCGACCATGCTAGCTAACCCGGCAAGCGGCCGCCAAGCGACGCCTCTAGCTTCGCTTGAGCACTATCACAAGCCGGTCGACACGTTGGCCGTGCTTGAGGTGGGATATGACGATCTCGTCGACATCCTCAGGCGTGGTCGCGCGATACCAGACTCCGTCGGGATAGACAACCAGCAAAGGACCAGAGTTACAAAAGCCAAGGCAGCCCGCAGTCGCGAAGCCAATATCGTCGAGGCCTTGCGCTTCGATCGCCTTGCCCATTCGATCCCACAGAGCTTGCGCGCCGGAGGCGCCACAACTGCCGTGGGGATGGTTTGGCGGACGCTGCGTGTTGCACGCAAAGACATGGTGCCTATAGAGTTGAGGGAGATGAAATTCTTTTTCTGAGTTCACGCGCCTATCCTCTGATAGTGAATTTCAGCTGTCGGGATGAGATGTGAGCGCATAGCCGCCCGCAATGTCCAACGATGACCGTCCATTGGCGCATGGACACCTGCTGACACCAACTCCCGCTTGCGAAGGCAGTCGGAATGGTCGGGCGCCTTACTCGCTGTCGTCGCTGAGATGAGCGATAGGCACCTTCACGTCCGAAGGTCGCCTGCTGATCAATGACAACCTCTTCTCCCGGCATCGAGACCTCTCATTCATGCAACAATCCCCCCGATCAACTTTCTCGAAGAGCAAGTTGCACACCAAATGCGTCATAGCGCGCCTCACAATTGAGGGAAGTTGCGGCAATGCCGACGTTCTCGCCGCTATCAGCGATTGAATGCCCATGGCCTCGCTCAGAACAATAATGTCGGCCGGAGAGACGGCGTCGCCCTCGATCTGTTCACTCATCAAATCGCGGTTACCGGTTCGCTCAACCCGGCCCCGTCGTTTCCTGCTTTAAGGTATCGACAGCAGTTCGGCTCAACCGGAATACCCCGCGGCCACGAGCGAGCGGCTGATAAGCCGAGCTGGCACGGGTGTTGAGGACATCGAACCACCCGTTCGGAGTGAGCTTCCCTGGACGCTGGCCGATTTGTATCACCCGCCCATTCGGGGCGAAGCGGACGTGGATGATGATTTGTTACAAGCTCATACCGATTCCTTATTTTGGCCGCTTACGATCACGAGCTGACACCCGACAAGCTCGACTGTAATGTGGTCGATTTCGAATATCTTAGCGGGACTCCTTCACGTGATTGCAGATGCGCGTCGTAGCACTGCTCGACCATGCGACACCACTCCAAGACATCATCGGTAGGCTTGCACAGCACTGCGCCGTATTCGGCCGGCTCATTGCTCACGGCCCAACATTCCTTTGGCCAATGCGATCCCGGTCGCCCGCGTTGAGTGTCGAACTCACGCATCACGCCCCGCCCGCGGCGCAGCTGGACAAAGGGACCCATGCCGTCGCTATCGGCAGCAAGCAGCCGTTCGATCTCGATCAATTCCTCGGTCGTGATCGCCATCGTCGTTCTTCTATCCTCGGGGACGGTGGTCCTTCATTGCCAGAACAGGCGCTCAGGATCCGCATTCAATTCGTCGATTGCAGGGATCAAGCGATGATAGAGGCTGTAAAATTCCCAGACTCCCCCCGCATGATTTTTGCGAAACAGCTTCCAGATCCCGGTCACGCCATCATAAAGGATCAGCGCGACATCGACGAGCGCGCCATCCTTGTCGATATTGCGCGAGCAGCAGGGACTCTCGATGCAGTAGCCGCCCCACACGGGCGTCACGTTTGGCGAGACGTAGAGATAGCGCTTCCGCGCGCTCAAGCCGCGTTCGATCCGTTTGCGATCAAGCTCGTTGAGATGACGCGCCAACCCCGGTTTTACTTTCCTCATCAGTGCGGAATTCATGATGAAAGCCTCCCTTCAATGCCTTTTGATGTTCTCTTGAACTCCAGCAGATGAGCAGCTCCTCACCAAAATCAACGATAAAGATAGGCTCATGCGCTTTGTTGTTGAGAGTATCGATGACGGTCTGGCGGCTCGGCCTGGCGGCGAGCGAAGCTCCGTCCGTCTCCGTATCGACCGATGAGCGGTGCTTGATCAGGTCGGCTGTCGGTTTACCCCGCTGGCCCCACCAATATTTTGGAAAACCTCGCTGAGTCATGACTCCTCCGGTAGTGGCAAATCATCGACCTCCTCGCCTGCATCCACTGGCTCAAGTTCCTTGCGTTTCATGCCAACGCGGTAGCCGCTTTCCAAAAACTCCACGCCGTAGATGTAGAATTGCTGCAAGAACGTGCCGATCGAGACGACGTAGCCCACCTCCCCCTTCTTGACCAAGACGTCTCCGATCTCCTTGCCGGGATAGGTGCCATCATTCCGGATGACGCGATTGGCGCGAAGCTTTTGGCCAAAGCTGAAGGCGGGTGGGTCGCTTAGCTCGACGGCGTCGCTATCCCGGAGAATTCTGTTCATATTTCGCTCCTCATGCACCGACGGCGCGGGGGCACGCCGAGGGGACACTCTGCTCCGCATCACGAGGCGCCCTCGAGCGCCGAAATGTCGCCAGGCTGTGCTGCCCGCCAGCAACAGCCCCATCGCAGGAATCCAGAGCGGCCACCGTCCGTAAGAGCAGACGCCGGCGCCTGCGGAGCCGCCAGTTCGCAGCGCGACGTTTGGGACGTGTTCAGCACCAGCGATTGCATTGCCGGTCAGGCTCCACACTTCAGACGGGCGCCTGGTAGCGAGGCAAGGCCCTGTCAACCACGCAGGTGTTGTCGACCGGACAGGCAGCGGCACATTGCGGTTCGTCAAAATGCCCCACGCATTCGCTGCATTTCGCCGCTTCAATGACAAAGTTTCCCCCCTTCTCCGAAATAGCAACGTTCGGGCATAAAGGCTCGCAAGCTGAGCAGCTCGTGCACTGCGAGGCGATGATTTTGAATGGCACATATTCCTCCTTACGCCGCAGAGATCCGATCTCCAGGCCAACGCGGGGGCACGCCGCGCTGCACATGCTGGATCTCCCCGCGCTTTACTTTGCCGACATAGGCCCTGAACCAAGCGATCGTCGACTTCTCAATGTACTCATAGGCGAATTGATCGACCGGCTCGATCCCAGCCTTGATCAGGCCGCTCTTGGGGCAGCCGCCGATCTTAGCCACGAAGACCGCGTGGCAGTCACGGATGTCGCGCATGATCACGGATAGCCTATCTTCCTCGCCATAGCCGGCCTGGCAGTAACCCTCCACACGACGTAGCCCGACGAACTTGGCGCCGGATGTGGAGAGCTCGTACAGTTGGAATTCCTTTGCATGTCCAAAGTGCTCGTTGATCAATCCCGAGCCCTTAGTTGCGACGGCTACTAGAACAGTGATCGCGCTCATCTCTCCGGAGACTCCCGCCAACTCCTTTTGACCGGCCGCGACTTTGGAGACGCGCTCATTCTCTACCCTTTTTTGATAAGCCTTGCGCATCTCTAGGTCATAATGGACGTCCATTTTCATCACCTGATCATTGGTGAACTCCGCGCTGCGATCCTCGCCGAGTAGACCGACCGCATCAGCGCGGCACTGCCGGCAATGCCGCATCATGTTTATCTTCCCTTCGCAAGCATCTTGCAGCGTCTTCAATTCTTGAGCCGTCGGACCGCGCTGACCGTTGAGGCCAAATGCTGTTCCGTGCTCGGGTACGGAGATCAGCGGCATGATATTGTGAAGGAAGGCACCGCGCGACGTGACCGCCTTGTTGACCTCGACCAGGTGGTCATCATTGATATTGGGGATCATCACCGAGTTGATCTTGCACAAAATGCCCCGTTCGCTAAGCATCTCGAGCCCTTGAAGCTGGCGATTGGTGAGTATCCTTGCCGCCTCGATGCCGGTGTATCGCTTGTGGTTGAAGAAGATCCATGGATAAATCTTGGCTCCGATTTCAGGATCGACCATGTTGATGGTGATGGTGACGTGGTCAACTTTGGCCCTCACGATGGTATCGACATAGTCTGGCAGCGCTAGTCCGTTGGTTGACAGACACAGCTTGATGTCAGGAGCAGCCTCGGTGACCAACGCGAGCGTTTTGAACGTCTTTGCTGGATTGGCCAGGGCATCGCCGGGACCAGCGATGCCAAGTACCGTCATCTGCGGAATGGTCGTCGCGACCGCGATCACTTTTCTCACTGCCTGCTCAGGGGTGAGCTTCTCGCTCACCACACCCGGACGCGATTCATTGGCGCAGTCGTATTTTCGGTTGCAGTAGTTGCACTGGATATTGCAGGCAGGTGCGACCGCGACATGCATGCGAGCGTAATGATGGTGCGCATCCTCGCTGTAACAGGGATGGTTTTTCACCCTTTCCCAGATTTCGACCGGCAGATCGCCTCGGCCGGCCTGCGAGCCGCAGCTCGCCCGCCCGGTCTTCGCCGAAGCGCGGCAGCCCTTATGCTCGGTTATGGACTGCATGATCTTCCCGCTATTGACCGCTGCTTTGATATATTTTCCGCGCTCCACGACCGAGATCACTCCCCTGCAAGCATCGACGCCCACAGATCATCCTAGAGCGCGCTTCAGGAAGATTAGCAACTTGCATGCCGTGGCGAGGATGATGCGAATGCAACCACAGTACACCGAGTAGGCGCAGCGATAGCGTTGGCACTTGCAAGACAGCAATGATGAGCTTGTTGGCAAAGCGACAGATGCGTCGCCATTCTCACTCGGGGCTCCATCTCGTGTGCTTTTCACTCTCGCGGGGCTCGCCCCGATCCAGCTCATCTGAACGGGCTTTCGCGCGCTGCCGCTCTCAATTGGCCCGATCCGAACTGGGGAAGCCGGACATCATAAGGCCAATACTAGGGCAACACGCGTCCGAATATGACAGGCAGCAATGAGGGCCAAAGATGATGGTGCAATCGCCTTGTCCCGACTGGCTGAGTAAACCCCGCCTCATCAATGCCGTCGCGGCGGGCCGACGTTTGCTGATCTTGATATGCTGCGCCGCAGCCAGTCGACCCCCAAAGCCCCGAGACAGCGCCGACTTACCGGCGAATAAGCCGACCGATGCATCTGGTGTGCTCAGCACATCGCATTTTCAATTCCCTGATGCCAGGACGAGAGAGACGACAATGATCTCGGTCCCCAGGGCGGGCGCCAAGGTCGGCGAGAGTAACCTTTGCATCCGCCGCATCGACAGCGCTCATCTCCGTGAGCGCTTCATGGATCGTCGCCGCTCTCATCCCGCTTCGTCGCGTCGATTGTGATCGGTAACCGTGTGTCGCTCGCCATCTCGGGCAAATCGAGCACCCAACCGTTAGCGACTTTGATCCAGCCGCCCCATAGGGTCTCGTACTCGGAGGCCACGATTGACTCTTCGATATCCTTTTTTGGCACGTAGATTGACAAGCCCGTGTCCGGAGAGCGGCGGATCATGATTTTCACGAGGTCTGCTCCCTGACCGTGGCGCGGGAGCTGGCGCGCATGCGAGTCACGATATCTGACACAGCGCACACGGCCTCATCGACTTCGGCGAGGGAGGTTTCGCGCGAAAGAGAAAAGCGCACGGCGCCGTGCATCCGCCACGCAGGCACCTGCATGGCACGCAGAACATGCGATGGCTGCATTGAGCCCGACCTGCAGGCTGACCCGAGCGATACGGCGATGCCCGCCCGGTTAAGACGGTGGGCAATCGCTTCACCTTCGAGATGGTCGAAGGCAATATTAGTCGTATTCGCCAAACGATTGCGAATGTCGCCAAGCACAACGCACTCGCCATTGCGCAAAATTCCCTGCTCAAGGCGGTCACGTAACGCGCCAATGCGGATGCGCTCGGGTTCAAGCCGCTCCGCCGCAAGTTCGGCAGCTTTTCCTAGTCCGACGATTCCGGGAATATTCTCGGTCCCAGCGCGCCGCCCTCGTTCCTGTGATCCGCCGCAGATCAGCGGCTGGAATTTTGTCCCTTTACGCAAATATAACGCACCTACCCCCTTCGGGCCGTGCAGTTTGTGCGCGGATAGTGAAAGCATGTCGATCGTGCTGTCCTTTAGGTTTAAGCGTACTTTACCAATGGCCTGCACCGCATCTGTGTGAAATAGCGCTCCCGCCTCACGGGTCCACCCGGCCAGACACTTCACGGGAAATATCGTTCCGGTCTCGTTATTGGCCCACATAACCGAGGCAATCGCTGTGCGTGGCCCAAGCGCGCAGCGAAACGCCTCGATGTCGAGCCGGCCGCAAGCATCTACGGCAATAATGCGCGTCTTGACTCCCCTTGCCGCCAATTGCTCCGTTAGCGCAAGTACGGCGGAGTGCTCAACCGAAGTGGTGACAACCTCGTCTCGACCTTCCTGGGTTGCAAGTGCCGAGAGGATTGCGGCATTATTGGCTTCGGTCCCTCCCGAGGTGAAGACGATTTCGTGATCGTATGCACTACCTAGCAGGCCGCTCAAGCTTCTCCGTGCCTGCCTCACCGCAATTGCGGCCTCGTTGCCAAAGGCATGCGCGGACGAGGCATTGCCGAATTGCTCAGTGAAGAAAGGCAACATGGTTTGCACGACGGATGGATCAGTTCGCGTCGTTGCATTGTTATCGAGGTAAATCGGCGCTCGATTCTCGCTCACTGCACCACCCCGCCTGCAGCAACAACGAGGACCAGGCGATCCAAACCTCCGATCTTACCTACCAGGTGCCCCTGAATCCCTTCTAGACTCACGCTCGGAAGCTTGTACGGCTTGCCAGCATTGTCGAGCCGCGCCAAGAGCATGCTGCTATCGTGCCGATCAGCTAACAGGCGCCAGCTTCGGCTTGGCGATTGGGTCCGATCTCTTCGTTCGCGCAGCGAACGGGACCCTCTCGCATCGTGGGGATCGACGAGTTCTTCAGTCGGTCTGGTTCGGCCGGTGTGGTTCATTGCCCTTTCCTTATCGCCTGATCAATGTTTCCATCAGCCGAATGATTTTCCACAGGAGCAGTTGGTGGCCGCGTTCGGGTTATGAAAGGTAAAGCCAGAGCTCTCCGGTGC
This sequence comes from Bradyrhizobium genomosp. I (2014), assembly GCF_000261685.1. Taxonomy (GTDB): domain Bacteria; phylum Pseudomonadota; class Alphaproteobacteria; order Rhizobiales; family Xanthobacteraceae; genus Bradyrhizobium. The sequence continues at coordinate 12,018 of NZ_AJQE01000393.1, read as the reverse complement.
CAGCACGAAATCGATGGTTGTGCCGGCCAGATGCTCTCGGCTCTTGCTATCGACAAACACCTTGAGCCCATCGCAGTCGATCACGGTGTCGTCAGGCTTTGGCTCATCGGCGATGCCCATCTTGTATTTGAATCCATTGCAGCCGCCTGCTTCGATCATGACGCGCAGACCACCCGCCCGCCGCTCCGAAGATGAAATCGCGCTCTTGATTGCATTGACTGCGCTATCGGTCAGGTTGATCACGTCTTTGCCTCGTCAGCTTAGGCCCAGCTAAGAGCAAGTCACGTGCCAGCGCGCAGACGCCTGATGATGCTCATTTCCGCGCCCCTTGGCTGGCAACGGATGTCGGGTTCCTGACAAGGCACGTAAGGCGGTGCCAGCCACCGGCGCGTTTTCTTTCCGAGCTTCACTGAACGCCGCCACGCAGGCGACGGCAGGCAATTTGCATCGCATCTGGCTCCGACAACGCGTCGGTGAAGAGCATAGATCAAGGACAGATTTAATGACCGCTATCGAGAACACTGCACTCGGCAGACTTGAGAAGGAGAGCCGCCTTCTCAACGCCGTATTCAAAGGCGCGACCACCAAGCCGGGCCGGTTCGGCTTTCGCGGCGACGTCGCACTAAAGTTCCAGACTCAGGTCGCGGACGAGAAACGACCGCCAGACTATTCCATTGAGCAGGTTCTGACGATCGCCCAAAACGGAGAACGCACTATCCCCGTGCTGGCCGGCTACCTACATTCCTTCGCGTATCTTGTTGACGTCGCGACCGTCCTCGACGGTGCCTTGAGCCCAATCGGCAGCTATTTCATTTTCTGCAACAACATCGATTTGCTGGCGAAGTATCGAGTTAAGCTCGGCGATATTAACTTCCACGTCTTACCCTGCGATGAATCCACGGTTTGGAAGGAGATGATGGACTTGGTCGGGCTGAACAAGGACGACATCAAGAAGCTCGATCCGGCCGGCAAGCTTGATTACCTCCTCGATGCCACAAGGGATCTCGATCTATCCTATGAGGAAATCTCGTATGACGACGGACTAAAGAGGATGGAGGCTGTGAAAAACCGCAACGAGAACCGCCCGGTCTGAGGGCGGTCTTCAGTTGTTGGCTCATGCATCGTCCTCCGCGAGATGCACACCGACGGCGCAGATGTCGCCATCCACAACTACCAACGCGATCGGCGTAAGCGCTCTACCTTGACATGGACCTTCGACGCACCGCCCGGTGCCGAGTTCGAAGGTCGAACCGTGCTTGCCGCACATCAGCCGGATACCGTTTGGATCGAGGAATTCGTTCTGCTCCCAGTCCAAATTGACGCTGTGGTGCGGGCATTTATTGACATAGCCAAGCACCTTCTTGCCCCATCGCACCACAATGATGGGCCACGGCCGGTGATTGCCGTCATCTTCGAGGACCATAAGATGAAATCCGATGGCCTGGCGGCTCGGAATGTCGTTAAAGCTGCAAATCGCATAGACGAGAGTTGGCTGCATAGGTTGCTCTTGCAAGACTTAATTGTCGCTGTGCAATTGCCCCTGCAATAACCGTACGAGCGCCGAAACGAATCGTGTCTGGTCATCCGACGCGCAAACTTGGCTATTTCAGCAGATCTCGTTGCACAGCGGCGTATATTTCAGACAAAGGAACATTGAGCCTTCTCGTTCCCTCCGTGCTAGCTGCAGAACTGCTGCTCCGCGCTCCGGGCTTGCCGGACGGCCAAACGCGGCGGATGTCGCTGCTGCTCGTTAATGGCCACGCCGCATAGCGGGGCCACGGTGCCCTCCGATGGCGTATGTCTCACGGCGTCGCGGCCTTCGCAGAAGAGCCATGTGCTCGCTTCCAGCCGGCGCAGGGCGCGCGCAGCGAGCGCGCGCCCCCTTTGAACTAAGACTGTTGCGCCCGCGCTTTGAACGGTCAAACGCCCATCACTTCAGGTTCGGTGTTGCTATTGCAGCCACCTTACTCCATGCGCGTTCGGCAACATGCACTTCAAGCAAGGTGACGGCTCATCGTGCAACAATTCGCTTTCGAAACTGAGTGTCGATATCACTGCTCTCAGCTTTCGAAAAATGGCTCAGGGTCGCCGTTGCGTTACTCCATGCTTAGCCCCGTGAGGACGCGCTCCAAATAGACTGACGGATCATCTTCGTCAGAATAGTCCGCCTGGACCGTCGATTCAGCGGCGGCATCATCATCCTCCACCTTACTAAGGTACTTCGTAGGCTTGCCTACTCGCTGCCACTGGTCGTTCTCATTCTTCGTCCACACCTCGGGATGCTGGTGAGGATCAAGCACCCAGTGATTTCGACCCACATGAACAAAACCCATTTCTGCTAGGCGGGGTTCCATGCCGGGCAAGCCTGGTTTTGACAAGATCAAGGGATCATCACCATCCTCTCTCAGCTGGTACTCAAGCAAAATATCGCCCGCGTTCTCAACCAGGGGATGAGTGACCCGAAGGTCCACCACGGACGTGAGATCGTTGCGCCCAAACTTTTCCCGGAAGGTCTCCCCCTTGATCCGAACCGGACCTCCTGCTCTCAACAGGCCAACTGTTTCGTCACCCAATTGATAGCTGAAGAAGCGCACGGGCCTGGCTGGATCATAGTGAGTGGCGCTATAGCTGCCAGCAACCGTTGCTGCCCGCTCAGCTTTCTTTGATACGAAGTCTGAGTACTCTTGCGGATTAATGGCGATGTTCATGATGTCGCGGCCCAAAAATCTCTGCAGCCCTCGATCGAAGGAAAGCTGGTCGATCTCAACAATGGGCGGACCGGAATTCAGATAGTACGCCCTTGTTTCAGATGACGACCCGCCTGGCTCCATACCTGCAAGTGTTTCCGCAAAGCGGGGGCTATCTCCCGGTTCATCAACTTGATTAGCGCTTGTGGATTGGCTGGATGAGCCAACGACTCTGCCATACATCAGATCGCTCTCCTATCGGCAACATTGCACGCGATTGAGCTCATGCCGCGCAAGCTCGCGTTCATAATATACAACCTAACTGACCACAACCTGACCTAAGCATCTGCCGGCGCTCGGAGGCTGCGGCTGCGCAATCCGCAAGCGAGTCACGCACCCGCTGGCCAGCAATCGCAGGCTGATGGCGTGCGATATTGTCCGCGCTTGATCATCAAAAATGTGACGTTCAACGGCGCAGATCTGCAGCACCGCCCTTTACTTTCGGTCGTCGCTGCCATTGACCAATGCAGCCGTCTATCGAGGATCGGCGGCGTGCGCGCAGAATTGCTGCCCGGTGCTTTTGTCGCGGCGTCCGCGACTCGCACGTGCTATTGCACTGTCATCCAATTCGGAGCAGCACCATCCGGTCCCAGGATAGAATCGCGAAGACACAGGTGCCACCATCACATGCGCTTCAACGCGATCGGCGGCTATGATCGGCCGGACAATTGTAAAACCCGTGGACCGCGGCAGACTTTCGCTCCTGCCGATCCCGCAACCGAAGGCCACAGGATAGGATGAGCACGACTGGCTCCGAAGGAAGTGCCTATTCGGAAAACCGACTAGACGACCACGACGGTAATATGATCGCCCGCCCAAGGCCAAGTCGCTTTTCGACAAAACGCGGATCCTGCGATACGAGCGAGACTTGCAAGCAGGCGCCAGACAGCCGGTATGGCTTGCCTCGGGGCTGAGCAGCATTCGGCCATGCGCATCTCCGCTCGTTCCGTCTTGCCATTCAGGGAAAAAATCGGGCCATTCGGGCCGGCTGGCACGAGTCTCCGTTGCGGATTGACCTGATCCAGCGGGGCCTCCCTCCACGCGCTGCGGCGAACGGGAGATAGATCCCCTTCGCTCATGCAGCTGCGGCTGGGACGTGGGTCTGGCAGCTGGCCGGGCAAACCCTATCGCACGCACCGCAGCCGATGCAGGCGCCCTGATCGTTCAGAACCATAATCTTTTTTTCGACTTCATCGTCCGCGTCATTGTCAAGGTTGACGAGTTCGCCCTCCTCGTTGATGCCTTTCAAAGTCATGACATCTTGACCGCACACCTTGAAACAGCGGCCACAGCCGATGCACTTCTTGGCATCGATCGAGGCTAGGTATTGTGGCATCCAGTCGCGGCCGTCTCGCGTTGCAAATGACATGCATTGCCCTTCAAGTATTTTCCAGCTCTTTTAGCTCGCGACTCTTGCGCTCCAGTTCGACATAGACATCGTACGCCTTCTGCGCCACCGCCATAATCGACGTCCAGTTGATGGGCAATTCTTCCGAAAGGTCGTGCAGATCCATCTTGGCCTGTATCGCCTTGGCGGACACTTTCTTTAGTTCGGCCTTCAGTATTTCACTGATCGCCCATGAGTGAGTATCCTCAATAGTTAGCCACGTCTGGAAATTTCCGAATCAGGCCAATTCCCTCGCTGACATATCTATCCCCCTCTTGAGCCAGCTTGACGCAATTATCGAATCCCAAGCGATGCACGTCGCGCAGCTGCTTGTTTACGGCGACCAACCGCCCTGCGATGAGCACTATGCGCCCGAAGCCTTCATGATGCAGCTTCAGGATCGGCTGAACCATAATGCCGGTCTCCCTCTCTACTGACAGGCCGACCGCATTGAAGAACAACTCAGCCGCCATAGTGTATTGGGATCGGGATCACCGATGATCGGCAATGCGCGTCGTCTCTCCCTGTTCAGGATATAGGGTTCGAGCAGATCAAGGTCGCTCTTCCCTTCCCAGGCTTCATTGGTATCCTGGGCGCGCCAAAGCTTGACTAACTCGATTAGAAATGGTGCGTCGACGACGCTGCCCTGCTGCGCTATTTTTGCGGTCATATCATCTCATTCGTCGAACTCAAACGATCGCGGTTGGTCCTTTGCAAGGACCTTGCGCAGCCAGGGAGGTGGCGTGCCCTTCAGCACCGACTCGAGCTTTTCCAGCAACACGTGAATGCTTTCCGGTTTGCTCACCTTGATAGGATGAATTTTGCTGGCCACCACTCGCGCAGCCGCGGCACCACCAATGGCCGCGACGTATAGGATGGCGCAATCCTTGATCGCCTGGATCTTTGGCGCCAACTTGTCACCACTGCCGTCCTCCTCAAGATCGCCCTCAAACTCGATAGCTTTAAGAAAGACATGCCCGCTGGGCGCGACATCGTAGATTGCAATATTCTTTGCCCAGCCAAAATGAGCATCGACGCGTCTCAGATCCTGAGTGGCAAAAGCGACCTTCATGCAATTGACCTTTCAGGCGCGCCAGTGGAGCGGCGATGCCCCACGTGTTGTGGCAGTCCGGGCGTGGTCCGCCACCTATCGGGTGTAGGTCGGTCGTTCTCGTCGCGATGCGCGATCACGAGATTGGCGATTTGGAAGATCACATTGCGGGTACCACGATAGCCGACGGATACTTGGTGGCCCGCGCCAAGCCGATCGAATATCGGAAAACCTACGCGATAGAACGGCACTTTCAGCCGCCCCGCCGCTTGCCTTCCATGCGAATGCGTGATCAGCAGATCGCAATGCTTTTCTTTTGCAAATCCTTCCAGATCTTCGAGGTCACCAATGAGAACCTCCTTGGTCCTGATTCGCTCGATCACCTCAGACTGAGTGGTCGTCACGGCGACGGTCACCTGCGCGCCCATATCGTGCAGCATGCCGGATAAATCGAACAGAAGGTCTGGCTCGGCACCGATCGCGACTTTGCGGCCGCCAATATGGAAGTGCGCGTCCAACATAGCATCGGCGAGCTGACTGCGCTGGCGTCGATATTTCGAGGGTATCGGGCGCCCGCTAATCTCGCTCAAAAACATCATGAAATCGTCGTTTGGATGAAGACCACACAGTCGCTCGAACACACGAAAAGGCACCCCGGTTTTAGTCTGCATGACCTCAGCCGCGCGCTGCATCTGCGCACCGATTGCAATGGTCCACCCTGCGCGCCCCATGCTCGCGATCTCGTCGACGTCAATGCCGCCGATGGTCGTTGACGTAAACTCATCGGGGATATGCCCGTCGAGCGATCCCGCCAAGTCAGGGAGAAAGGAGGGGTACAATCCGAAATCCTCCAGCAAGGCACGGAGTTCATCAAGGTCGCCGGGCGTCAGGTGACACCCCGGTAGAACATTTACCTTCGAGGGATCCCGCAGGCCATTGGCACTTGGCCGGTCCACCAGCACCTCCACCATGCGTGCAACTGCCTTCTCCCACCCATCCTGGAACGCGCCCTTGAAATCAGGCGTTGATACATATACGAGCGGCAACTTTGTGAGTTGCGGATACGCACTCCGGATTAGTTTGAGGTACGCTTCCACATCGTCGCCGTTGGTCTCGGTGACACCGGTCGAGCAGATTCCGATGATCTTCGGCTTAGCGCGCTTGGAGATGTTAAGTATCGCCTGCTCCAAATTTTCATATCCGCCGAGTACGGTCGCGACCTCGCTCATCGCGGTGGTCTGCAGCGGTATTGCTTCTTTGAAGTGCCGGACAAAGAGCGTGAGACCGAAGGATGTGCACCCCTGTGAGCCGTGCAGAAGCGGCATCGCACCGCGCAGCCCCATGAAGGCGTATGCGCCGCCGATCGGCTGGCTCATCTTCAGCGGGTTGACAACGCAGGCTTTTGTCGGCGCCGTGACCAGGGCCATGGCGACTCCCTACTCTGCGGCCTGTCGCATATCAGATGGCTCGGACATCAACATATCTTCGATGCGTCCTTGACAGCAGCCACCGGCCGCATTGGTATGCTCTCGGACCGCTGCGACGCTCCTCAAGCCGTGCACGGAGATTGCGTCCTCAATCGTGCCCAGATCAACCCTGTTACACACGCAGATATTCCTCGCGCGGCGCGCTGTTTCGGCGAGGACCGGATCGCCGGCGATCGCGGCCATGGACTGCATCTGCTCCCGCGCTTTGGCCAAAGCCTCCCATGGCGCTGGCCGACGTAGCTGCTCCCACATCGGGCTTGAGAGCGAATTATCGATCTCCTCCACCAGCTTGACTATTCCGGCATAGCCCATATAGGCGTGGCAACGCTCCTGGTTGATATCGACCCATGGCACCGCCGCCTTCAGCGCGACAAATTGCGACTTGCCGCCCGATAGCATGATGTCCGCTTCTGCGTCCTTCAACATCTTGTACATTTCGCGCGCAGTCATGTCGTCGATCATGTGGGCATCCTGCCCCATGAGCTCCTTGATGCGCTCCTTGTCTTCCATGGTCGATTTCTTCACACTGGTTCCGACTAATTCCAGCCCGGCTTCCTGGAGCGCCGAGACGACCGACCATGACTTGACACCGCCGGTCATTAACAAGGCCCTTTTGCCTTCGAGTCGCGGCTTGTACGGCTGGATGGCAGCCCACGCCCGCGCTTCCTCGCGCGCGATCACCGCTTCGGTGCGCCCGAGGAGATCTGCCGGGGCGCCGCGCTCAACCAATAAGCGGGCGATCTGGCGTAGCGATTCGCTTGAATCCTGAATACCGTAGAACGACCCCTCGAAGAATGGGATCCCGTAACGTTGCTCCATCTTGCGTGCCACGTTGATCATGGATTTTGAGCACACCAACATTGCCGCCCGCGCGCGATGAGATGAAGCGACTTCGCGGTATTTGCCATCGCCCGAAATGCAGCAGAGAATTCGCACTCCAAGCTCGTCTAACACTGGCTTCACCTGCCAGAGCTCTCCTGAAAGGTTGTATTCTCCGATCAGATTGATGTCGTACGGCGTGGTGTAGTCCGGTTCTCGCGTGCCGATCACGTAGTCGAGCAAGGCTTCGCCCGCGAGCTTGTTACCGAGGTTTTTCGAACCGGCGAAGCCCGGAGAATTGATCGGGATCACCGGTTTTGAGAATCTTCGCGACGCTGCCTTGCAGACTGCATTGATGTCATCGCCGATCATCGCCGGGATGCAGGTTTGATAGACGAAGATTGCGGGCGGATCGCACTTGTCGATGATCTCCTTGATCGCTTTGCACAGCCGCTTCTCGCCTCCGAATACAATATCGGTTTCGCTCAAATCGGTTGTGAAAGCGGTGCGCCACAAATCCGAGCCGGACGACGCCGCGCCGCGATTGTCCCAGGAATTACCTTCGCACGCGATCGGGCCATGTACCAAGTGAGCGACATCGGTGAACGGCTGCAGCGCAACCTTCGCGCCGTCGAAAGCACAGCCACCCGCAGCGCTACCCGGCTGCAACTGTCTGGTACAGCCGTTCCTGCGTTCCGCCTCAGACTTACTGCCATTCTTGGCGCAGCCCGGCTCGTCGAAGATATCCTGGACCGTGGCCGCCAGTGAACTCATCCTGCTTCCTCTCAGGGCAACAAATTGTAAACTCAACCGTTATGTGCTCGTGCCATCGTCCAGTCCTGGACGATGGCACGTGTAGTTGCTCATCAACGAATGATGTCGAAGCTGTAGTCGGTTTTGCCAAGAATGTTGGTCTTGTTGTCGATCTCGTCGAAGATCTTGTCCAGGATCTTGACCAGCACATTCAGACCGCCCTGATAGCCCCATATGGGGGAGCGGTGATGGTGATGCCGGTCGAAAATCGGAAAGCCGATGCGGATCAGTGGCGTTGCGGTATCACGCTCCAGATACTTCCCATAGGTGTTGCCAATCAGAAAATCGACCGGCTCGGTGAACAAGAGTGAACGCATGTGCCAGAGATCCCGCCCCGGATAGACTTGGCAGCCCTGTCCAAATGGCGAGCTTGCAAGCAGCGCCTGCATTTTCTCCTGCCACGCTTTGTTGCCATTGGTGGACAGCACATGGGTCGGCTCGGCGCCGAGTTCGAGCAGAAACGCAGCCAATCCATAGCAAAGATCCGGATCGCCATAGATCGCGAACTTTTTGCCATGAACATGAGCGCTTGAGTCGGCAATGGCATCAACCAAGCGGCCACGTTCTCGCGCGAGTTGCTCCGGAATCTCCTTGCCGCTGATGCGTGACAGCGCGACGATAAAGTCATCCGTTGCTGATAAGCCTACCGGGTAGTTGAAGGATAGAACGTCCTGGCCATGCTCTGCCGCAAATGACAGCGTTTTTTCCGTGCACCATTGCTGCATGGAGATGGTCGCCTTGGCGTGAATCGCGTTCGCCGCATCCTTCAGCGTCGTACCACCGTCATACATCCGGAATTCGCCGTCTGTCGGAGTGTCGAACACTTCAGAATTGTCGGCGAGAACTGTGTGCTGGATGCCCATCAATTCCAAGATGCGCTTAATCTCGCGAAGGTTCCCGACGGTATATCCATCGAACCCGCCAATGATGTTGATCGCTCCATTCGGTTTGCGCTCCAGCTTCGGCGCTGTTCCGGCCTTGCCGTCCCAAAAATGCTCCAGAATGCCTTTGAGGGCATTGTCGTAGCCGGTGACGTGACTGCCAACGAATGCGGGCGTGTGGGCGAACGGCACGTCGAAGTCTGCCGGAACCGAGCCCTTTTCTTTCGACGTCTTGATGAAGGCGTTCAGGTCATCGCCGATCACTTCGGCCATGCAGGTTGTGGAAACCGCAATCATCTTGGGCTTGTACATCTTGTAGCTGTTCGCGAGCCCGTCGGTCATGTTGTTCAGACCGCCGAATACGGCAGCATCTTCCGTCATTGATGAAGAGACACAGGAGCTAGGCTCCTTGAAGTGCCGCGACAAATGACTGCGGTAATAGGCCACACAGCCTTGGCTGCCGTGGACGAAGGGCAGCGTGCGCTCAAAGCCGACAGAGGCGAATACGGCGCCAAGCGGCTGACACGCCTTCGCCGGATTTACCGCCAGCGCCTCCCGCGCGAAGTTTTTTTCGCGATATTCGGCCGTTTTGGTCCATTCCTTGATACGTTCGACCTCGGCAGGATCGCGCGGATTCTCGAATATCTTCTTCTTCGCCAGCATTTGCTGGTATTCTGGACCGCGGAACAGTTCGACATGATCGAGCACGTGTTCGGCACTCTGCGGCATCGGTGAAATCCTTCACTATCAGATTGGAATCGCCCGGGCTTTCCCGGAGAGCGAGACGAGTTGCGTTATTCTGCAGCCTGGAGCTTGGCGCTCGGCGCTTCCTTCCAGGGAGCTTTCGTTCTTTTCCAAATTGGCGAGTTGACGGCCATGTCCATGTCGCGCGCGAAGATCGCAAAGCCGTCATAACCGTGATATGGACCCGAATAGTCCCACGAATGCATCTGCCGGAACGGCACACTCATCTTTTGGAAAACGTACTTTTCCTTGATGCCTGAGCCGACAAGATCAGGCTGGAGTTTTTCGACGAAGCGCTCGAACTCATAGCCATTGACGTCATCATAGATGAGGGTGCTGTCTTTCACGTAGTGCTGAGCTGTGCGCTGATAGTCGTCGTTGTGACCGAACTCGTAGCCAGTGCCAATGACGTCCATCCCGAGGTCCTCGTACGCGCCAATCACATGACGCGGACGAAGGCCGCCGACGTACAGCATCACCGTCTTGCCCTCGAGGCGCGGGCGATATTTTGCAATCACGGCGTCCACCAGCGGCTGATACTTCTCGATCACTCGCTCGGCGCCTTCCTTGATCTTGTCGTCAAAATAACCCGCAATCCTGCGCAGTGAGTCCGCGATCTTTGAAGGTCCGAAGAAGTTGTACTCGCACCAAGGGATGCCGAACTTCTCTTCCATGTGGCGTGAGATATAGTTCATGGAACGGTAGCAATGCAGAATGTTGAGCTTTGCCTTCGGCGTTGCTTCGAGCTCGGCCAGTGAACCGTCGCCGGACCACTGCGCGATTACCCGTAGTCCCATCTCTTCAAGCAGAATTCGCGATGACCAAGCATCGCCGCCGATATTGTAGTCTCCGATGATCGCAACATCGTATGGTGTCGGCTCGAACTTTGGTTTGCCCTCGGCCTCGATATGCCCGAAAATCCAATCGCGTACCGCATCGTTTGCAATGTGATGGCCTAGTGACTGCGACACACCCCGAAAGCCCTCACAACGGACCGGCACGATGGTCTTGCCTCCATATTCTTTGGATTTCGCCCTTGACACCGCCTCGATATCGTCACCGATCAACCCTACCGGGCACTCTGATTGTATCGTAATGCCGTTGTTGAGTGGAAACAGCTCTTGGATTTCATCAAGGATTTTGTCCAGTTTCTTGTCGCCGCCAAATACGATATCCTTTTCCTGGAAGTCGGAGGTGAACTGCAGAGTCACGAAGCTATCGATGCCCGTGGTGCCAACGTAATAGTTGCGCCGCGAGCCCCATGAATATTGGCCGCAGCCAACCGGGCCATGGCTGATATGAACCATGTCCTTGATTGGTCCCCAGACCACCCCCTTCGACCCTGCATAGGCGCACCCTCTTATCGTCATCACGCCGGGTATGGATTTGATGTTGGACTTCACCCCGCAGTCCGACTTACCTGCTTGGTACACGTTGAGGTGCTTGGCACGCCTTTTCGCGGTTTTCTCCGGATAGACCTTCAGCACCTCCTCGATCAGCTCTTTGTTGCGAGCCCTGATTTCTGCGACGCTGTTGGTCGTGGCGAGACTCATCTGGTGTCCTTTAAAAGGTTAGCTGTTGGGAGGGCGGCTTCTTGATCCAAGACTTTGCAACCGGCATGCCAGGGTCTCATGAGCACTAAAACTAGAACAACAACAGTTTCTTAGCGCGACTTGTACGGTGACGGGCTGTTGTTGCGAATCCGACATCTCGCCTTTGCGAGGGACTCTTGGTTTGGCGGTGTTCGAAATGGAACAAGGCGGCCGCGCGTGAAATTCACGGCGGAGTTTTTGAGTTTATGCGCGACAGCAACGCTCTGCGGTGTAAGGCGGAAGCAGGCTGCAAGTCTGGCTTCCAATCCTTCATACTTATTGAAACCTACAGGTGCTCACCTGCGATGTAATGACGTGCGCGATCTCGCGCTCTAGATCTCAAGGCGAGCTACCTCGACGCCACGTGAACTTCTTAGGCTCGTTAGATCACACGAGCATCGTCGCGCCTTGATAAGGGGCACGCACGATCACATCGATGTCTTCGCGTGCGTTGTACATGCCGAGGGACACAGAGCTGGCCCCGCAAATTCGGACAG
>NZ_AJQE01000392.1 GCF_000261685.1 Bradyrhizobium genomosp. I (2014) | reverse complement strand
GGGAGCATCGATATGTGAGGCAATACGTCTTCCCACCCAGATCGTCGCGCTATACCGAGAGCCCGGCCCAACGAACTCAATGGTGATTGGCTCTCTGACCCGGCGATTGCGAATCTCCGCTTCCGCGATCAAGCCTCGGCAACACGCCGCGCTCACGAGAGTCGTTGGCCGTGTCTGTGATCCGCCGCCGCTTGGTCGATGCCCCTCACAATGACCGCCACGAACCTGCCTGTCTGCGATGATCGGTCGAGCCTCGACGCTTAGGTCGCTCTCAGTCCAGCTTCAAAGACGAGGACCGCGAGCACTCGGGGTGCCTGATCCAGTCCAGCCCCTTCGGTGTGACGCTAGCAGCTCCGCGGCAAGATCTGCCCTGTTGGCTAGGGCGCGGTCAGCCCGTGAAGTGGATGAACGCCGTGGTGCTGACGGCAATCGTGCAGACGGCCGCAGATATTGTGTACGAAGTCGGTGAAGGCATCGCCATCTGGACGATTCCATACGTGACGCCGTGCCGGCGTCGGTGGCGGGCTCGACGTAACCTCACGAATACCCTTCGTGACACGGATATCTTATACCGGACAGGGTGAACGCGCGGATGGAACAGTGTGTGATCGCGATTGATTGGCGCGACATTCAAGAGCGACGGCCGCAAAAGGTCACATTTTCTTTAAGAACCAAATGCAATCTGTCGCCTGATCGTCACGGCCGGATGTACGCCGTGGCATCACGGGGCCCCGGCTTTCATGCCGGGGTTTTTCGTTGTGTGCCGAGTATGAGCGACAGCTTGGAGGTGGAAGTCCTCTATCCAGCCTGATGGCGGCGAAGGATTAGCGAAGCGCAAGGGCGTCATCGTGAGGTGGGGTCTGAAGAAAGCGTGGAGCAAAGCCGCGGCCCGATGGACAAACACCGGATAACGAGGCCTACCCGGCCGGACGAGCGAGCAATTGATCGCGAAGTCCAAGGTCATCAAAGGTCGGGGTGGTAAATTCGGCGGGCGTGCGGTGAAGGCGGTCGGTCTTACCTCGGGAGGTCTGCGCTGTGTCTCGGCAACGAGACTGAGACCGTCGCAAGACGGCCTGACCGCAGCGCAGAAGTCAGCCGAGGGCGTAGTAGGCGGCAGCGCGCCGCTGAAGGCCTGAACGGTGGAAGTGGTCAGTAGAGCGGCGATCTCGTGCGAGCCATGCGGCAGAAGAATCAGGTCGAGCTGAACTTGAGCCCCGGAGCGGAGGGTGAAGCCCGAAGCGCCGGCGCCCGAGAGCCTGAAGCGCGTGCGGCGGAAGTCTGTCTCGAACGCCCGGCGGTCGCAGGACCGTCGATGGAAGACGTTGTCGAGAGTGAGAATCTGAAGGCAGCGTTGGCGCAAGTAAAGCGCAACAAGGGCGCGGCGGGCGTCGACGGGATGACCGTCGGCGAGCTGTCAGCCCACCTGAAGGAGCACTGGCCTGCGATCCGAGCCCAGTTGCTTGACGGCACCTACAAGCCACAGCCGGTGCGGCGGGTGGAGATACCGAAGGCGTCGGGCGGCCTGCGGCCGCTCGGCATTCCGACGGTGCTCGACCGCTTGATCCAGCAGGCGGTGATGCAGGTGCTGCAGGCGGATTGGGATAGGACGTTCGCCGAGACGAGCTTCGGCTTTCGGCCGGGGCGCTCGGCACATCGGGCGGTGGAACGGGCGCAGGCGTACATTGCGGCCGGCCACAGCATCGTGGTGGACATCGACCTGGAGAAGTTCTTTGACCGGGTCAACCACGACATCCTGATGGGACTGGTTGCCAAGCGGGTTGCTGACAAGCGCATCCTGAAGCTCATCCGCGCCTTCCTGAATGCGGGTGTGTTGGAAGGAGGGCTGGTCAGTCCGACGGAAGAGGGCACGCCACCACATTGACCGAGGTGAAGAAGACCGCAATCGCGATTGCATTGACCTGGAGTTCCACGCGTCAGGCACGCGCGCTCCTGGATGCGGCGATCGAAGCCGGACAGGAGAATGCTCGGTTCGTCGGCAACGTCATGAACGCGATGGACACGTTGCGCCATTTCGGCAGTCACTCCTGGATCAACGAGTGCTTTATGATAAGGGCGCGGGAGGTGCGTGATAACTGGCGAGCCTACGTGTTGCAACGACTGGCCTACATCGCCGTGCTCGGCCTTGCCGTCGCGCTGCAATTTGCGGTCACGCTTCTCCTTCTTATACCTGAATATCACGCCGGCGCGATCACCATTGGCGATATGGTGCTATTCAATACGCTTCTGCTTCAGCTCAATATGCCCTTTGAGACGGTCGCGAGGGCGATCTCTGACGTGGCGCGGTCGCGAGCCGACCTCATCCCTCTAGGTAGACTGTGGGCCGCACCAGAAGAGCGGCAAGCATCTCATGCTCACGATTTCAAGCCCTCCGCTGACCAGCTCTCTTTCGAGAGCATTGGTTATGCCTACGACAACGGTCGCGGCGTTACCGACGTCTCGTTTAAGGCCGGGCGCGGCGGGATTACTTTTCTTGTCGGTGAAACCGGATCGGGGAAGTCCACGATCTTTAAGCTCGCCCTGAAATCGATTGAGCCCGACTACGGCCGAATTCTCGTCGATGGAACGGATATAGCGAGCGTCGATCGCGCGGATTGGTATGCCGCAGTTGCTCTCGTGCCGCAGGAGGTGATGTTGCTCAATGAGCCGCTAGCTGACAACATTTTGTTAGGACGGCCCCGCGACGAGGTACGCCTTCGCGATGCGTCGAAAGAAGCCGCTATTCTCCCGTTGATTGAGGCGCTACCGGAAGGATTTGAAACAACCGTTGGAGAACGCGGCTTGAAGCTTTCCGGCGGGGAGCGACAGCGCGTTGCTATTGCCCGCGCGCTCTATGGACAGCCGGCGATCCTTCTTCTCGACGAGGCTAGCTCCGCGCTCGACGAACGAACCGAACGGGACGTTATGGACCATATACGCACGCTAGCTGAGGATGTGACTGTGCTAGCGATCACTCATCGGAGAGGTGTCATCTCCACGAGCGACGTCGTGGTCGATCTGACCGACTGCGCCTTGTCAGTGACTTAGACGAAGAGTGCCGCAGCCGTTTCGTAAGACGCCCAGTTTCAGGCACCCGGCATGCCCACGAGCACGACCGGCCGCTCGCCGTGCGCTGTCGGATGCGATCATTGTTGTCGTAGTGAATCTGTCTGTAGATTTCAGCGACAAACTCGCCGAGGGAAGAGAAGCGGACCGGAATCGCGAGGTCGATCTTGAATTTGTCGTAGAAACTCTCCCGGTACCCATTCTCCCAGTGACGGTCTTTCTTCGAGCGGGAGATGGCGATATTGAGCGACACAAGGAAGGCGCGGGCGGCTTTCGCGTTGTACTCGGCACCGTTGTCGGGGCGGAAGATCGCGGGACGGCCGTGCGCAAGGAGCGCATTGCCGAGAGCGGGTCGCGCAAGAATTCCTCGATCTGCCGCCGGAGCGCATGAGCGCATGGTCGCGCTCCGGCATCTTGCGTTTGTAGTACAGCGCAGGGGCTGAAACGGCGAGCGATTGCGCGCGCCTCGCGTGCGGCCACGCCGGCGTCTCTCATCTCTTTTTGGGCCTCGTTAAGCTTCAGGGTGACGAGGCGGACCATCCTCAGGAGCTCGTCGTTCTCCCCTCGGAGCTTGGCAATCTCCATGACGGAACGGCCACTTGATACCGTGCCCGCGATTAAAGAACGGGCCACTCATCGAGCTAGGCTCGAAAGGTGAAGCAGTAAAGAACGCGCAAAGGGCGTTGATTGAGCGTAAGCACGATTTTCCTCGCACGTTGACGCGCGGGCTTTTGACGGATGGCGTTCGTATCTGGCGATACTGGGCTGTTCAGGCCGTGGCGGCTTTGGGGCTCAGCCGGCAACCTGATATTGCCGCACCGGATGGCGGACCATCGCATCGATATCGATGCCGTCAAGGATCGAGTGCAATTGCTCGGTCGTCAGCGTGACGACCGCCTCTTGGCGGCGCGGCCATCGGAACTTGTCCTCGGTTAGCCGCTTCAGGACCAGCACAAAGCCGGACCGATCGAAGAACAGCAGCTTCATCCGGTCGCAACGGCGATTGCAGAACGCAAAAACCGCAAGAGCGAACGGATCGAGCGCCATCGTCTCCTGGACCAGAACCGCAAGGCTGTTGATGCCAGCCCGGAAGTCGATCGGCTCACGGTGCAGATAGACCTGAAGCTCACCGCCCAGTCTGAACATGGCCCAGTGCTCCGATGATCGCCGTCATGCATCCACATCGCCGCATTCCAGCGCAAGCTTCACGCCGTTCGGCAGGGACGCGCTCACTTGGGCTAGATTTGGTCTCTCAGGAGGTTGTCCATCTGGTCTGAACCGAGGAAGCTGAGGTTGCGAAGCTTCAGTGTTCCAAGGCAGATGAACGTCCACAAGAATGCGCCTTTGACGCTCAAAGGTCGAGAGGCGATGGTGCGAGGCGTGGTCGAGGGCGGGCTGAGCCAGGCTGATGCGGCAAATCAGTTCAACACGACACCGAAAACCGTGGCCAAATGGGTCAAGCGGTTCCGCGCAGAAGGCGTGGATGGTTTGCGCGACCGCTCGTCGCGACCTCGTTCATCGCCGAGCCAAACCCCGCCGGCCACGTGCGCCGCCATCGAGACGTTGCGCCGGCAGCGCCACACCGGCAAGCAGATTGCTGCCGAGGTCGAGGTGTCACCGGCCACCGTCAGCCGTATCCTTCGCCGCTTGGGATTAAGCCGGATACGCGATCTGGAGCCCGCCGAGCCGGTGCGCCGGTACGAGCGCGAGCACCCCGGCGAGCTCATCCATATCGACATCAAGAAGCTCGGCAGGTTCGTAAGACCAGGCCACCGCATCACACACGATCGCCAGAAAGGCGAAGCCGCGGCGCCGGCCACGAGTTCGTCCACGTGGCCATCGACGATGCATCGCGCTTGGCCTTCTCCCAGATCCGGCGGGATCAGAAAAAGGAGAGCGCCATCGCCTTCCTCAAGGAGGCCGTCACTTACTACCGCAGCCTCGGCATGAAGGTCACCGGCATCATGACCGACAACGGCTCCTGCTACCGCGCCAAGGCCTTCGCCAGAGCGTGCAGGAAGCTCGGCCTCAAGCACATCTTCACCAGACCCTACAGACCGCAAACAAACGGCAAGGCCGAACGCTTCATCCAGACAGTGCTGCGCGAATGGGCCTACGCTCGCGCCTATGACACCTCAGACCAGCGCGCCAAAAACCTGCCAATCTGGCTTCATCACTACAACTGGCATCGCCCGCACGGCAGCCTGCAGGCCAAACCACCCATCAGCCGCCTCGGCCTCCCGAAGGACGACCTGTTGAGATTCCACAGCTAGAGAACAAAAAGCTGTAGTCCCCTTGGGTTCCGACCCGCGCACTTCATCGCAAGTCGCCGGCAAATCAACCGTCGCCACGCTGTCTTGTCGCGACAGGGCTCGATCGGCGGTCTCCTCAAGCTGAACCCGGATGAACGCCGATGGTGAAGATGGCGGCAGAGACCTGGTCGCGGTGTGCTTCTTGATCCACTTCCGAAGCAGGTTCGCGTTGACCCCGTGTTCGAGCGCAAGTCTCGATACCGAAACCCCAGGCTCAAGACAGGTCGCGACAAGACGCTCCTTCGATGCCGCCTCGTAGCGCCGGCGACCGTTCCGGCCAACAAGCCTCACTCGCAATTTCTGATCATCGTCTGCCATCACAAGGTGCCCACCTATTTTGGTGGACACCTCATGCATCAGAGTACTCAAAAGCAAAAGGTGGAGGGAAATTCGCGCTTACTGTCGATCAGCATGCTTCGACGCAGCAAGTATTTTTTCGCCGCTCTACGCCCGCTTCCTACGACGCCTGAATACTTGTTGAACTAACCCGTTTCCTGCCTTTTCTATCCATCCCCGTTGCTGATCGCTTGCCGCGATTGGTACTCGACGGGGGACGATCGTGGCGGGCACTTCACTCCATTCGGAAGCCTTCTCGCGTGGCGCGCGCATGCTGCGCACCGCGCTTGGTCCCGCGATCGCCACCTTCCTGGAAGACCCCTCGATCGTCGAGGTGATGCTCAACCCCGATGGTCGGCTCTGGGTCGACCGGCTGTCCGGCGGGCTGGAGGATAGCGGACGAACGATGTCCGCCGCCGACGGCGAGCGGATCGTGCGCCTGGTCGCGCACCATGTCGGCGCTGAGGTGCATGCCGAAAAGCCCCGCGTCTCGGCCGAGCTTCCCGAGACGGGGGAGAGGTTCGAGGGGCTTCTCCCGCCTGTCGTTGCGGCGCCGGCCTTTGCGATCCGCAAGCCTGCGGTGGCTGTTTTCACCCTGGATGACTACGCGGCGGCCGGCATCATGACGGCCGGGCAGGCGGGCATGCTCCGCGAAGCCGTCGCGGCCCGCAAGAACATCCTGGTCGCCGGCGGCACGTCGACCGGCAAGACCACCCTGACAAACGCGCTGCTGGCGGAGATCGCCGGCACCACCGATCGCGTGGTCCTGATCGAGGACACGCGTGAACTGCAGTGCCGCGCGCCGAATCTGGTCGCGCTGCGCACCAAGGACGGCGTGGCGTCCCTGTCGGATCTGGTTCGGTCTTCCCTCCGCCTACGCCCCGACCGGATTCCGATCGGCGAGGTACGGGGCAGCGAAGCCCTGGAGCTCCTCAAAGCCTGGGGCACGGGCCACCCCGGTGGGATCGGAACGATTCACGCCGGCACGGCTCTGGGCGCGCTTCGCCGCCTCGAGCAGCTCATCCAGGAAGCCGTCCTCACTGTTCCCAAGGCGCTGATCGCCGAGACCATCGATCTCGTCGCGGTTCTGCGCGGCCGCGGCAGCGAACGCCGCCTCGCTGAACTTGCTCTCGTCGCCGGCCTCGATCCCGCCACCGGCGACTACCGCGTCAACTCTGCCGCGGCGGGCGGCCCATCCTCACTTCCCGGAGACCCCTCATGATCCAGTTTCCTCCCGCGATCCGTCGCGTGCGACTCCGCTTCACGGGCCTCGCCGCAATTGCCGTCATCTCCATTGCAATCGCGCCCGCGGCCTACGCCTCCGGCTCGTCGATGCCGTGGGAGACGCCGCTCAATCAGATCCTGGAGTCGGTGCAAGGGCCGGTCGCGAAGATCATGTCGGTCATCATCATCACCGTGACCGGCCTGACGCTTGCGTTCGGCGATAGTTCCGGTGGCTTCCGCCGGCTGATCCAGATTGTCTTCGGTCTGTCGATCGCCTTCGCCGCGTCGAGCTTCTTCCTGACCTTCTTCAGCTTCTCCGGCGGAGCGCTGGTGTGATGGCCGGCATCATCGATCTAGACGTGCCGGGCTTCTTCGCGCCGGTTCATCGCGCGCTCACCGAGGCAATCCTGATGGGCGGCGCGCCCCGCACGGTTGCGATCGCCAACGGCACGTTGGCCGCGGCAATAGCGCTCGGCCTCCACCTCTGGATCCCCGGCGCGCTGATTTGGGCCGTGGGCCATGCCGCGGCGGTCTGGGCGGCCAAGCGCGACCCGCAGTTCGTGGACGTCGTTCGACGCCACCTCCGCTATCCTTCTTACCTCGGCGTGTGAGACTTCCATGCTGAACCTCGCCGAATACCGCAACCGGCCCCACAGTCTTGCCGACTTCCTGCCCTGGGCCGCTTTGGTCGAGAAGGGCGTCGTCCTCAACAAGGACGGCGCGTTCCAGCGCACGGCGCGCTTCCGCGGGCCGGATCTCGACAGCGCGACGCCTGCCGAACTGGTCGGCGTAACGGCCCGACTCAACAACGCGCTCCGCCGTCTCGGCTCAGGTTGGGCGATCTTCGTCGAGGCCCAGCGCATCGCCGCCCAGACTTATCCGCACAATACTTTTCCTGACGCCGCATCAGCGCTGGTCGATTTGGAGCGGCGGGACGCTTTCGAGGAGGCGGGCGCGCATTTCGAGAGCCGCTATTTCCTGACCTTCGTCTGGCTCCCGCCGGCTGAGGACGCCTCGCGGATCGAAGGCTGGCTCTATGAGGGCCGCGCGCAGAGCGGCGTCGATCCCCACGAGCTGCTGCGTGGTTTTGTTGATCGGACCAACCGCGTCCTGCAACTTGTCGAAGGGTTCATGCCTGAGGTGGCGTGGCTCGATGATGGCGAGACGCTGACCTACCTGCATTCGACGATCTCGACCCGGCAACAGCGCGTGCGCGTCCCCGAGACGCCGATGCATCTCGACGCGCTGCTCGCGGACGAACCGCTTGCCGGTGGCCTCGAGCCGCGGCTCGGCAACCATCATCTTCGTACACTCACGGTGGTCGGCTTTCCGACCGCGACCTATCCCGGAATCCTCGACGAGCTGAACCGGCTTGCCTTTCCTTACCGCTGGTCGACCCGCGCGATCCTCCTCGACAAGACCGAGGCGGTGAAACTCTTGACCAAGATCCGCCGGCAGTGGTTCGCCAAGCGCAAGTCGATTGCAGCCATCGTCAAGGAGGTGATGACCAACGAGGCCTCGACACTGGTCGATAGCGATGCGGCGAATAAGGCCACTGACGCCGATCTCGCCTTGCAGGAACTGGGCACCGACGACGTCGGTCAAGCCTACATCACCGCGACCGTCACCGTCTGGGACGAGGACCCCGGTCTCGCCACTGAGAAGCTTCGCCTCGTCGAGAAGGTGATCCAGGGGCGCGACTTCACCTGCATGCCGGAAGGGGTGAACGCGCTCGAAGCCTGGCTCGGCTCTCTGCCGGGTCACGCCTACGCCAACGTTCGCCAACCGCCGCTCTCGACACTGAACCTCGCTCACCTGATTCCGCTTTCAGCGGTCTGGGCCGGGTCAGATCGGGATGAGCATTTCCGCAGCTCCCCGCTCTTCTTCGGTAAGACCGAAGGCTCGACGCCGTTCCGGTTTTCGCTGCATGTCGGCGACGTCGGCCACACCCTGATCGTCGGCCCGACCGGCGCCGGCAAATCCGTGCTGCTGGCGCTGATGGCGATCCAGTTCCGGCGCTACCGGAAAAGCCAGATCTTCGCCTTCGATTTTGGTGGCTCGATCCGCACGGCGGCCCTTGCCATGGGCGGCGACTGGCACGACCTCGGCGGAAGTCTGTCCAACAGCGCCGAAGATTCAGTCTCCCTTCAACCCCTCGCACGTATCGGCGATGCGGCCGAGCGCGCCTGGGCGGCCGAATGGGTGACGGCAATCCTCGCCAAGGAGGGCGTCACCATCGATCCGACCGTGAAGGAGCACGTCTGGTCGGCATTGACGTCACTGGCGTCCTCACCGGCCGAGGAACGCACGATCACCGGTTTGACGGTTCTGTTGCAATCGACCGCACTCAAGCAGGCGCTGCAACCTTATTGCGTCGGCGGCTCCTCCGGCCGTTTGCTCGACGCGGAGGCCGAGCAGCTCGGCTTTGCGTCGGTGCAGGCGTTCGAGACCGAGGGCTTGATCGGCGCAGGCGCGGCGCCTGCCGTCCTCACCTACCTCTTCCATCGCATCGAGGGCCGGCTCGACGGCCGGCCGACCCTCCTCATCATCGACGAGGGGTGGCTCGTCCTCGACGATCCAGCCTTCGCGCAACAGCTCAGGGAATGGTTGAAGACCCTGCGGAAGAAGAACGCTTCCGTCGTCTTCGCCACTCAATCGCTTTCCGACATCGATGGCAGCAACATCGCGCCAGCGATCGTCGAGAGCTGCCCGACGCGGATATTCCTGCCGAACGAGCGCGCGATCGAACCGCAGATCACCGCCATCTACCAGCGGTTCGGCTTGAACGACCGCCAGATCGAGATCATCGCGCGGGCGACGCCGAAGCGCGACTACTATTGCCAGTCTCGTCGCGGCAATCGGCTGTTCGAGCTCGGCCTTGGGCCAGTTGCGCTCGCCTTCTGCGCCGCCTCCTCCAAGACCGACCATGCCGCAATCGAACGGCTGCTTGCCGAGCACGGCCGTGACGACTTCACGGCCGCCTGGCTCGCCGATCACGAACTGCTGTGGGCCGCCGATCTCATCCCTGACCTGACAAACCTGGAGGTGCAATCATGACCGCTCTCGAAGTGCGGCGCGCTGGCTTGGCCGCTGCGACGGCTCTCTCGCTCGCCTTTTCGATCTCGCCGCTTTCGACGACCTCGGTCCTTGCGCAGTGGATCGTCTACGACCCCACCAACTTCAGCCAGAACGTGCTGACCGCGGCGCGCGAGCTGCAGCAGATCAACAATCAGATCCAGATGCTGACCAATCAGGCCCAAAGCCTGGTGAATCAGGGAAAGAACCTCGCCAACCTGCCGTTGTCGACGCTGACCCAGCTTCAGTCATCGATTGCCAAGACCCAGTCACTGCTGAGCCAGGCCCAGAACATCGCCTTCAACGTCGAGCGCGTCCAGACGATGTATTCCAGCACCTACGGCACGGCGGCGGCGACGGGCTCCAATGCAACAATGTTTGCCGCGGCTCAAAGTCGTTGGCAGAACTCGGTGGGCGCTTTCGAAGACTCGCTGAAGGTGCAGGCCGGCGTCGTCGGCAATATCTCGACCAACTCCAGCGCAATGAGTACGCTGGTTACCGCCAGTCAGTCGGCAAGTGGCGCTTTGCAAGCCGCTCAAGCCGGCAACCAACTCCTCGCGCTGCAATCCCAGCAGCTATCCGATCTCGTCGCGGTGCTCGCCGCGAAGGGACGGGCGGATGCGCTGGAGCAGGCGCGCGTAACGGCGACCGAGTCGCAGGGCCAGCAGCAATACAAAATCTTCTCGACACGCAGCGGCTATCAGCCGGGCAACGTCACCATGTTCAGCGGCAACTGAGGCACCGATCATGGAGCGCTCGGATATCTTTCGCGCAGGCGCGATGATCGTCGTGTTCGTGATTTTCCTCGCCGCGCTGCACGTCATCCATCGGCGTCCAGCCGAGCGGCCGGTATCCGACGCCCCCTCTGTCTCCGCTCCCGATGACCTCTCGGCCGAGCTGCTCCGCTGCGCCGAGCTTGGACCCCAGGATGCCGAAGATCCGCACTGCCAGGCGGTTTGGAAGGAGAACCGCGCGCGCTTCTTCGGCAGGCCGGCGCGGCCACGTCTGCCGCAAGCCGCGCCGGCCACTCAGCCGATGACGGCTGTTCCAAAGGGAGAGAAGCCGTGAACAACGTCGGCGTCATCGACACCTTTCTCAATACTTTCACGACCTACATTGATTCGGGTTTCGGCCTGATCAAGGGCGAGGTCACGTATTTGTCGTCGACGTTGATCGTCATCGACATCACGCTCGCGGGCCTGTTCTGGGCTTGGGGCGCAGACGAAGACATTCTCCAGCGACTGGTGAAGAAGACCCTCTACATCGGCTTCTTTGCCTTCATCATCACTAACTTCACCAAGCTCTCAGGCATCATCTTCAACAGCTTCGCAGGCCTCGGCCTGAAGGCCGGCGGCTCGTCGATCTCGACGGCGGACTTCCTGCGGCCCGGCCGGCTTGCGCAGGTCGGCCTCGACGCCGGGCAGCCGTTGCTCGACTCCGCAAGCCAAATGATGGGCTTCACCAGCTTCTTTTCCAACTTTGTACAAATTGCCGTGCTGATGGTGTCCTGGCTGCTGGTGCTGATCGCCTTCTTCATTCTGGCGGTGCAGCTCTTCGTCACGCTGATCGAGTTCAAGCTGACGACGCTCGCCGGCTTCATCCTCATTCCGTTCGCGCTCTTCAACAAGACCGCCTTTCTCGCGGAGAAGGTGCTGGGCAATGTCGTTGCCTCCGGCGTGAAGGTCATGGTGCTCGCCGTCATCGTCGGCATCGGCACCGGGCTCTTTTCGCAGTTCACCACCGCCTATGCCGGCGGCCAGCCGACGATCGAGCAGGCGCTCTCTGTCGTGCTCGCGGCGCTCGCTATGCTGGGCCTCGGCATCTTCGGGCCCGGCATCGCGACCGGGCTTGTTTCCGGCGCGCCGCAGCTTGGTGCGGGCGCTACCGTCGGCACGGGTCTGGCTGTTGCCGGTACAGCGATGGTCGGCGGCGCGGCGCTCGGTTTGGCCGGAAGGGGAGCGATGGCAGCCAGCTCTGGTGCTGCGGCTGCCGCGCGCGGCGGTGCGGCGATGGCGGGCGGCATGTCCTCCGCCTACAGCCTCGCATCAGCCGGTCGGTCCGGCGCCGGCGGCGTCGCGTCCGGTCTCGGCGGTGCAGGCCGTGCGGCGGCTAGTCACGCGGCAGCTCCCGTCAGACGCGCCGCTGCGCAAGCGGCAGGGACAATGACGGAGAGCTTCACTTCTGGCGCCCGTGCCGGCGTCGCCAACACGGGTGGCTCCTCGACGATGGGGACCATTCGGAGCGGCGCGGCCGCAAACGATGGAGCCGCATCTCAAGTGCCGAGCGAGAGCGGTCCGCCCGCCTGGGCCCAACGCGTCAAGCGCAATCAGACCGTCATTCACGGCGCTCAGACCACCGCGCAAGCCCTCAAATCCGGCGACAGCCATGGCGGCGGCCACTCCGTCGACCTCTCGGGAGGAGAATAACGAATGTCAGTCTTCCGGCGATCGTCGGTTCGTTACGGCCGCACGCCCGAACCAGAAACCCCCTACCAGCGCGCAGCGCAAGTTTGGGATGAGCGCATTGGATCCGCCCGGGTGCAGGCCAGGAACTGGCGGCTGATGGCCTTCGGTTCGCTGATGCTGTCCTGCGGCCTTGCCGGTGGACTCGTCTGGCAATCCACGCACGGCACTGTCGTTCCCTGGGTGGTGCAGGTCGACAAGCTCGGCGAAGCGCAAGTCATGGCGCCCGCTACCGCCGACTACAGGCCGAACGACCCACAGATCGCCTGGTATCTCGCCCACTTCATTCAGATCGTTCGCTCGCTTCCGGCCGACCCGATCATCGTGCGGCACAACTGGCTGCAGGCCTATGATTTCACAACCACGGCGGGCGCGGCGGCGCTGAACGACTACGCCCGCGCCAACGACCCCTTCGCCAATCTCGGCAAGCAGCAGGTCGCGATCGACGTCTCCAGCGTCATCCGCGCCTCGCCCGACAGTTTTCGCGTGGCCTGGGTTGAGCACCGCTTTCAGGACGGGGCGCTCGCCGGCACCACGCGTTGGACCGCGATCCTCACCATCGCGATTCAGCCGCCCACCGACGCCGATCGGCTGCGCAAGAATCCACTCGGCATCTACGTCAACGCCATCAACTGGTCAAAGGAGCTGGGACAATGACCCCGCCGATTTTCGCAAAAGCCGGCGGTCCGGCTTCGCGTTTTTCCATCGTTCATCAAAACCGGAAGGACGGCGATACGTCTTTCCGTAAATCCGCTTTGACGGCTTTGCTGATATCCGTCTCAGCCCTTGGCGGCTGCGCGCACAATTTCATCCCACCCGACATCAGCTACGACACTGCGGAGCCTGCGACGCTCACCGTCGACCCGGCGCCGCCCGTCAAAATCGTGGAGTTGCCCCAGCCGCTGCCACTGCCCGGGCAGTTGAAGCCGCTCGCCGCCCGCAAACGCGTCCCGGAAGCCGCCGATCCAAAGGTTCGCGTCAAACAGGCCAACGCCGCGGCACGGGTGCAGCCGGTCCGCAATGGTTTCATCAACGCAGTACAGGTCTATCCGTTCTCCGGCGGAGCCCTCTACCAGGTCTACACGGCGCCCGGCCAGATCACAGATGTCGCCCTCCAGGAGGGTGAGCAACTCGTCGGCTCCGGTCCGGTTGCCGCCGGTGACACTGTGCGCTGGATCATCGGCGATACCGAGAGCGGCGCGGGCGCGACCAAGAAGATTCATATCCTCGTCAAGCCGACGCGGCCGGATTTGGTCACCAATCTCGTGATCAACACCGATCGGCGGACCTATCTCCTCGAGCTGTGCTCGACGGAAAAGACCTATATGGCCTCGGTCTCCTGGCAGTATCCCGAGGACCAGCTGATTGCGCTTCGGCGGCAGAATGCGGCCGCTGAAACTGCGGCGCCAATTGCGGCTGGCGTCGATCTCGCCTCGATCAACTTCCGCTACTCTATTGAGGGCGACGACCCGGCCTGGCGTCCGCTGCGCGCCTTTGATGACGGCAACAAGGTCTACATCGAGTTCCCAAGCGGTATCGCCCAGGGTGAAATGCCGCCGCTGTTCGTGATAGGTCCAGCCGGCGGCTCCGAACTGGTGAACTACCGAGCAAACCGTAACTACTACATCGTCGACCGCTTGTTCGCCGCCGCCGAATTGCGTCTTGGCGACAAGGATAGTGAGCGGCGCGTGCGCATCGTCCGCACCGACGGAAGGCCGCGCGCATGGCGATAGACAGCGAAGACGAACGTCAGGGCGACATTCCGCCCGTCGCGCCGCCGGACCTGCGGCTCCGAGGCGAGCGGCCCCGTGTCACACGGCTCTCGCGCAAGGTCCTTGTCGGCCTCGGCGCGCTGTCTGCCCTCGCGGTCGCGGGCGCGCTCGGCTACGCGCTCCAGACCGGCAACAAGGCGCAGAGCGGCCAAGAACTGCTCAGCACCCAGAACCGGCCTTCGGCCGAGGGTCTGGCCGGGTTGCCGAAAGACTATACCGGCCTGCCGCGTCAAGCACCGCCGCTCGGGCCGCCGCTGCCCGGCGATCTCGGCAAGCCGATCCTCAACACCGGCGCTGCACCGAACACGATGGCGGCGACGTCAGATCCCGAGACGCAGCGCAGGGGCCAGGAAATCGAGGCGGCGCGGGTCAGCCGCCTCTTTGCCCAAACTGCTCAGCAACCGCAGAGCGTCGGCCAACTCATCCCGAATGCCTCCGCTGGCGCCACGGCCACTCCGGCCGCGACACCGCCCGTCGATGCCGGATCTGCCCAGAACATGCAGGACCGCAAGACGGCCTTCCTCACTGCTCCGACAGACAAGCGCACGGTCAGTCCGGAACGGCTCGAAGCCAAGGCCTCACCTTACGTCGTGCAGGCGGGCACCGTGATTCCGGCTGCGCTCATCACGGGCATTCGTTCCGATCTGCCCGGCCAAGTCACCGCACAGGTGACCGAGGCGGTCTGGGACAGTCCGTCTGGCAAATATCTTCTGATCCCGCAGGGTGCCAAACTGATAGGTCAGTACGATAGCTCCGTCGCGTTCGGCCAGTCCCGCATCCTCCTGGTCTGGACCCGCATCATCATGCCGGATGGCAACTCGATCGTGCTAGAGCGCCAGCCCGGCGCCGACACCGGTGGTTATGCCGGTCTCGAGGATGAGGTCGACAACCACTGGGGCATGCTGTTCAAGGCTGCCGTCCTCTCGACCATGCTCAGCGTCGGAGGCGAGGCGGGCACGAGCCAGAATGAGAACAACCTCGTTCAAGCGATCCGTAGCGGCGCGTCCAACAGCATCAGCCAGACCGGCCAGCAGATCGTGCAGCGCCAGCTCAACATCCAGCCGACGCTGACCATCCGGCCAGGTTTCCCGGTGCGGGTCATCGTTACGCGGGATTTGGTGTTGGCTCCCTACCGCCAGGAGGCAAGCCGATGAGCAAGCTGAAGCTCGGAACCATCCTCGACGATAAGCCGGTGAAGATCGCCGTCGAGTTGCCGGCTGCCGTCCATCGCAATCTCCTCGCCTATGCCGAGGCGATCGCGCGCGAGAGCGGACAGCCGGCACCCGATCCCGCCAAGCTCATCGCTCCGATGATCCAAAGATTCATGGCAACAGACAAGGGGTTTTCAAAGGTGAAACGCGCGGCAACAAATTGATAAGGGGACGATCGTTCAGCGTTGCCTTGCAGAAACGGCCGGGACGAAAGCCCATCAAGTCAAATCCGGTCATAGACCAGCATTTTGCTCACGTAGACGCGTTCAGGTGAACAGGAAGTCAGATGCCATATATCGATGCCACGGGTGTGAAGCTTTATTTTGAGGAAGCCGGGGAAGGTCATCCGATCATTTTCCTGCACGAGTTCGGCTCAGATAGCCGCGGATGGAAAACCCAGGTTCGCTACTTTTCTCGTGCCTATCGCTGCATCACTTTCAACGCTCGCGGATATGCCCCCAGCGACGTTCCTGACGATCCGACGCTATATGGCTGGGAGCTCGCTGTGAACGACATCGCCGCCGTCATGCGTGGCCTCGCTGTCGAACACGCACACCTGGTCGGATTGAGCATGTGCGGATATGCCGCCTTGCAGTTCGGATTACGCTATCCGAAGAGAGCCAGCGCGATTGTCGCGGCCGGTGTGGGATCCGGATCGGCTCCTTCCCAGCAGGACGCCTGGTCGAGAGAAACCTCCATTCTCGCGCGGGCTTTCATCGAGCGCGGGATGGACGCGATGGCCCGGAGAATGGCGCATGGTCAGACTCGTATTCAACTCAAATACAAGGACACACGGAGCTGGGAAGAGTTCCAGGAACGCCTGCGTCACCACTCACCGCTAGGTATGTCGAATACGATGGCGCGCTGTCAGGGGGTGCGACCGCCATTGCATGATCTGGCCGATCAGTTCTCAACGATGCGAACACCGGTATTGCTGGCCCTGGGCGATGAAGACGCGCCCTGCCTTGAGACTAACCTGATGCTGAAAGCAGTGCTTCCCAACGCCGGTCTTTGGATCTGTCCCAACACCGGCCACACCATCAATCTGGAAGAGCCGACAGCATTCAATGCTCAGCTCGACAGCTTTCTAGCCGCCGTCGAGCGTGGGAGCTGGCGCCGCGGGCATCCGGAAATTGAGGCTGAATCCGATCTGAAACTTGAGATGACGTGCGATACACGCACGAAGGCAGTGGCCCGTTACTGCAACACTCCAGGCGCTTCACAGTGAGTCCTCTCATGAAATCCCGGACCGGCGTTCATCTCAGCGAATCCATGTCAACGCGGTTGACCGCCGCGGCTACACGCACGGGAGTCACAAAGTCAGAACTTATTGAAGCCGCGCTCGATAGCTTTCTCGAATCCGATAACGCTGCTGAACATTTCGCGATCGTGGCAGGCCGCCTCACTGAGTTGAACGATCAGATCGGGCGTCTCGGTGCCGATCTCAAGATGGTGAATGAGGCCGTCGCCCTTCACGCGCGCTTTCACTTGGCTGTTACGCCCTCGTTATCGGCGGCAGAGCAGCATATGGCGACTGTGGTGGGCTCAGAACGCTTCGATGAGTTCGCTGCGCAAGTAGGACGTCGTGTTGAGCGGGGGACATCCCTCCTCCGGGAGACGATGAACCGGCGCCTCGTGACGAATAAGAACCGCTGGGCGAGCCACCTTGCGGCAAGCGCGGATCGCCGCACGAATTGCAGGTCTTCAGAACCAGACCGTCGTCTGTCCGACACGGTTGATGGCGGGTCAGAGCCGAATGCTGCCGTGCGGGAGGGCGGCAGCATTCGAACCTTTCCAGACCGGACCAACATCCCGCTACAGCGAGAGATCTAACGGCGCTGAAACCACGCCTTATTCGCGGCCGCCTAGCCCAAGCCGCACCTACGTGCCGCGACGATCAGTTGCAGACGTGATGGGTGTCTCCGCACTTGTCATGCGGGTGTTTCTACCTTTTGCTGTCGGTTATTACCTCTCGTACCTCTTCAGGACAATCAACGCTTTGATCGCCGCTCCCCTGACATCGGAATTGGGGCTCGACGCTGGTGATCTTGGCTTGCTGACTTCGGTCTATTTTCTCACCTTCGCGGTAGCGCAGATACCCGTCGGCATCCTTCTGGATCGATATGGTCCGCGGCTGATCCAGAGCGTGCTGCTGGTTGCTGCTGCGGTCGGCGCCGCATTGTTTGCTACGTCAGACAATTTGCTCATGCTGCTTCTAGGCCGGGCGCTACTCGGTCTCGGCGTCGCCGCGAGCCTGACCGCCGGATTGAAAGCCCTCGTTCTCTGGTTTCCGAAGGACCGTCTTCCGTTTCTCAACGGCCTGATGGTCATGCTCGGTGCATTGGGAGCAGTCACCACGACCTCACCGGCGCAGTGGTTGCTGGCTTGGGTTGGGTGGAGGACCCTCTTCGCATTGTTAGCTGTCTTCACGGCCGGCTGTTCGGCGATGATCTATCTCGATGATCTATCTCTTGGTGCCGGAGAGTGCATCGGCAACGCCGGTCCTGCGTGGAACAGCCGTGGCCAGCTTGAAGAAGATTTATACCGATCCGCATTTCTGGCGTCTGGCGCCGCTATCAGCGACTTCCGTCGGCACCGCCTGGGCGCTGCAGGGACTTTGGGCAGCGCAGTGGTTCACTGACGTCGAGGGACTTGATCGCGCTGCTTTGGTGCAACATTTGCTTGTCATGACCGTCGCGCTCAGCCTGGGTGCGCTCCTGCTAGGCGTTCTGGCTGATCGGCTGCGTCGCTATGGCATTGGAACAGAGGCGCTCCTCGCGGTCGTCGGCCTTATGTTCATTGCCGTGCAATTCGCGATTATCCTGCGATGGCCGTTGTCATCATACGTCCTGTGGGCCGCTGTGGCCGCCGTCGGCGCAGCTACGGTGCTTAGCTATGCGATCCTGGCTAGTTATTTCCCGAAAGAGCTTGCCGGACGGGCCAATGCTGCGCTGAACGTGTTCCATATCGGTGGAGCGTTTGTCCTGCAATATGCCACTGGCGTCGTCCTTGAACATTGGACGCCTCAGGCGGGGCATTATCCGGAGATCGCGTACCAGATAGCCTTTTTCCTCAATCTTGTCCTTCAGATCATCGCATGGGTCTGGTTCGCTTTCCCGTGGGTGCTTCGGCCGTCGACGAGCGCTAGGTTCAGCGATTAGGGGCGCGAGTCGGCGGCAGCCAAGGTTCAGCCTGCCGGGACTGTGAGCGATCACAGCAAGCACCGGCGAATGTTCGACACCGCGACGCACCTCGTCCAGGAAATGCCGCCCCCCAGGGGTGATCGTGACACCCCGATGCCGATGCTCGAACAGATGCTGCAGTCTTCAGGGATCTCAAAGCTATGCCGATTCTGACGCGTAGCGGCGGCGCGACGACGCCGACCAAGGCTGCCAAGTTGATCGCCAATGGTTGGGCGCTTTATCGCAACCGACCGCGCCTTTGCGAAGGCCCGACGAAATGCTGTTCAGCTCGCATCTGGGGCAGCGGAAATATCAGGATAGCGCTCCCGAAGCAGGTCGAGCAACGGACGCAGCGATGGATTAGCGTTGTCCTGCCGCCAATAAGCGCGCAAGCTCAGCCGCGTCGGCCCCTCGGCATCATGCACCTCGCGGAAGGTGACACCCGGATAGACTGCGCCCGTCGCACTTTCCAATACCAGTAGAATGCCCCAGTCCACGCCGACCAAGGAGAGAAGACGGTCGAGCACCACATCATGGCGAACCAGCGGGCAAGGATCGGAAGACCCCAATTTGCTGTCAAGGAGCTTCAGGAATTCCGGTCCCGGGCCTCGCTGCGACATCAAAAGCGATTCGTGCCTCAGTTCGCCCCAGTGAATTACGTCACGACCTGTCAGCGGATGGTTCGCGGGGAGGGCGGCAACGACACGCTCGCTCCAGAGCAACAATGACCTGTCGCTCCACCTTGGACTGAGGCCGGCCACAAAGGCGACGTCAATCGCGGAGCTGGCGAGATCCGAAATCAGATGGTCGCTCGCTCCGTCAACCAGTTGTCTGTCGACATCGGGGAAGCGGTGCCGGTGCTCGATGAGAGTGGCCCGGAGATTGCCGGCTGACAGGGAAGTGTGGATGCCGATGGTCAATCGGCCGCTCTCACCACGCGAGCGGTTCTTGCCACGAACCGTGATTGCTTCCGTCTCATCAACGAAACGCCGGGCAGCTTCGAGGAATTCCTGCCCTTCAACGGTAGGTCGTGTGCCGCCATTGGTACGCTTAAACAGAGTGACGCCCAACCTGTATTCGAGATTGCGCAGGCCGCGACTAAGAGTGGGTTGCTTGATTCTGAGCGCCTCTGCCGCTTGGCGGAGGCTTCGGTGCTTGGACGCGACGATCGCCCAGCGCAGGTCTCGAAATTCCACAGGCACGGTCGAAACCCTAGGGTAAGTTGCCGGTGACCAATTGACCAATTTTTGTCTTGAATGGCGCACGCCATTTGCTTGCGCTGCTTCTGGATCTTCCAATTTGGCAAGCGCAAAAATGGGCGAGGCTGGAGCCAAAAAAGTTTGGCAAGTTTGCCTTTCATTTGCTTGCGCTGCTTCAACCCGCCAATTCGGCCTCGAAAGGGCCATCAAAAGACATCCGCCCTCCGGGCCGGTTAAGACCCTGCCGCCATTTGCTCGGTACCTAGGCTCGCTGGAGGCACGAGAAGCGCAAGCTCTTCTAACTTCATGTTTCGGGTAAACTGCTATGATTCCAAATGACAGTGAACCAATCGCCAACCCAACCCGATCATGAAAAAGCCTCCCGAACGACCCGAGAAGCAGTCTTTTCGATTGAAATGGGTAGAACGGGGAAAATCCGTTTTTGTGACCGAGCGTGTGATCCTACACGAGGTAATTTTGCGACAGGGCAACAGAAACCGACTGAGCTTCAGGTCAGCTTGGTTGTCCGCCTAAATGCTGTCCGCCAACGGCGCGCAACTGAGGATCGAAGTCGACAGGTTTTTGACGACAGTTCAGGCGGCCTGAGCGAACTAGAAGTATAACTGAATCATCGGGATGAAAGCCTCCCACCTATCCAAGTTAAGGCCTAGCTGCCCGCCTTGCCTTTCTTCTAATCCGCAATTCCTTTTCTGCTACCGATTTTCGGGGTAACTCAATCTTACCCAACTTCAGCGTGAAAGGGCGCTTGAGACCAAAAAATGGCGATTAGCCTTTCAGTACTACGGCCCCTGGAAGAGGAGGGGCGCGCGGATTACGGGTCGAAGAGCCCAGGAGGGATTAATGCCAAGGACGCACGCCGTTTTTCGCGGCTATTCGATGAATCTTGCCCGAAACGCTCTCATCTGCTCCACCCTTCTGGCGCGAACGGTTGGATACAGCGACTGGGGCGGTGTCATCCCCGCTAGGGATTGTCCCGGAAGCATGACGCTGGCAGCAATTACAAGCGCGCCAGAACCATAGACGAGATAGTTGTTGGAGGAGTTTGAACTGAGCGTGGTCGTGCCTGAAGAAACAAGATTGGTTGTCACGGCTTGCTCCAAATAGATTACGGAAACTTGGACGAGCTTAATTAGTCAAATTCGGTATCGGTCCTCGCCTGCCGGATCGGCCCAGCAAGGCCACCTTGGATCCTCTGATTGTATTCCCCAACCGCGGCATGCGTGCGCAGCACGCTGTTCACCATCTCGAACATGTCGTGCATGCGCTGCTCGGAGACCGGGCTCTCGACCACGACGACGAGCTCGGGCTTGTTCGAGGACGCGCGCACCAGGCCCCAGCTGCCGTCCTCGACCGTGACGCGTCCGCCGTTGACGGTGACGAGATCGCGGATCGCCTGGCCGCCGATCCTGGCGCCCTTGGCCTGCAAGCCTTCAAAATGCTTCACCACCTGGTCGATGACGCCGTACTTGGTCTCGTCGGCGCAATGCGGCGACATGGTCGGCGACGACCAGGTTTTCGGCAGCGCGTTCTTCAAATCGGCCATCGACTTGCCCGGCGCGCGGTCGAGCATGTCGCAGATCGCGAGCGCCGACACCAGGCCGTCGTCATAGCCGCGCCCATACGGCTTGTTGAAGAAGAAGTGGCCGGACTTCTCGAAGCCCGCGAGCGCACCCGTCTCGTGGGTGCGGCGCTTCATGTAGGAATGGCCGGTCTTCCAATAAGCGACCTTGGCGCCCTGCTTCTGCAGCACGGGATCGGTGACGAACAGGCCGGTCGACTTCACGTCGACGATGAACTGCGCGTCCTTGTGGATCGCCGACATGTCGCGGGCGAGCATCACGCCGACCTTGTCGGCGAAGATTTCCTCGCCGGTGTTGTCGACGACGCCGCAGCGATCGCCGTCACCGTCGAAGCCGAGACCGACATCGGCCTTGTGATGCAGCACCGCATCGCGGATCGCGTGCAGCATCTCCATGTCTTCCGGATTCGGATTGTATTTCGGGAAGGTGTGGTCGAGCTCGTTGTCGAGCGGAATCACCTCCCAGCCGATCGCCTCCAGCACCTGCGGCGCGAACGCGCCGGCCGTGCCATTGCCGCGGGCCGCGACGACCTTGAGCTTGCGGGTCAGCTTCGGACGGCTGGTGAGGTCGGCGATGTAGCGCGCCGGATAGTTCTCGTGGAACTGGTAGGAGCCGCCGGCCTTGTTCTTGAATTCGGCGTTGAGCACGATTTCCTTCAGCCGCGTCATCTCGTCGGGGACGAAGGTCAGCGGGCGGTTGGCGCCCATCTTCACGCCGGTCCAGCCATTGTCGTTGTGCGAGGCCGTGACCATGGCGCAGCAGGGCACGTCGAGGTCGAACTGCGCGAAATAGGCCATCGGCGTCACCGCGAGCCCGATGTCGTGCACCTTGCAGCCCGCAGCCATCAGGCCGGAAATCAGCGCATATTTGATCGAGGCCGAATAGCCGCGGAAATCATGGCCGGTGACGATCTCCTGCTTGACGCCGAGCTCCGCAATCAGCGCGCCCAGCCCCATGCCGAGCGCCTGGATCCCCATCAGGTTGATTTCCTTCTGGAACAACCAGCGCGCGTCGTATTCGCGAAAACCCGTGGCCTTCACCATCGGCTCGGATTCGAAGGCATAGGTGTTGGGCAACAAGACGGATTTCGGCTTGGGGAACATTGAGACAATCTCAGAAATGCGAGGAATTGACCGCCGCCATAGCGAATGCCCAGGCCGAGGTATCGCGGGCATCACACAATGGACAAGGTAGGCTTGTTGGCTAAGTCTTGGTCAGCTTTCCGTCATCGAAAACCAGGAAACGTTGACCTGCACAGCGAGAAGAATGCAGCCGGCCGGCCAGTTTGGATGGGCGGGGTTATAGAAGCCGGGACAATAGCGAGACTAGCTCAGCTTGCCGCCTGGTCCCGGTTCGCAAAAAGACAGCTTTCAGATGGTTTCGCGCTGTCCCCGACGAAATGTTCATATAAAATGCAATTTCTTCCAGCGACTTTCCCTCCACCAGCAGCGATGCGAGACGAGCCTGCGCGGGAGTCAATCCAAAGATCTCCATGACAGAGCTCTGCGAGACGCGAGGTATTTCATTCAGATCAGTCAGGATCAGAAGGGCGCCCATGTCCGGGAGGAGGGGATCGCCTGCACTTTCCCAGTCCTGAACGATGGCATCAATGACAATCGGCCGGCGCTGACTCCGGGTGACAACTGTTTGCAAGGTGCTACGGCCCGGTTTGCCAGACAAAAAGCGGACCTGAGTGATCAGTCGGTCCAGCCTCAGTCGTGACTGAGCATCCGCTGCAAACAGACGCCGTCCCTTCACCGATAGATCGTCATCGAAAAGCTTCGACGCGTTGTCGTTGACAGCCGCCACGAAGCCATTCTGATCGATCAAAATCGCAGGCCGGCCCAATAGATCAAGCGTACCAATCATACTGGGCCGTTCCCCACGAGCGATGCGCAATTCACTCGGGCAAAACAAAGCTCCTTTCGGACCTGCCCCCGTTCTCTCGTCACCCTCAAGCATAGCAACAGTTCAAAAAATGGTTCGCATAACTAATGCTGAAAACGCCATCGTCCCATGTCTCAACTTATAGCTGCGTGCGTCAAAGTGGACAGTCCCATTTGAGATATGTTTCGCACTAATTTCTAGAGTTTCAGACTGAGTCCGTAGGCTACGGACCTTTCGGGCGCGCGATGAATAAGCGCTCGCTGCGTTTGCCCGTTCGAATTCAGCGCTTCTTCGCCGGCATTCGAGCTGCGCGATCGATGCAAAAGTGAAAATCTAACTAGTCATAGGAAGAAGCCGCTGATCTTCGCAGTCCTGCCTGCACAAATCCGGCGAACTTTCCCATTTTTGTGCTGAATTTGATCACGGCAGGCTCTCTTGAACGCGCCTCCTGATTTTGCCTCGCGCCGCGAACCCTCTAACGCAGAGCGGGCTTCACCCTGAGTGGCTCCGGGCTCTGGTACGCCACTGCTTTCGATCTCCCTAGGAGGCGTAGATGCCTTTGGGAACTTGAAAACCAAGGGAAAAATAGCCGAGACTAGCGCGTCGAGAGCACATCGCTCCTCGGACAGACGTCTTTCGACATACTGGCGGTCAAGCCCCGCGACCTCTGTTTCAAGCAAACGGCGATAGCGGTGGATGCGGTTACGGTGGGTTCGCATGGCGGCGAGCGTTTCGCTGATCATCGGCAGAATCTCATTCGAAATCAAATCCTCTCCTCCTTAACCGCGTGCCTGCGGTGGAGCATAGCTGACTCCGCGGAGCGCTGTGATTTGATGTCCTTTCTCTAGGGACAGCCCTGAAGGGTCAATTGGGTTCGTAACGCGCCGCTTCTGTACGTAACGTACAATGAATCCAGCGGGCGCCGTCCGGACAGTGAATATGGCAAGCCAGATGTTGCGCCCTGTTCTGCCGAAAGCAAGACATTCTGAGGGGCGCGCAAAGCCCGATCGCTAGCTGAGAGCTGTTCGTTTGCCCGAGGCACTCACGGGCCCTGCTCGTCATCGTCGCCGCTAGCCGATGAAGCTGAAGCCGACCTTGCTGACCTGTACGACGAGCGCGGCGACCTCAAGCCCATAGACGCTTGGCCGGAAATTTGGCGGCAAGGCCTCGTTGCCGGTGTCGAGATCGACGCGCTATACGAAGGGGCGGGCGAGGAGCGTAGGCAAGTCGGTCACGTCAAGAAGATCAGGTTGAGTGATCGACTGCGCCGCCTGGAGCTGATCGGCAAGCATGTTCGCGTCAATGCGTTCCAGGAGCGGGTTGAGTTTAGCCTGTTGGAAGGACTGGGAGAGCGCATCGATCGCGCCAAGGCTCGCGCAGCATCTCTTCCAGCGCTTCCGGCTCCGCCGATCGTGAAGGTCGCGTCTGCTCCTCTCCCTTCGCGTGTAGAGCAGCCAGCGCCAGCCGCACCACCTGCGCCGCCGTCACCACCACCGCCGCTGCCGAAGCCGGCTTACAAGCCGATCATGCCCGCGCCTGAACCCGCAGCACCGTGGCCGTCGTTCGGCGGCTTCGCTGCGACCGACTACGATCCCACCTAGCAAAAAACGAAATGCTCCATCATGGCAACAATCGCTGCCAACATCGCCACCATCCAAGCCCAAGCCGCCGTTCTCGACACGCTAATTGGGCAATTTGCCGCCGCCAAAGCGTTGATCGACGCGGCCGAACTCGACATTCGCAGTCAGCAAGCCTAAGCGTGGACTTGCACAGGTTTCGCTGCGCTGTCTGCAATCACGCACTTACGACATTCGCAGCGCATGAAGATTCCATGCATTCCAATGGCCGGTGGCTTCAAGGCGATTTGCGCCCACCGAAGTAAGCCGCGCTGCAAGTCGTGACCGAAGGCGAGACGCCGCGGCTGCCGGAAGGTTTCAGGGTCGAGCTCGACAAGGACGGTTGGCGGCACTGATTCGCGCGAAGCGCCGATGGCCTCAATGCATCTGCCGCTCTGACTGATCTTCACTAATCCGCCAGCCGCGTAGGGCATGACCATGTCCGATGACTGGACCAAACGAGCGACGAACATCCTTCGAGAACTTCATGCTGCCGAGACGGAGCTAATCGGCAGGGGGGCTATCCTGACCGACGGTAAGGCGGGGACGGTTGATCACGTCTTCCTTGACGAGGTGCACGGGCTCCGGATCTCGATCGGTGGCCACGACGGCAAGTGGCCGATTTCGACTCTGAAGCTTCTAGACTCCGGTTTCGCCAGATAGCGCAGGCGGTGTCAGCCCGTGGCAATGACCGATCAAGGCTGGGGCGCCCGTTCGAGGATGATCCGATCGAGGTAGACGGGCGCAAGCTGGGGGGTGGCATCATGTGGGCCTTGCACCTCGGAGGGCCGACACCAGATGGCGGGCCACTGCGCAAGAAGGGCAAACCGTGCAGGGTGATCCGATGAGCCAAATAAACCAGACCGGCCGTAGGATTATCTACGTCATGATGGTGGTCGTGGTGCTGGTGGTCATCTGGCAGATTCTCACGCCGCTTTGAGAAGGCCCGCCAGATAGCTTGTCCGCCCGGTCACCGTCCGCGGTGATCACTCGGTGACCGGGCGCCCAGCGCGGTGCGCGGCAGCGAGGCGGAGCCTGGCCGAGTAAGCCAGTCACAGTTTACCTGGAGTGGCAGCCATGATGCAGAACGTTGTAGCCGGATGCGTCGCAGTGGCTTTGATTATCCTGGCCTTGATTGGCTTCGCCCAAACGCACCGTGAATGTTGGCACGGGCACGTGCTCCTAACCCATGAGCCCTGCGGATCCGTCAGCCCTTCAATATAGGAACAACCATTTTCCGCTGATCTGGGCGCGGGACCGAAGCCCCGCGCTCTCGTCGTTCACCGCCTCGGCCGGCGGGCGCAAAACCGCTGTCGATCGCAGTGAGCGCTTTTCCACACCCACGACGCGCAGTAGCTCGCGCGCGGTCCGAGCCACCAGTAATCGATAATTTGACTGTCGCCCGCGCAGCGGTTGGATCTCGGCATGCCTCACCCTGCCCGCCGCCACACGCCCACGCACGCCGAGGGTCGGCCAATCAAGATCACCTTTGGCGAGATGCGCGAGATGGGCTTGCGCGGCGTCCTCATGTATTGCCCCTGCGGCCGTCACGTTGCGCTCGGCACCGATCGCTGGCCCGACGATGTTCGGCTGTCAGATGTCGAGCCGCGCTTCGTCTGCACCGCCTGCGCCGGGCGCGGCGCAGACGTACGACCGGATTTCAACTGGAACGCAAAAGGGCCGATCGGCGACATGGGCTATCGGTAGCCACCTTAAAAACGGCCCCGGCCATGGGGGCTTTTGAAGTGTGGAGGCCGGGGCCGTTGGAGGTGACCTTGGCGGTAATGGGGTCGCCAGGTGGTGACGAGCATAGGAAAAACCGGCAATCAGTTCTGTCCACTTGTGCCCAAAGCGGTATAGTTCCTCATCGGGAACGGAACCGGTCGCAATGAAGGACATGCAGGCTCAGTTAGAAAAGCTCCGCACGGATGCTGCCGAGTGCGCCTTGATCCGCGATCTTGCTACTGAACCCAAGAAGCGAGATGTTCACAAGGCTGGCCGAGCATCTGACAGTTCTGGCCGACGAGGTTGAACGCGCCATTGCTGCCGCGAGACCTGAGCTGAAGCGGAAGGAATGACGGAACGAGGCTGGGGTCGGCGTTTCGAGGATCCGATCACGATCGGCGATCGCATACTGGTGACGCAGCTCGACGCCGGCGAGTACATCGCCGCGTCGCCGAAGAAAGAGCACGCCGCATCGGAATGGCAAGCCGCGATGAAGGTGGAGGCCCGAGTATGTTTGCCAGCATCGGGGTCATGCGGGCATTGAACCGCCACCACGTCCCGGAGTTTAACCCGAAGGGCAAAGAGCCTCACTGGGGCCGGCGCAAGCTGAAGAGGGACCAATAAGGCGCCGCCAACTGAGGCGGCCTTACTCTCTCACAGGATGCAAGTCGGACGGCTGTACGGCGAGCCGATAAGCAATCTCCCGGGAGCCGTCGAAGACCTCTAGGACGCGCTCACAGATCAGGCACTTGTAGTGCCCGGCGTTGCCCTTGCGGGATTCAAGTTCGATCCGGCGAGATCCCGCCGAACAATCAGGGCACGTCACGTCGCCTTTCTTCATGTGACAGTTATGATGCAGGCTACCGCAGGGGTCAAAGGTTAGTGTTTGCCCGACGGAACGCAGCTGGGACCAGTACGCCCCGAATGGGAAAAGCCGCAGCGTGGTTCCAGCCCCACTGCGGCATTCCCGGAATAACAAAAAAATTAGTGCTCAAATCGCGCCGGTGTTCCTTCAGTAGAACACCCCGTTCCGAAAATGGAGTCCGGACAACTACCGGACTTCGGTTTTCTACGTATTGTCACTTGGAGGGCCGACATGGCTGGGCATGGCAATTCCAGCCCCAATGCTCCCGGTTGCCGATCCAATTGCGGATTTGAGCGCCGGGAGTGCTAGGCCCACCAGCGTGAACCGGCGCCCACCGTAAATTTCCCAAGGTCAAAAAAAAGAACCGCCGACCTTGGTAACTAAGGCCATCAGCTGAGGCTGCTTACCTCTGCTCGTTCCTCGCACGGGAAGCCAGTCTATCCAGCTGGCCAGCCAAACCCACGAAACTTCGGGCGATGTTTTTCAGGGCGGCGGCGCGATCCTTGGAAATGCCGCTCACGCCAGAAAGTCTCTTGTAGTGGTTAGCCTGCTCGCGGCACTCAGCAATGTTGATCAATGGCTCAGCCTTCCTGTTGCCCGCGCGGGACGTGGGATCGCCTTTCCCCGCTGGCTTGCCTTCTACCATGTTAGGCCCTTAAATCAGGTTCGGACACTGGGTTAGATACGGACAGCGCCGGCTCGAGTTTTGAAAAGGAACACAACGGTGGGCGTCTATGTGAACACCGCCAAGCAGGTCGGCGACGTCGATCACATCAAGTCTTCGCGACGGTGGACGCCGCGGAACGATGGTTCGAGGAGAACGACCCGGAGGGCGTCGCCTTCGAATACGATGTGATCGAGTGATGTGGAGCGGATAATCAGCGCCACATCGTTGGTGGGTTCAAGGCCTTGCGACCCGCCGCTTTCAACGCGTCGGTTGAGAGCTGTCCATGTGCCGCAGCATCGAGCAGCTTCGAAGCAACGTACGCTCTGGCGCCCGTTTCGCTTACAGGAATATTTTCGCAAACTTCGTCGAGCACCGCCCTGAGCAGCGCAGTCATTTCAGCATCAAACACGCCGAACTCCCGAAATTGAGAGGATCCTGAACGCTGCACAAGCGGAATATATTCGCTTGGCAGCGTTCGCCGCGTATTCCGGTCTGGGCTCCGAAATCCCAGCGCCTACAAAATTGGCACCTGTACGTCAAAGTAATGTGACAGCTTCCTCGGCCACATCAACGGGCGTTTGCAGGGCCTCCCCAAAGGCCCTTACCAAGGAGGATAGAGCGCGACGAACAGCCCGAGGCCGGCAAGAAGTATTGCCCACGCGACGGCCTGACGATTGCGAAGCGAGCCACGGTTCATTTGCGAGCCTTCTTACGAGACTTTCGCGTAACCGAGGCCGCAGGATTTGACCCGTCGAACACAATGACGTCGAAGAGCGTCTTCGCGTCATCGGATAGGATCCCCAACCAACATCGCTTCTAATTCGGCGGCTGTCGTTGGGACAATCCCACCATTCGGCCGAACAGGCATAGTCGACACTTCATCTCAGAAAAAACCAAATAGCCTCCCATAGGCCCGGGCGACGGGCTCGGTGCCAGGCGTCGTGCGTCGCTCGCTGTCGGGGCGTCATCGCGGCCAGGCGCTCGGCGCGCTGTTTGGCATATCTCTGTTGCTGCCGAACCTTGCGGTTGAACCGCGTCGCGCCGGCAGGTGTTGAGGCGTCCCCGTACTGTGGCAGATGCCAAGCCTTTCCGATCCGAAACGACAGATACGCATGCCCCTTGACGACGTTGCGCTCGACGTTTGGTGGCAGTTTGCGAGGCATGGCCTACCTCTCCCAACCAACATCGGCGTCAACGCCGGTCGCGTGCTCTTCCCCGTGGTGAGGCAGAGCGTCGA
This sequence comes from Bradyrhizobium genomosp. I (2014), assembly GCF_000261685.1. Lineage (GTDB taxonomy): Bacteria > Pseudomonadota > Alphaproteobacteria > Rhizobiales > Xanthobacteraceae > Bradyrhizobium. Next base: position 855 of record NZ_AJQE01000392.1, on the reverse strand, counting down.
TCGCGCTCGAGTTCGCGAACGTCCCAAGCCAGTCGTCTCGTACCCGGAATGACCCGCGGCTTGGGCATGCTTCCCGCCGTCACGAGAAGGTCAAACGTGTTCGGGCTAACCGAGGCATATGCTGCGGAGGCCTCACGATCGATTAGGCGCGGCGGCAGAGTTGGCGGCAATGCAGCTTGACGTGCCACTACCGCTTCTCCCCATCCTCCATTTCGAGAGCGACTGCCCCAACTCGGAGATCGGCTGCTTTTAATGGCGGCATTCCGCCGCTTCGCGGCGCTGACGACAGAAAGAGCATTGCGGTCATCATGCCAATGATGTGCAAACAGGTGTGTAATATGAATGGCCCTCTGGGGCTATCTAGCTGATTTTATTGTATTATTTTCTTTAAATGGCGCTCCCTAGCGGAATGTAACCACAGGTAATGATGAGATTTCCTATTATATTTCAATATGTTAAAATCTTGCCGTTTCGACGTGTATCTACGCGGTGTATCTACTTTTTGGGTCGGTAGCCGACTCGGCTACCGAAACTAACGAGTCGATGAGGGGCGGTAGAGCGCAAACCCATAACTATACAACTTGTAACAAAACTTGATTTGACTTTTCGTATTGCGGTTGAGGTCCCGTTCTGCTATGTACCACTCATGGCGACGTTGCGCGATTCGAGGGCGCGCCCGTGACTGCCTGACGGACACCTTGTCCGTCATCGGCTCATAGCCGAGGTAATGCAGCCGCTCAGCGGCAACGCTAACCGAAAATTCCCACACCCATGACCACTTTAAATGCGTCTGCGGTTACCGCTGATCGCCTTGACGCGGCCCTCGACCTCAGAGCTGGCCCCGGTTGTTTGGAC
>NZ_AJQE01000391.1 GCF_000261685.1 Bradyrhizobium genomosp. I (2014) | reverse complement strand
TGGTAATACGCGCCGTCGGGGCGCACCATACGGCTTGACATATTGTGGCGGGATCATCGCGACCTCATGTCCGAGCGATCGCAGCTCCCGCGCCCAATAATGCGACGCGCCACAAGCTTCCATTGCGACAAACGCTGGCGGCAAACGACGGAAGAACTCCAGAACCTGGCCGCGCCTCAACTTGCGCCGCAAGACTGGTTGCTCCATCCCGTCAACGCCATGTAGCTGAAATACGCTTTTTGACGTGTCCAAACCGATTCGAGCAATTGCCACGGACGGCTCCTTCGTTTGAGGTCATCGACGACCCCATCCTGCCACGCACACCGGTGGAAGGGGGCCGTCCACCCCAACACGAGAGCCCGGTGCGGCGGAAGCCGCACACGCGAATCGGAAAAATCCGCCAGTCCGCGGATCTAGATGTCCTCGCGCGCTTGCGTCTGCGCGTCATAGATCCTGATCTGAAGCATGGGAAAGCGCTTCTTGAGTTCTTCTCCGCCTGCCCTGGCGCCGTCTCTGGTTGCAAATTCGGCCTTGAGTCGGCCATCCACTTCAAGTGCGTAACCAGAGGCCGGCAGTTCGCGGGTTGCTGCAAACATTTCATTCCCATTGTGCAGTGATGTGGTCGGGAATGATGGGTAACGTGAGTCGCCCAAACGACGCCAGACCCACCTGACCCGGTGCGCTGATCGGTCGTCGCATCTTGTGGATTGACGTCTCGCAGTGGAGCCCTTCGAGGACGGGCATTTGCATGGTCCGAACAGGGGGACGGGGTTTCAGCCAGCGCGGATGCTGCATGGACACGGCCCGACATTCCTGCCTTCCACAGCACTGGCCCGCGCAGTCACCCTCCCGCTGAGCCGACATGTGCGGCTGGCCTCTGAAATTTATGCCGCCTGGAAGTGCAATTGTGGAACGGCCGCGACCAGCTTCCTCGTATAGGGTTGCCAAGGCCGTAAAAATACGTCGTCCGCTCCACCGGCTTCGACGGCCACGCCATGGTGCATGACAAGAACGCGGTCGCTGAGGTGATGCACGACGCCGAGATCATGCGAGATGAATAGATAGCTGACACGCAAATGCGACTTGAGATCTCCAAGCAGATCGAGAATTTGCGCCTGAATGGATACGTCAAGTGCCGCGACCGGCTCGTCACACACGATGATCTTGGGGCGCGGAGCAATTGCGCGCGCGATCGCAACCCGTTGGCGTTGACCGCCCGACAGTTCCAGTGGACGCCCGGTCCTGAAGTTTGGTGACAGACCCACGAGATCAAGCAGCTCGCTGACCTCCGATTGTCGACTGGCTCTGTCGAGGGGATTTCCGCTACGTCTGGCCAAGGCATCATCAATGACACGCTCGATGGTCCAACGCGGATCGAATGAACTTAGTGGGTCCTGGTAGATGACCGAGATATCCGATCGCCGCTGGCGGCGCTCTTTCTCAGTCGCTGCAGTCCACGGCGAACCCTCGAGTGTCACCTCTCCTTGGTCCGGCCTTTCGAGCGCGAGCGCCATGCGTGCCACGGTCGTCTTCCCAGACCCTGACTCGCCGACGATGCCTAGCGTCTCTCCATGGCCGAGGCGAAACGAGACGTCATTGACGACGGTACGCAGCTTGCCATCCGGTCCGCGAAAGCGCTTGACGAGCCGTTCCGCCTCAAGCAGGGGACTACAACGCTGTGCCATATTCGACTGGGTCAGCGCTCTGGTCTCTCCTTCAGCCGAGATGAAGCGCGGCGCCGTCGAGGACGAAAGACGGCTCCCGCGTGACCGGACGGATGGGATCGCCTTGAGGAGGCCCCGCGTGTAATCATGTCTCGGGTCACCAAAAATCTGTTCTGATGAGCCATGCTCGACGATTTCGCCGTGTCGCATCACAATAACCTCGTCGGCCATCTGCGATACCACGGCAAGATTGTGGCTGATGAGAATCATGGCCTTGCCGCGTTGGCGGGTTTCACTGAGCAGATCCAGGATTTGCGCCTGGATCGTAACGTCCAGCGCCGTCGTGGGCTCATCTGCGATCAAAAGAGCTGGATCGAGTGCGATTGCCGTCGCAATCAAGGCTCTTTGCCGTTGCCCGCCTGAAAGCTCATGTGGAAGCTGCCGCGCCTTGACCGCCGGCTCGGGCACGCCCACGAGATTCAGAAGTTCAACTACCCGTTCCGTCAAGTCTGCGCGTGTCCTGATTGCACGGTGAACACTTAGTGCTTCACCGATCTCCTTGCCAACCGGTCTCAGCGGATCGAGCGACACCAGCGCGTCCTGTAACACAAAGCCAATGCGCTTGCCGCGCAAGGCTCTCCATTCCCTGTCACCGAGTCGATCGATATTCTTCCCCTGAAAAGTCAGGCGGTCAGCTTGGACATGAGATCGCGCCCCGGTCAGACCAACCAGCGTCCGGGCCGTAACGCTTTTGCCTGATCCCGATTCACCGACGATCGCGACGCACCGGCCTTCCTCAACCCTGAAAGAGACCCCCTTGACCACAGCTCGCCGCGAATGCGCCGGCCCGAAGGAAACGTTGAGGTTTTGTACGGTGAGCAACGGGTCGCTAGCCGGGGGCTTTGTGGCATTTTGCCGGAAGGAAGCTGCGGGATAGGTCACGTTCATGGAAGCTCGATCCTTCCTTCCAGGCGTTGCTGCACGTACTGGCCGATGACAGTCACTGAGAGCGCGAAGGTAGCGATGGCGATCCCGGGCATGACCTCGAGCCACCATGCATAGATTACGTAGTTGCGCCCGGCATTGAGCAGTGCGCCCCATTCCGATGACGGGGGCGCAACTCCCAAGCCGAGAAACGAAAGGCCGGATGCCCAAATGATGGCTTGCCCGATACCGAGCGTGAACATTGTCGCAAGCGGGCTGATTGCGTTGGGGAGGATATGCTTGAACAGGATGTCCCTGGGCGAGTGGCCTAACGCCTTTGCCGCCTCAACATAACCAGTAGCTTTGACCCTCAGAACCTGCACCCTCACCATGCGTGCATATCCTGGCGATGTTCCAAGGCCGACCGCGATAATCAGTGTCGAGACCGAGGTGCCCAACAACGAAACGAAGAGAAGCGCAAGGAACAGAGTGGGGAGAGCGAACAGGGCGTCGAAGAGCCGGCTGAGCACGTTGTCGATCCAGCCGCCAGACAGGCCCGCCGTCACGCCGAGTATGAGCGCGATGGCAAGGCTGAGCGCAGTCGCACCCAGCCCAATGGAGAGAGACTGACCTGTCCCCGCCACGATGCGGGAATAGAGATCCCGTCCGGACTGGTCCGTCCCCAGCCAATGCGTCAATGAAGGGGCCCTGAGAGGTGACATCAAGCTCAGCGCCAACGGATCATGCGTCTGAAGCAGTTTCGGCGCAATCGCCGCGATGAGGAAGAAGGCCGTGAAGACAGTCGCGATATAGACCGGAACCGGAAACATACGGGCGCCCGTCAGCACTCTTGCAGTGATGAACGCTTTTGTATGTCCCGCGGAGCCATTGGCGAAACTCATGCCTCTTTCATCCTCGGGTCGACGAGTTGTATCGTGAGATCCACGATCAAGCTGGCGGCGACAAACAGCGCAGCTGAAACCAGGATCACCCCTGACACGACCGGGACATCGCGTGTGGACGATGCTGCGACAAGGACGCCGCCGAGCCCCTGACGGCCGAAGACCGCTTCGATCAATACGGCGCCCGACAGCAGCTTGCCTATGATCCAGCCGGAAAGGGTGATCCCCGGCAAGGCCGCATGGCGCAGAGCGTGACGTAGACGGAGGCTGAGATCACCTGTGCCGCGCATTCTCGATGAGGTGATGAAAGGCTGATCAAGAACCCGCGTGAATCCGCTCAAGACCGCTTGACCAAGGAAGCCGTAGATTTCCAAGGCCAGGGCCATCGTAGGCAGAACGAGGCCCATGAGGGTGTTGCCGCCCACGACAGGAAACAAGCGAAGCTGGATCGCGAAAACGACCAGCAGGATTGTCGCCAGCCAATAGGGCGGCAGGGTTGCCAGGAAGACCTGAAACCCGCCTAGCGCCTTGGACCATATGTTGTTACGGCCGGCGAAAAGAACCGTGGTCGTGATGGTGATGATCCAGGCGGTCAACATGGCGGCAAAAGCGAGCGCAATCGTTGGTCCGATCTGGCGCGCAATCAGGTCTGTGACAGGTTGATATTGGACGTAGGACTGCCCAAGGTCTCCGTGCATCACGTCCCTTACATACTTTCCGTATTGCACGAAGACGGGTTGATCGAAGCCATATTTGGCGTTGATGGCGAGTAGCTGGTCCCGAGGAATCTCTCCCACGTTTCCGCTATTTGCATTGAAGATGATCTGGGCCCGTTCCCCGGGCATCAGAAACTGCACAAAGAAGGTAAATGTCGCCGCGGCCCAAACCACGATCAGGCCGGACAAGAGCCGGCGCGCTAGCCAAAGGCTTTGATGGCCTATCGTCTTCACCGCATTCATTTCTTGTCGGTGAAATATGCGTCCGAGAAAACGGGCTCGCCCACCGACCCGCTGTCGAGCCAGATGTCCTTCACATTATCGGCTAAAGCGAGGGTGACGTCCAAAACCGTGTAGCTCAGGGACGGCGCGTTCTCGATAATCCGCCGTTCCGCCTGCTGATAAAGCGCGGTGCGTTGCGCCTTGTCACCAGCCTGTTCAGCCTTCTGAATGATGTCCCACAGGGGCAGATCCTGATAGCGGGATGGATTGAAGGGATTGCGGACACCATTCAGGTCAGGCTTGTACGAAATACGATAGATCTCGGCGCCAGGCGCAACCCAATACAGTGGAACGACCTCATAGTCATTTGGACCAAGATTCTTTCCTGCCCAGAAATCAGCCTGGTTGGTCGGCTGGAGCCGCACGTCGAACCCTGCGGCCTTCGCTTGCTGCTGGATGATCTGCAGGACCTGATCGCCGTCGGGAGGCGAAAAGGCATTGGTGTAGGTGATGCGTATGATCAGCGCTTTGCCGTTCTTGCTGCGAATGCCGTTTGCATCGCGCTCCGCCCAGCCAGCCTCATCGAGCAGCTTGTTCGCCTTCTCGATGTCATAGGAATAGGATTTTGAGAGCTCGCTGACATATTCCGGCGAGCTTTGGCTCAAAGCGAAATTGCCCTCATAGGGCAGTGAGCCAAGAAACGCCGCTTGCACGGCAGCACGTCGGTCCGAGGCGTAAGCAAAAGCCTGCCGGACACGCACGTCGTCGAACGGCGGTCTCTCGGAGAACAACGCAAGCCGAAGCGGCGTTCCACCCGTGAGGTGGCGCACGATCTTGAACCGGGAATTGGCGTCCTGCCAGTTGACGGCAGGGATATGATAGACAACGTCGGATTCGCCGGTCAGAAGTGAGCCGTAGCGTATCGTGGGGTCAGCGAGAAAACGCCACTCAATTCCTTCGACATAGGCTGGGCCTTGATGCTTGGCAGTGGCCGGCGCCGAATTATAGTTTGGGTTTCGACGGAATATGACGTTCTTGCCGCGGTTCCATTTCTCTACGATGAACGGACCCGAACCAACTGGGCTTTCGCAGTTCACGGCCTTGCTACGCTTAAGCGCCGTCGGCGACAAGATGCCTTGCGAGGACTGCGCAAAGACATTCAGCAGCGGCTCGAACGGCGTCTTCAACGTGATTTTGAGCGTCAGCGGGTCGGCAACCGCCGCGGACTCGAAGATGCCCCTGAGATAAGGACCGGCTGTGGGGTTCTCGAGCTCCGGACTGTCGCTCAGCCATCCATTGATGTTATCGACGACCGCCTGGGCGTCCAGAGACGTCCCGTCCGTGAATTTGACATCGGGCTTGATCTGGAAGGTGTAAGTTTTGCGGTCATCCGAGATGGTCCAGGCGGTCGCAAGCCAAGGCAGGATCCTTCCGTCTTCAGCCCTGGCGACCAGATTGTCGCTGAATTGACGCTGAAGGTACCACTGCTGCACCCAACCACCATAGAGGCACGGCGGCTCCTGGAAGTGTCCGTACCGGATAATCCCATCCGATTGCGGCTTGCCAGCCGAAGCGCCCTCCGCGTGCACCGGATCCGCAATCGAAAGGCCAGACATCGCGATGGCGATGATTGCGGCGCGAGACTTCACACGACGATTCAGACTTTTGAGAAGAAACACCGCATGAACGGCAGCCGGCTTGGACATGATAAGCTCCGAATGTGATAAAGGAGAAGCACTCAGGCGGCGGAGACCTGGTCGGTGCGCTCGCCCTGCAGTGGGATGCCGAGGTGCTCGCGCAGCGTTTCGCCGCGATAATCCGAGCGGAACAAGCCGCGCCGCTGAAGAACGGGAACAACGTGATCGACGAACGCAGGCGTGCCGTCGGACAGAACATCAGGTATGACGTTGAACCCGTCGACTGCGCCAGCCCGGAACCATTCTTCGAAGGATGCGGCAATCTGTTCCGGCGATCCGACCAGCACCCGGTGGCCATAAGCAGGCGCCTCTACGATGATCTGGCGGACTGTTTTGCCGGAGCGCACGAGAGCTTCCACAGTGCGATGTTGGCCAATGGAAAAAGCAGCGTCCGCATGTCCCGGCAGTAAGCTGAGGTCGATTGGCTCGTCGATCTTCAGCCCTTCGGCAGGGATACCGAAACGACTGGCCAGCGCATCAAGGGCAACGTCAAAGTTGATTAGATCGTCAAGCTCCGCCTTGCGCTTGATTGCTTCCTCTTCGGTCCCGCCGACGAACGTGACGATACCCGGCAGCACAAGGGGCGCCCGTCGTCCATGTTGAGAAGCAAACGACCTGAGGCGATCGGCCTCGCGCAAGGCGATTTCCAAATCGCCTGTCGATGAGAACACGGCATCGGCGCTTCGGGCCGCGAACCGAAGCCCTTGATCCGATCCGCCGGCCTGGAAAATAACGGGCTGCCCCTGTCTTGAGCCCGGATGTGTCAGTGGCCCGCTGATGTCGAAGAACTCGCCGGCATGCCTCGTCGTCCGCAGCCTGCTCGGATCACCAAACCGCCCCGACGCCTGATCCAGGACAAGAGCGCCTTCTCCCCAGCTATGCCAAAGGGTTCGCACCGCCTCCACGAATTCTTCGGCGCGGCGATAACGGTCATCACGTGATAGCTCGTCGCCGCCAAAGCTTTTGGCCGTATAGACATTGGACGTCGTGACTGCGTTCCAGGCCGCACGGCCGCCACTGACAACGTCAAGCGACTGGAATCGGCGCGCGAGGTTATAGGGTTCGTTGTAGGTGGTGGATGCCGAGCCGATCAGACCGACAAATCTTGTTTCTCGCGCAATGCTGGCAAGCGTGATCGTCGGCTCGATGCCGTTGAGCGGCGGGTGGTTGTCGATTGCTGGATTGAGCGCTGGCGTGTCGGCGAGGAAAACCGCGTCGAGCTTTCCACGCTCGGCGAGCTTTGCGGCTCGTACGTAATGGTCAATATCGTAAAATGCGCCGGGAGGATTTCCGGGCCACCGCCACGCTGCGGCATGTCCCCCAGCGCCATGCAGGTTCAAGCCAAGGTGAAGCTCACGTTCAAGCGCTGACGTCATCACGCGGCACATGCGGTTCGTGTGGAGGTGCACCGGAAGCTCAAAAACGTCATCGCACTCACTCAATTTTAGATCGTCATGAATGCCTCATGACAATTTAACATTGCTGAGTAGCCGGCCAGCGTCAACCGCGGTGGAAAAATAAGAATGCCTGTTTCAATTCGTGCGGCCGGACAATGAGATTTCTGTTGGAAATTCCTTCCGCCGCGAAACGATAAACTCCGTGACTGAGAAGCCCATCTATCTATGCAGTCACATCGACGTGCCCACGCTCCCCGACCAGAAAGAACGCGACCCTCGCGCATCCAGTCTCCGTCGGAAATTGAACGGCACTGCGTCGATGGTGCCGGTTGCGAGTTGATCCCTGGTTCTGGGCGATGGGCCATAGCTAGATTCAGCCCAATGGCCTCATCGGCAGACCACGCTGCAGGCCTCGCGTGCGGACACAATCCTTGGTTCGGAAATACTCAAGCGGGCCCGGACAACTGCTGATTGTTGACAATTAGCAAATAGCACGAATTGTCTGGTGTCAACGGCGAATGTTCGTCAATATCTGCCGGAAGTCAGAACGAAAATTCCGCGAAAACACGACTGGGGGAAAAATGGCTGCTGAGATCATCGCGGGATTCATCGAGAAGCGGAGTTTGGATCGTGCGGCTGCCGATGTTATCCGCCAGGCGATCACCAGTGGCGCCCTGGCGCCAGGAAAGCGTCTGACAGAAACCGAACTGTCAACGGGGCTCAACGTGTCGCGTGGCACGATACGGGCTGCGCTGCAGCGGCTGATGAGCGAGGGCCTGGTGAAGCAGAAGCCTTACTCAGGCTGGGAAGTCGCGAGCCTGACATCCAGGGATGCATGGGAGCTGTGCACACTTCGATCCAGCCTGGAAGGCCTCGCCGCGCAGCTCGCTGCCGCCAACCCGAATCGAAGGCGACCGATCGAGGCGGCCTACGATGACATGAAGGCCGCCGCAAAAAGCCGCAACCAGAAGCGGATCAACGATAGTGACCTCGCGCTTCACAAGGCGATCGTCATCCTTTCGGGACATAACCGCCTCGCCGATCATTACGGCCTGGTCGAACATCAGGTTCGCATGTACATGGCCTCTTCAAACGCAATCCTTGAACGACCCGACATGGTCATTGCGAACCACGAGAAAATGGTCAACGCGCTGCTCAGGGGCGATGCGGCCGCCTCCGAACGTTACGCACGCGAGCACAACAAGACCTCCGGCGAGCTTCTGGTTCGGCACCTTCAAGAAACAGAGGCCAAGCAAACGAACAGGGCCGCAGGCAAGCTGACCTGACACTGAACTTCTGCCGTAGAATCGATGCGTGAGCTTGCACATCGCGCGCCTGCGGCGAACTTTGGTACCTCGCAAGTGGCGGCAGGGTCGTAATCCGCCGCGAGCCGGATGCCGATCAACTATTGATGCATTTCATATCACAGAGAACGCCCCGATATAGATACCTACGGGACAAAACCTGATCCGGCGGCTCGGTTGCCGGGGGCGGTTACAGCGCTCGAGTTGGCGGCGGCATCGAGAGCCTTTGTTTCGCACCGTAGGCGATATGGACCTACGCTCCGAGGTAATTGAGCTACGTGCAGATGGCGTCGAGACAAGTCAGCAGGAACCTCGTCAGTTACCAGAAAGCCCGTTTTCCGCGGCCAGTCCATAGACCGAGGAGCGCTTTAATATTCCTAGACTTCTCTCCCCACAAGGTAGCCTTCGTAGATCGCTTCTTCAGCTGTCCGTGGCGAGAGGCAATCACCGACCAAGCGCGGCCGGTAATTGGTGCCCGCCAGTTCCGCTTCAAGGTGATTTTCCGGCTTATGCCCCGTCGCCAGCACGACTGTATCGACCTCCTCCTTGACCAACGCATCGCCCGAAATCGCGTGCACAAGGTAGGCCGTATTACCATCGACGCCGTAAATGCGAGCATTGGGGATGACGGAAACACCAAGCTTGTCGAGCTTGGCAGCCCAATAGTCCCGCAAATAGATCTGCAAATTGAAACCAGCGTGAGGCCCATTTACCGCCAAGTGGACCTTGTGACCTGCAAGAGCAAGTTTCTCAGCGACACCCATCCCGACCCAGTCGCACCGCCAATCGGCAATCAACACGGTTGATCCCAGATTGGCTCCGCCTGAGATGACACTCCAGGCGTCGACAACGTGCCCTTCCTCCCGGCCTTCCACCATGGGCTCGTATGGCTTTGCCCCGGTCGCGATGATCACCTCATCGGGCGCGACCCGTTCGATAAGTGTCCGGTCGACGCTCGTGTTCAGACGAACATCAATACGAAGCTTTGCGATTTCCGCCTCAAGGTTCGTAATCAGCCCACCGAACTCAGCTCTTCCAGGAAGCAGTTGAGCCAGCAACGCCTGCCCGCCCAACCGCTTGCCACGCTCGCAAAGAACGACGCGATGCCCCCTCTCAGCTGCGGTTACTGCTGCCTTCATCCCGGCAGGGCCCCCTCCGGCCACCAAAATTGTCTTCGCGCTCTCAGTCCGTGCAGCCGCACCTAGACTTGCTTCACGGCCGGTAAGAGGACTTTGGATGCAGGAAATTGAATACCCAGCATGAAAATGACCAATGCAGGCTTGATTACAACCAATGCAAGCGCGGATATCGTCGAACGTACCTGCCGCAGCTTTGTTGCCGAGCTCTGGATCCGTAATAAGCGCACGGGTCATACCGCACATGTCGGCAAGACCGTCCCGTAAAATTTGCTCGGCTATCTGCGGCTGATTGATGCGACCAGCAACGAAGGTTGGCAGTTCGGTAGCCGATCGCAAGCGACCGGCCTTCGGCGCTACATAGCCCGCCGCGACGTCCATTGGTGGCACAACATGGATGGACCCACCTGGTCCCGCCATGGATCCGATCGTCGTGTTAACGTAGTCAATCGCACCGCGCGCGGCGAGCTCGCAACACACCGCGAGGACCTCGTCGGCCTCGAGCCCATCTTGCTCCACCTCCTCCGCCGAAATTCTGATGCCGACCACGAGGCCGTCCCCCGCGTATCGACGAACCTGCGCAAGGCATTCGGCCAGGAAACGTAGTCGATTCTCGAAAGAACCTCCGTACTGGTCTGTTCGAACATTTGTCTTTTCGCTAAGAAATTGCGAAAATAGCAGGCCGTGGCTCGCGACGAGTTCGATTCCGTCGAGCCCCGCGGCGACGAAACGGCGCGCCGAAGCACCAACGCCTTCGATCAGCTCGGCAATCATGTCGAGGGGCAACTCTCGAGGCATCGTGTGAAAGCGATTGTCGGGGATTACGGAGGGCGCATAAGTGACTCCCCGTAGCCCGCCCGATATCCGCCTCGTCACTCGGCCCGGGTGCGAAAGCTGCCCGAAGATACGCGCCCCATGCTTGTGCACGGCCTCAGCAATCGCTGCATAACCGGGGATGCAGCGATCGTCGCAAGCGTTTAGATCAGGGGCATCGCTCACGGCCGATGGATGGAACCGGGCCGCTTCAACTATGATCAGCCCGGCCCCTCCTCGCGCCCGTGCTTCGTGGTAGGCGACCAAATTGGCTGCCGGAACACCATCTTTCGCCAGATATGTCTGGTGCCCCGTCGACAAGATTCGATTTCGTATTTCAACGTCTCGAATTTTCAACGGTGAGAACAAGAGCTCCAGTCCGCTCGTCATCAGGTCAGCCTCGTATCATTGCTCGAGCGAAGATCACTAAGAGATAAGGAATTTTTGCCAACGCTCCTCGTTCTTGGCGACATACTTTGCAACCTCTTCGTCGTTCATGACACAAGCGCGCCTCATGTTGTCCGGATGCGTCACGAAGGTTTTCGCCTGCTCGGGAGTTGCTTTGGCGGCTGCTGACGGCAGCACCGGACCATAAACGCCAAGATTCATGAACGCCGTCTGCGCCTCGTCAGAAATGCAATACTTGAGAACCTGCATCGCCATGTCGCGGTGAGGCGTCCCCCTCGGTACGACGAACGGTTCGCCCCATGCGATGGCCTCATTGTAGGACATGCCAACCGGCGCATTTTCCTTCATCACATCGAGGACACGCCCGCTCCACGCGAGCGCCATCGAAACTTCACCGGTCGAGAGCAATTGCACCGGCTGCGCACCCGCGGTCCACCAAACCTTAACGTGAGGTTTGATTTCCCTCAGCTTGTCGAACGCTAGATCGACCTTTTCGTCCGTCGCCGGATAGACTTCACTGAGTGGCACACCCGCGGCAAGCAGCGCAGCCTCGTAGTTGTAGTAAAATCTAGAATAAAGAGTCCGCCCTCCCGGAAATGAGGCGATATCCCAGAAGTCTTTCCAGGATTGGGGTTCGCGCCCCTTTGGCATTTGGTCTTTGTTGTAGGCGTAGACGGTTGCGCCTGCAAAAGTGTAGAGGCCGTACTCCTTGACCCACACCTGCGGAAGTTTCGATACATCGATGATCGAGTAGTCGATCTTCTCCAGAAGATTCTGATTTCTTCCCTGGAAGACAAAGAGCCCGCCGGTGTCGACGAGGTCCCACTCAACAGCGTTAGCCTCGACCATCGCTTTGATCTTTGAATAATTCGTCGGCGACACGTTAGCTATCTGCCCCATCTTTTTCGAGATCGGGTCCATAAAAGCTGTCTTGATGGCCGCACCGCCCGCTCCGCCGAACGAGCAAAACGTGAAAGGCCGGCCTTGAGCGAACGATGGCCCCGTCAGCGCGGACGCCGCGAGGCTGATCGTGAAAGCGCGTCTATTCAGCATGTTAGTCTCCCCTCTCATGATCCACTGGCAAAATCAGCACGTCACGGGCTTCAAATTGCAATGACGTCTCTGCTCCTTCGACGGGGGCATCTTGCGACGCAAAACGTCGACACCAGAAGTCCTGACCGCTGCGCAATTTGACGCGACACGCTACGATTTCACCGAGGTAAACGACCTCGGTGATGAGACCCTGCAGCGGGCCGGTCTGTTGTAGACTGGCAAGTTCAGGGCGAATGAGTGCTGCGGCTTTGTCACCGACCACCAAATTGGCAACGCAGCGGCCCGTCAATTCAATCCCCAGTGACGGCAACCCAATCGAGGCCACGTCGCTCGAGCGACGCAGCACTTGCCCCTCAAGGAGATTTGACTCTCCCAAGAAGCCCGCGACGAAGGTGTTCGCAGGTGTCCGATAAAGCTCGGTCGGTGTACCGATTTGCTCTATCTTTCCCGCTCTCATCACTCCGATGCGATCCGCCATGACCAGAGCTTCTTCCTGATCGTGCGTGACGTAGATCGTGGTTCCACCCAGTTCGCGGTGCAACCGCCTGATCTCTAGCTGCACGTGCTTACGCAGTTGCCGGTCGAGCGCTCCAAGCGGCTCATCCATCAGAAGCAATGAGGGCTCGATGACGATAGCGCGAGCAAGGGCAACACGTTGCTGTTGGCCACCGGATAGTTCGCTGATTGCCCTCTTCTCATATCCCGTGAGCGCAACCATCTTCAGGACGTTAAGGACCCGCTGAGCTATTTCAGCGTTCGGGCGCTTTCGCACTCTTAGACCGTATGCGACATTGTCGAACACGTTCAGATGAGGAAACAGAGCGTAGCTCTGAAACATCATGCCGATGCTGCGCTTCCGGGGCGGAAGGTCCGTGACGTCCTCGTCACCTATCAGAAAACGTCCGGCGTCGGGACGCACGAATCCTGCGGCCATGTTGAGCAGGGTCGTCTTTCCGGAACCGCTGGGCCCCAGGAACGCGACGAATTCACCTGGCTTGATCTCCAGGTCGAAGTTGCGAACCGCAAGAAAGTTGCCGTAGGCCTTGCTTATTCTTTGGAAGGAGACAGTCTGCGCCATGTCGCTCATTGGTCGCCTGCCCTATTCGCGTGGTCGCGCATGACTTCGACGGTCGCAAACATGATGAACGTCAGGACAAGGAGCAGCGCTGACGCGACGGCGGTTACAGGCGTAAATTCTATGCGCATCGCCTCCCATATCTTGACCGGCAAAGTCTTCGATTGCACCCCCGACAGGAAGATCGACAGCACCACCTCATCGAAGGAGGTCACGAAAGCGAAGGCGGCAGCCCCCGCCAGACCTGGAGCGATCAACGGCAGGGTTACAGTGCGGAATGAGTACCAAGGGTCAGCGCCGAGAGCAGCAGCGGCACGGCGACAATTGGGATCGACGGTTCGAAGGGAGAGGCCTACGTTGATGACAACAAACGGTAACGCCAGCAACGTGTGTGCAAGAACCAGACCGGTCTGAGTGCCATGCAGACCGAAAGGACGCATTACATAATACAGGGCGACGCTGATCATGATCACCGGAACAACGAGCGGGGAGATGATCAACCCGAGCGCCAGAGCGCGCAGCTTTGGTGACGATTGCTCCAGACCAATGGCTGCCAACGTCCCGATGACCGTCGCAACCACGGTCGTGAACACCGCTACTGAAATACTTGTGAACAGTGCCTGAATCCACTCAGGATCCGCAATGAAGGCGGAGTACCATCTGGTCGAGTACGCTATCGGGGGTACCCGCACGAAGGACGAACTCGTGAACGAGGCTGGAATGACGACGAGCACCGGCAACATGAGAAACGCCAGAACGCACGATCCTGCCAAATAGCTGGAGAGCCGAGTTGCTGTCATCGCGCAGCCATCGCGCTGACAAAATTTACGAGGCGGTTCGCGCTAGCGACGAGCGCGACGATCACGAACAGCAGACTGAAGGAAGCCGCCGCTGCGAGCGGCCACGCCAGCCGTTCGTTCACGAAGTTGTCGATCAGCATGGAAATCGTCATGTGCTGGGCTGCGCCCAGCATTGCTGGCGTTATGTAAAAGCCGAGCGCCATGAGGAACACGAGCACGAAGCCGGTGGACAGACCAGGCAATGTCAGGGGGAAGTAGATGCGCCCGAAAGTCGTGAGCGGGCTTGCGCCGAGAGAGTCGCTTGCAAGCAGCAGACGGCGATCGACAGCCTTCATTGAAGTGAAAATAGGCAGAAGCGCATAGGGCAGCAGCACATGCACCATACCGACGTGAACGCCAAAGCTATTGAACAGAAGCGACAATGGCGAAGAAGTCAGGCCCATCCCCAACAGCGCCCTGTTAACCGGGCCACTCTTCTCAAGGATCACAATCCACGAAAAGGTTCGCACGAGCACACTGATCCACAACGGGAAGAAGAGACACCAGAAGGCGACGCTACGCTTCCATCCACTCAACTGGGACAGCATATAAGCGGTTGGATAGGACAGAAGCACCGTGCAACTCGCGACAGTTATCGCCAGCGTGAAGGTGTTTAAGAAGACCTTGCGATAGACTTCGCTGGAGGCGATTTCGGAATACGCCGAGAAAGGCCCTCCCGCTCCTCCAAAGGACAACTTCAACAGCATCGCCAACGGGACGACGAAAACCATCAGCAGGAACGCTGCCAAAGGGAGCAACAGCAGAACGCTTCCCCAAAACCGATCGACGCGACGATCGCGCGAACCGGCCAACGGCGCGGATGGCATTATTTCCTTCAGATTATCCTTGGACAGAATTTCGAACCTAGTGGCATACTCAACTCCACAAGTCATTGATGTGAAATAGTACTCTCTGGTTGCCATCCTTCGCTGACGCCATCCTGAAATCGAGCGCCTGGATCAAGGGTCCTCACTTGGAAATGGCAAGAACACACCACGCCGCGCGCAGGCGGATTGGATCGTATTTCTCAGCAAGCAGGCGATAGTCATTGGTCCAACGCCACCTGGAACCGGAGTGATCGCCCCTGCGACATTTTCAGCTTCGTGAAATGCGACGTCTCCAACAAGACGTCCGCCTCCCTCTCGGTCGACCCGATTAATGCCAACATCGATCACTATTGCGCCGGGCTTTATCCAATCGCCGCGCACCATTTCCGGGTGGCCGACTGCCGCCACAACGATATCTGCTGCTCGGCAGACGGAAGGAAGCGAATTCGTCTTTGAGTGAGCCATCGTGACCGTACAATCACTTCGAAGCAGCAGATGCGCCATTGGCTTGCCGACGATATTCGAGCGACCAATCACAACCGCATTCAGTCCGCCAATTTCTTTCTTCACTCCGCGAATGAGCAGCATGCAGGCGAGTGGCGTGCACGGCACGACCCCAGGACTCCCGCTCATCAGCTTTCCAGCGCTTAACGGGTGAAAACCATCAACATCTTTCGCTGGATCAACGGCTGCGAGTATTCGCTGGCTGTCGATGTGGCTCGGCAGTGGAAGCTGGACCAGTATGCCATCAACATCCGGAGCGTCGTTCAGCCGGAGGATGAGGGAAAGCAAATCCCCTTCGCTGGTGCTTACCGGCAACTCATGATGGAAGGAGCGAAAGCCGACCTCGACCGAGCGACGAATCTTGTTTCGAACGTAGACTGAGCTGGCAGGATCCTCCCCGACGATGATCACAGCGAGACCGGGGGTCACGCCTCGATGCTCCAGGTCGGCAACGGCTTCCTTCAATTGAGACCGCAATTGAGCCGCTGCGGCCTCGCCGTTGATCCTGGTGCCGCGGTTTGCGGTGCCAAGGCCGCTCATCGAAACACCACCGTGCGACTTCCGTTCAACAGGACGCGGTTCTCGACGTGGAATTTCACCGCGCGCGCCAGAACACCAGCCTCGACGTCTCTACCGACGGCCGCCAAGTCGGCCGGCGCAAGCGCGTGGTCTACACGAAGGACGCCCTGCTCGATGATCGGCCCTTCATCGAGCTCGGCAGTCACATAGTGGGCGGTGGCGCCGATCAATTTAACACCCCGCGAATAGGCCTGATGATAGGGCTTTGCGCCCTTGAAGCTCGGGAGGAACGAATGATGGATGTTGATCACGCGGCCGGCCATCCTCCGACAAAAGTCGTCCGAGAGGACCTGCATATAGCGAGCCAGGACGACCAGATCGATTTGCTCCTGCTCGACGATCTCGAGCAATTTTCTTTCCTGCATCACCTTGGTTGGGAGCGTCAGGGGAAGATGATGAAATGCAATGTCGTAGGAGGCTGCAAGCCGAGAGAAATCATTGTGATTGGAAACGATCGCCCGAATATCGACGTCCAAGGTACCGGTCGCATGTCGAAAGAGCAGATCGTTTAAACAATGCCCCGCCCTGGAGACCATGATCAACAGCCGCGGTCTCACGCTGCAATCGTACATCTGCCACGACATTCCGAAACCATGAGCGACATCTGAAAACTCTCGCCTGAGATCTGCCAGAACGCTTCCCCGGGCAGCGAACGACACCCGCATGAAAAACTCGCAAGAACCGCGATCCGAGAACTGAGCGCTATCGCAAATATTGCATGCTTTACGAGCCAGGAAGCCGGAAACTGCGTGGACAATCCCGACCCGATCCGCACATGACAACGTGAGCACGAAGTTGGGCACCGACGCGGGTGCGCTCTTCAGCTCGTGAATATCCGCCTCGCCATCGACCACCTGCCGATTGGCCAGGGCCTCACTCACATCAGCGTTGTCACTCATGAGCGTCTATGTCCTCCAGGCAACACTTCCGACCGGAGGCCGGGCTCGTGTCCTTCACTCGACTGCTGGTCGGATCGGAAAAACGGTCTAAACGCGACGTCGGCCGGAACGTGCCACCGCGCCATCTCAACCTCTTGCCGCTTGCGGCGTATCCACTATCGACGACATGTCGTTGTTTGACACCTGTCCCACGCCCAGTGACTTGACGGCCGAGTGACCCACATCGCCGGCGTGACCCGACCAACCAGCTTCCGTCCCGCCAGATCGGGCTCGTTGTGATTGAACAAGGCGTCCGGGCGCGGTCGGGCTCATGGCATTCCTCCTTTCGGCGATGAACCTAAGCAGTGATCTTTGAATTAGAGGGATCATAGTGCGCCGCAAATTGCGCTGCTGCTCTGTGGCGCCTGCCTGCCACTTCGATCTCGAATTTTGATGCGGACAGAAACGAGGCGTCTATCCCCTCGCCGTTCTCGACGTAGCCCATTGCGAGGGAAGCGCCGACACGATGTCCATACGAGCCCGAGGTGATGGAGCCGACCAGGCGACCATCGGCCCATATGGGCTCCTGATGGTAGACTAGCGGAGCATCCGGTTCGACCATTCTGAATTGCACGAGCCGGCGGCGTACCGATCCCTGTTCTTTCTGTCGCAGCAATGCCTCGCGTCCGATGAACCCTCCTGGCTTTTCCAGTTTTACCGCAAATCCTAGGCCAGCTTGATAGGGTGTATCTTCCGGTCCGATATCGTGGCCCCAATGGCGATAGCCCTTTTCCATGCGCATGGAGCCAAGAGCAAAGTAGCCTGCCTGTGACAAGCCGTATTCAGCGCCAGCCTCAACGACCCTGTCAAAGACATGCGCTGCGAACTCGGCCTGCACGTAGAGCTCCCACCCGAGCTCGCCCACATATGTGACGCGGCTTGCGCGTAGTTTCGCGTAGCCGATCTCGATTTCCTGGCTGGATGCGAACGGAAAGGCCGAATTTGAGAGATCACAACCTGACAACCGCTCAAGCAAAGGCCTTGCGTTAGGCCCCATGAGACCGAGCATGGGCAATCCCGATGTCACATCTCGAATAAAGACATGAGCCTCGTCTGGAGTATTGCGTCGCAACCACACCAGGTCGCGCGTCTGCGACGTCGCCGCCGTTACCACCAAATAGGATTCTTCGGCAAGCCGGGTTACCGTAACGTCCGCCTCTATCCCGCCGCGCTCGTTCAGGCATTGCGTGTAAACAAGCTTGCCTACGGGAACGTCCACATTGTTGGCGCAGATCTGGTTGAGGACTGCACAGGCATCCCGCCCGTCGACCATATACTTGACGAAGCAACTCTGATCGAACAGCGCGACGTGCTCGCCTGAGTTTCGGCACTCCCGGCCGACGATATCGAACCAGTTTTGTCGGCCATATGAATACTCAATTTCCTTCGCTTTTCCGTCGAGGGAGAAGTACCCAGGCCTCTCCCAACCAGCAGCCTCCGTCATCACTGCACCGAGTGCCTTCAAGCGATCATGGAAGACGCTTTGACGAACATCACGCGCCGTCGTGTATTGACGGTAGGGCCAATGCATATCGAAGAGCAGACCAAGAGCCTCTTTCGTCCGATCGTAAAGATATGTCTTATTCGATTGGAAAGGATGCATTCGCAGAACATCGACGTCGGCGAGATCGACCGGTGCGTGGCCCTCCTTGATCCAAGAGGCGAGCGCTTTTCCGATTCCGCCGGAAGAAAGAATGCCTACAGAATTGAATCCGCAGGCCGTAAAGAGTCCCGATACCTCGGAAGTCTCGCCGAGGAGGTATCGATTGTCAGGCGTGAAACTTTCGGGGCCGTTGAAAAACAGCTGTATGCCGGTGTTGGCAAGCACCGGGACCCGGTTGACCGCCATATCGAGAATTCGTTCGAAATGATCGAAGTCCTCAGGCAGCGAGTCGAAACAGAAGTCCGTCG
Source organism: Bradyrhizobium genomosp. I (2014) (assembly GCF_000261685.1). Lineage (GTDB taxonomy): Bacteria > Pseudomonadota > Alphaproteobacteria > Rhizobiales > Xanthobacteraceae > Bradyrhizobium. The sequence continues at coordinate 11,607 of NZ_AJQE01000391.1, read as the reverse complement.
GGATACCACCGCTGGCCCACGGCTTCGCCTCCTTCTCGAAGCATCCCACGAGAAGCTTGCCGGCGTCTTCCTTGTAGTAAGCCTCCTCATCGGTCACGAACAATACCGGCAGTTCGCGCGGCAAGCCCTGGATTGCATCAGTGACGACGTAGAAGTGCTCTGCTGCATGAAGAGGCAAGGAAATCCCTTGCTTCGAGACAAACTCTCGCGACCACATCCCGCCGCAAATGACGACCTTCTTGGAACGAATGTCGCCTTCATTCGTCGAGACGCCTGCCGCGCGCCCGTGCTCAATCAGGATCCGATCGACGCGCAAGTTCTCGACAATTTTCGCACCGCCCATTCGCGCGCCCTTCGCAAAGGCTTGCGTCACGTCGGCAGGATTCACTTGGCCATCTTTAGGAGCCCATATCCCTCCAACGATGCCATCCAGATTGAGGAGCGGCCATCTCTCCTTGATCTCTGCAGGTGAGACAGCATGCATCTCAAGGCCGAAATTGCGCCCCATTGAAGCGCCGCGCAGCAATTCCTCGAGGCGGCCAGGACTCTTGGCGAGCCGCAGAGCGCCGTTTTGTTTGAAGCCTGTTTCCTGCCCGGTCTCGGGCCCGAGGCTGTGAAACAGTTCGCCGGTGTATTTGGCTAGCTCCGTCATGTTTCGGGTGGCGCGCAATTGCGTCACGAGACCTGCGGCGTGCCATGTCGTTCCGGATGTCAACCGCTTGCGTTCGAGTAAGACAACGTCGCTCATGCCGAGCTTGGTCAGGTGATAGGCGACCGAACAGCCCGCTATGCCACCGCCGATAATTACGACTTCAGCCTCCCCGGGAATCCTTGCTGCCATTCCGACCCCACACCATGAATTATCGTGATCATAAATCCATAAAAATGAACTTTGCAACATCTAAATAATACTTTAGTTCGTTTTGTTGGCAAGAATCTGCGCGAAAGGCTAACTGTGCGATTTGGGGAGATAAGTGGAATTGATCCCGCCCCACACCTGCACTCGATCGATTCAAGGAGCGAACATGAGTTCGATGATCAGGACGCCGCCTAAGATGCTGCGCCCTGCCAATCTGGAGGGGCTGGCCGAGCAGGCTGAGCTACCCGTCAACATCGAAGAATTGCTCAATGTCGGCGACCGTATTGGAGGAGAAATCAAGAACCTGCGTAAGGCGCGCGGCATCACGCTCGACGCACTTAGCGACGCCGCGGGCCTGTCAAAAGGATATCTCAGTCAGATCGAGCGTGGGATCTCGAGCCCTTCGGTGAAAGCTCTTCATAGTATCAGCCGGGCGTTGGGGGTCACAATCAGCTGGTTCTTTCCGCCGAACGCCGATGATGACAGCGATTTGCGTGAGTATGTTGTAAGAGCAAGTTCGCGACGGAAACTGACCTTCGTAGGTGGGATTACTGATGAGCTTTTGTCCCCCAATCTCGGACGGCAGCTCGAACTCCTACGATGCACATTCCCTCCTGGCTCCGAAAGCGGCAAAGAGCCTTACACACATCAGGGTGAGGAAGCGGGATATGTCATTTCAGGTGAGCTCGACCTTTGGATTGGCGAGCGCCATGTGATCCTCCGCGAAGGTGATAGTTTTGCGTTCGCAAGCGACCTTCCCCATCGTTATGCGAACACCAATAATCAAGAATGCGTGGTGATATGGGCCATCACGCCTCCGACCTATTGAAGACAAACGGCAGAGGCGTCAGCGTTCATGCGTCCTTAAGAGCCATAATCGCCTTCGGCTTGAACCGACGAACGTTGCCAGGCTCCAGTTGCGGACACCCCACAGCGTGGCTTGGTACTCATCGGTTCTTCGCGGCGGATCGCATGAATTCGCGCCGCGAGCGATTTGGCCGAACCTTTGACGTCCTCATTTCCGAGGAATGCTTCGGCCAGCTTGTCGATTCTGCTCCGGTACTGCGGGGTAAACGTAATGCTGTCGACGTTGAAAATCGGAATGTCTTTCCACGAGAGCGGCTGGCCCTCTCCCGCCAACGACAGGATCGAATAACTCCATTCGAGACAAAGCAGATAGTGCCGAAGCAGGTTCGCCCACGCGATTTCGTCGCCCTGCCAGAAAATGTGTCGAAGCCCTTCCATAGGATCGTTCAGTGTGTCCGGACCGGCGAAGAAAACCTCTTGATTGAGCAACTCGCCTTTATCAACCAGCCGTCATAGCGGACGGAATCGGTAGAGACGGTTTGCCATATGAGCCCCATCGGTCGTTGGGCCTCGATGGTCGCGACCGACCTTTTTGCTGAGAGCGTCGGTATGGATTTGGCCGAACATTGCGGAATATTCAACGATCCCAATCGCCGTGAAAAATTGATCGCTTGCCTGATACCGTTGTGGAGGCGGGTTGGCCAACCGGCAGGTCTTGTAGAAGTCCCGCTCTTTGGCCTCGACCTTGGGCTGCCCTGGAAAGAGCTTTTTTTCGGACTGCCGCCAACAGAAGAAGCGGTTCTCGGCCCAGGCGTCCAGATAATGGGCCCAGACATAGTGTTGGTTCGCGAGCGCCCGCATTTAGGAGCCACCGGCTGCCGTGATTCGGCGCTCGTCATAAGGTCGTCAGGATTTTTCATTCGGCGAAAGCTTTGGCGCGGCGCTTTTCTGTGCCCGCGCGTTGTTCGCGATATCCAGTGCGACCTCCATGACCTCCTTGGCGACGATGGGCTTGTCTCCACGTTTGATCCTGAGCGCGACGATCAGAGGCTCCATGGATGATCCGAATTCGTCCTTTGCAAGCATGCTGCTCACGCTGTCGCCGTGTCCCGCCGCTGCGACGGCCATGGCCGCGTCCACGAACATGGAAGTAAGTTCACGCTGCTGAGGCAGTTCCTTCAGCGCAAGCTCCAGATGCCGTTGTGCCCGCTCGGTCTCGTTATGGCGAACCAGGGCTTGTGTGAGGAAGAGGTGCGCCTCTGCATAAGCTGGCGACAGTCGTATCGCTTCGGACGCGTCTTCGATCTGGCTGTCCAGATTGTCCTGGCGAAGCCGTGCGCGCGCAAGCAGGCACCGGGGATCGGAAGGATCGGAAGCCATCGCGCGCGCGATCAGTTCCTCGCCTTCTGCGCGTTGCACCCAGCGGGACAGTCCTGTCAGCGCTTGGATGCCGTCCTTTCTCAACTCGAGCGCACCTCGATAGGCACGGCTGGCGTTCTCGGGATTGCCGGTTCGTGCCGCGATGTCGCCTTCGAGTACGGCGCAGCAGTAGCAGGGCATCTCGCCCGCGAACCATGCTGTCATCGCTTCCTGCGCAGCGGTTTCCTCGCCGCGGTGGACGAGAAATTCGGCAAGCATGTGCAGTGCCGAGCAGAATCCGCCCTTTTGGCCGAGCTCTGCGGCCTTGCGGAAGGCTTCTTCGGCCTCGGAAGTCCGCTTCGGCAACGATCGGAGGAGGAGGGCCAACGTCAGCCAACTGCGCGCGTCGTCGTTGTCGTTGTCCAGCGCCTTGCGGGCATACACCTCAGCGACCGCCTTGTCGCCGCCCGCACTTGCAAGGAAGACGGCATGCGTCCACGCATCGCGGTCATCATGAAGCTTTTCGATCAGCTCCTGCGCGACATCAAGGAGACGCTGTGGCGGCTCGCCGTTCCGTTGCAGGGCTTGCGCATAGCTGACGAAGACCATGGGATCCTCGGCGCCAAGCGCGATTGATTTTTCCAAGGCTTCGGCGGCGTCTTCGGCGTTTCCGTCGCGCGCGAGGACGAAGGAGCCTAGGTCGGCCCAGAGCCGCCAATCTCCGTACCGTTCGGCGGCGCGTCGAAGCAGATCGATCCCCTCCTGCTGCCTGTCCGTATCGCTCAGAAGTTCGACGAGCGCCCGGCGGCTCTGGATCTGCTCTTCTTCGTCGACGCCGTCACGCAGCAGGTCCTCAGCGTCATTCGTCCGGCTTTCTGCTTGCAGGATGCGCGCGTACGCGGCGCGGGCGCCGTCGGTCAGGCGATCGAGTCGAAGCGCCCGTTCGTAAAGCTCGATCGCCGTCTCGCGGCGTCCCTTTTTTTCTTTGATCGCCGCCAGCTCGCCGAGGGCGAGACCGTAGTTGGCATCGATCTGGAGCGCGGATTCGAATGCCTTTTCGGCGGCGTCGGGATCGCCGGCGACCATATAGGCCAAACCTTGGATCGAATGGCCCCAAGGGTTCTTGGGATGCACCCGTATGACTTCGCCGGCCGCGTCGATCGCTTCATCGGCTCGATCTTCGTTTAGATAGAGGAAGACAAGCCTCATCCTTGGCGCCATGGCACTTGGACGAAGTTCGATCGCTTCCAAATACAGTTGGACGGCCTGCTCAATGTCGCCGTCTTCCGCAGACCGTTCGGCGCTGTTCAGCAGTTTCTCCAGCGCGTCGTCGGTTCCTCTGGGCTCCGCAATGGGCAGCGCCGCTTGCGCCCGGGCGGTTTCGGCCGTTGCCTTCTGATGCGCCGTAAAGGAAGTTAGGAAATCGGGAGGCGTTCGTTCCAAGAGGGTCGGGACCAACGTCGGAACGCGTGCCAGGATGGCATCGTAGAACGCGTGATAGTCCATGCGACTGTCGGGACGAACCGAACAGGCCTCGCGCGCAAGCGTCGTGGCCGTGTCGATGAGTTCGTCGCGGTCATAGTAGTCAGTCATGAACGAGACCAGCGCGCGGACGCGGCTGGAAGGGTGGCTGCGACGGCGCATCAGGTAGTAGATGTTGAAGAGCCGTTCGGATGCGGAATATAGCGCGGATTTACCGGTCCCAGCAGCCTTGATGACGGCACCGCGTTCGGCAAGACGCAAAAGCATCGTCGACGCCGTATTCACAGTCACGCGTGCCGCCTCGGAGATTTGCTTGGCGGTGGCCGGATCCCATGCCTCCAGCAACGCCGCGAATATCTTCCGCTCGGTCGGAGGAAGGCGATCGAGCTGGCTTTTGAAGTATTCGGTGTTCTGGTCGATCAGGAAGTTCAGGTTTTCCATCAGATTGTGGAGCGAAGGCGACCGCATGAACTCCGCGAGGATGTGGAGCAGCCTTGGGCTGCCGCCGGTCAGGATCTCAAGCGGGCGTATTCGTTCGGTCTTGATGTCCTGCTGCGTGAGCGAATTCCAAAGCTCGCGGCATTCTTCGCGCGAAAGCGGCTTCAGATCGAGTCGGAGGAAATCGGACGGGAGGGCGACGTTCTCATCGGTCATCAGCTGCGCGACGGAGGTCGCGAGGACGCCGAAGGTGTCGGCGTCGGAAAGTTGCTTCAGGAGATCCTTGGCACCTGTGCCGATCTGATCGTCAAGGATGGTCTGGAAGTTCTCGACGATGATCAGAAGGCGCTTTCCGATGCGCTTCGAATGGAACCGCAACGTCTTCAGGGCGAGATCGATGAGCTCTTTCTCGCCAGGCTGAGCCAGGGCATTCTCGTAGGCATCCTTTATGCTCCGCTCATCCGAGCGGTCCTGAAGATGGAACAGGCATTCGAGGAAAAATTCGCCCGGGGTCGTGATGGCGTAGCTTTCCTCCCCGAAGAAAATGGGGTGCCAGCGTGCGCGGAGCGTACTGTCGCGATTCACTTCCGCCAGCACGCGGCGGCACAGGGTTGTCTTGCCGGCGCCTCGCGGCGCCACGAGGAGGACCCGAGGTGGAAGCGGGGCACCGTCGCGGAATGGCTTAAGGGTGTGGGCGAGGTCCGCTTTCCGGACAATAAAGTTCTGGACGGACTCTTCGTCCGACTGGAAACCGGGGTTGAACCTGAACGTTGGGGTCATCTAACTCGCTGAAACATTTGATTTTTACGAGACGCCCGAGCGTCGGGGCGCGGCGCTCGCACCCTACACGCCAACAATTTTGTTGGCAAGAATTGCGAATCGGTAATTCTTCGGTTATGGCTGCCAACAGATCTGTTGGCAAAGGCATGATCGTGTGATGCGCCCGTACGAACCTTGGAATGATCCTCGCCGGGCTGGACCCAACGAAATGGGCGCTCTCGCCTGCGAGAACGCGCAACAACCGGAAGTGAATGTGACGGCCCAATTTAAAGTTCTTGCCGCTGAAATCGAGCTGCCGAAGGGGATTCAGAGCATCCGTTCTCTTCCGGACGACGCCCTCGGCGCGCTCTGGACGTCGATCATCCTCGAGCCCGCGATCAAGCAGAAGCTTCTGGCCCAAGCAGCCCTCAATTTCTCCATGCGCGGCAAGGTGCCGCGCACCGTGATCCCGTTGCACGGCGTCATCCTGCTGGTTGGGCCGCCGGGCACGGGCAAGACCTCGCTGGCCCGTGGTCTCGCTCAGCGTGTCGCGAAGGCTTTCCCCCAGGACAAGTTCCGGTTGATGGAGGTCGAGCCACATCAGTTGGCGAGCTCGTCGCTGGGCAAGAGCCAGCGTGCCGTCACCGAACTTTTTAGCCAGGCCATCGCCGAGGCGGCCATGGCAGGGCCAGTCGTGGTGCTGCTCGACGAGGTCGAGACGCTGGCCGTCGACCGCACCAAGCTGAGCATGGACGCCAATCCGGTCGACGTGCACCGCGCCACCGACGCGGTCTTGGTGCAGCTCGACCAGCTCGCCGAGAAATATCCTCAGCTCCTGTTCATCGCGACCAGCAACTTCCCGCGCGCGGTCGACAGCGCGTTCACGTCGCGCTGCGACCTCATCCTGGAGATCCCGCTTCCTCCAAAGGAGGCCTGCGCGGATATCCTGAAGGATTGCCTGACCAAGCTCGGCGTGACGTATTCCGCGATCGGCAAACTGGTCGATAAGCCGGGATTCGCGGAATGCGCGGCAGCCTGCGTCGGGCTTGACGGACGCGCCATCCGCAAGATGGTCGCAAGCGCGATCGCCACCGACATCGACACCGCGCTGAACCCCGAGAAGGTTACCATCGCGCAGATCCTGGCCGCGGCCAAGGCCGCGAAGGCCGCCCGCGCGGCGGCGGAGCGCTGATCATGAGCACCGTCTACCGCCGTACCTTCGCCGCCACGCCCGCCCGCGACGCTCTTTCGACCTGGAACGCGATCGTGGACGTGCTGGCGCCCGGCGCATCGCATCCGGCCCGCAAGGATCTGGCGGCCGTCGCCGGCATCGCCGCCAGCGTCATCTCGGACCGCTCGCCCAAGGACCACGCCATCGTGGCCACCTGCGACGGCCCGCGCACGCGGATCTACTGTCTCTTCGACGACGCCGCGGTCGACGGCTCCGACGCTAACGAAGCCGCGCTCGGCTACGACCCGCTGAAGGGCGACTGGGCCGTCTCGCTGCCCTGCGACGCCGACGAACTCGACTGGGTGCAGCGGGCACTGAAGAAGCATGGCGACAGGATCACGGCGCGCGAACTCGACGCCGCGGTGGCCGCCGACAAGGACGAGCCGGCCGAGGCGGCGGCGCGGCTTTCGCTTGTCCCCGACCTCAAGGGACTGCTCGAATCATGACCGCCGTCGCCGTAAACGTCTACTCGCACACGCACTCTGTCACCTACGTGGCCGAGAACATCCTCAAAAGCATGAAGGACATCATCCGCCTCAGCGGACTCGACCCCGGCGAGTTCGTGAAGGATTGGGACCTGCACATGCGCGGCATCGACGGGTGGCTCCGCTCGGGCGAGCTCGAATGCGTGAAGCTCGACATCTATCATCCGCGCACCGGCGAGCTTCTCTTCCAGTGGAGAATAGAGATTTCCTATAGCTGGTCGGGCGGCGACGGCAGTTTCTGGACCGACACGGAACAGCTGAAATACGCGATCCGCAAGGCTGGCCTGGCACCGAGCGAGGCGAAGTACGACCTGCGTCTCAAAGTGAAGCCGGGACACCGCGAGATCGACGGCTGGGGCACGGGGGCTGCACGGTCCACCGACGGCATGGTCCGTCAGAGCCTCGGCACTACCATCGGCCACGGCAGCCTCAGCGGCAGCACGTCCTATCTCCGGAGACCCTGATGCTGACTACGAACGAAGCCTTCCGCAAATTCAAGAGCAAGCTCGAGCTGAACCAGCGCGAGGAAGACAACGCCCGGTCTCGCGAGCAGGAAGTGCGCGAGTATCTCGACACCAAGTTCTCGATCGTCAACGACTTCCTCACCGGCTCTTATGCGCGATGGACCAAGACGAAGCCGCTCAAGGACGTCGACATCTTCTTCGTGCTGAATCCGAACAAGCACGACTACCGCTCCAAGGCGCCGTCGGTGGTCCTGACCGACTTCTATGACGCCCTTGTCGGCAAATACGGCGACAAGGCCGTCAAGAAGCAAGGACGCTCGATCAACGTGGACTTCGGCGTGCACGCCGACGCCGACGACAACACCGACTACAGGATCATGAGCGTGGACGCAGTGCCGGCCTTCGTCGCCGAAGCCGACTACGAGATTCCCGACAAGGATCTCGGCAAGTGGATCAAGACCAATCCGAAGACGCATGCGGAGAAGGCGACCGCCGCGCACCAGGCCTATTCCAGCGAGTGGAAGGGCCTCGTGCGAATGGTCAAATACTGGAACAACAACCCGAAACACGGCGAGAAGCCGGTCAAGCCGTCCTTCCTCATTGAGGTCATGGCGTTGGAGGTGCTGTACGGCGGCTTCGGCGGGAGCTTCGACCGCGAGATCCAGGGCTTTTTCGCAACGCTGGCCGATCGGATCTTCGATACCTGGCCCGACCCGGCGGGTCTCGGGCCGCCGATCAGCGACGGAATGGACCAGGCGCGCAAGCAACGTGCGCGAGACCTGCTGCGCGCGGCCGAGCAAGAGGCCGCCTACGCGATCGATCTGGGCCGCAAGGGGCGGCAGGGCGATTCGCTCAAGGCCTGGCGCGCGCTTTTCGGCCGCAAGTTTCCGATCTCGTGAGCCTGACATGACGCTCGAGCGAGGAGTACACCACCATGGCTGACGCGGTGCTGCCCAGATGGCATGGCGACAATTACCAGTCGCGCGTGTTCTGGGAAAATGCCCTCAGCCTGCTCGATGAGGAGGGCACTTCGTGCATCGTCGAGGTGGCGTTCGAGGCCGACGGACCCAAGGCCTTCGACGATGTCGTCGTCCGCTACGATCCGCCGGTGGCCCGCTCGGGACCCGAACGCGTCACCGCCGACTATCACCAGGTGAAGTGGCACGTCGAGCTCGGAGGCCGCTTCGGTTACGCGGATTTCGTCGATCCCGCGTTTATCGGCGCGAAGACGTTCTCCCTGCTGCAGCGCCTGGCCGAGGCGCGGCAGAAGGCCGGCCCCGGCGCATGTTTCACGTTCCTTACGACCTACCGCATCAGGGACGATGATCCGCTGGCCGAACTGATTTCCGGGACCGACCGGTCCCTGCTGGTCGAGAAGCTGTTCGACGGGACCAAAACCGACAGCAGCCGCATGGGCAAGGTACGCAAGCTGTGGCGTGAGCACCTTGGCTTGGCGGACAACGATGCCCTGCGCCAGGTCCTGACCGGTTTCCGGATATTCGATGGACACCGCTCGCTTGACGAGCTCAAGGAATCGATAACCCTGCGCGCCAGGACGGTCGGCGTCATCACCAGTTCGCCCAGCAGTTCCGATTTCCGGTTCGACGAGCTGGCGCGCGCGCTCAAGAAGCGCGGACTAAACTCGTTCACGCGAGAGACGTTCAAGCAGATGTGCAAGGACGAAGCGCTCCTCGCCGAGATCATCGCCGCGGCGGACCCTTATCTACCGGTCGCCGTCCGCTCGTTTCTCGGGCCCGCTTCGGACATTGTCGGGGCCTCCCCGGAGAACACGCTTCTGCTGACCGATTCCTTCCGCCAGCGTTATCTTCGCGACGACCTCAATTGGCAGCGCGACATTCGCCCCCAGGTCGACGGCTTCCTGCGCGCGAAGGTCGTGCAGAACCCGAAGCTGCGCCTGATCCTCGACGCCCACGCCTCCGTCACCTTCATTGCCGGCTCGGTGCTGGACGTGAAGTCCGGGGTGTCCATCGAACTTGTGCAGAAAGGCCGTGTCGGCTCGCGCGTGTGGCGCGCGGACGACGGGTCAGAGATCGGTGCGCCGGCATTCCAGGTCACCGAGCACACGCTGGGCGACGGGCCGGAAATCGCGGTGGTCATCAGCGTCGCTCAGTCCGCTGAAGCGGCCGCACGCGCCTACTGTTCGGTATCGTTGCCGAAGGTCGGCCGGCTGATCAATTTTGCGCTGCCGACCGGTCCAAGCCAGCGTGGCGTGCTGGGCGGAGAGCATGCGGCAGCCCTTGCTGAAAGTCTGGCGAACCACCTGCGGCAGACCAAGGGCAACGACGCCGACACCGTCGCGCACATCTTCGCCGCGGCGCCGAACGCCTTGGTCTTTTATCTCGGCCAACAGCACCAGGCGATCGCGCCATGCGTCGTCTACGAGTTCGATTTCGACCGGCGCGGCAACAAGAGCTACCAACCTTCGATGATCATGGATTGACCTCATGACCCCGGCCCGCCGGGAATCGTCCCGGCGGGCAATTGGAATATCGCGATGAAGAAATTTCTCAGGTTGATCGAACGGCTCGGACAATGCAGGCCAAAGAGGAGAAACCATCCGGGAGATGGACAAGATCGCGATCGGTCATTTGGTGCGGACCATTCGCATTGGGATCGGCGCGCTCGGGATAGCCGGCCGAGGACAGCGCGGCTCTGAGCTTACCCGCATCGAATCCGCGAAGCTCGAGCGCGCCCACGGTGATCGCGACTCCTTCGCCGCCGGGAGCAACCCTGTGCGTTATGCCATTCGACACGAGAAATTCTTTCGCGCGCTCGCAGTCGTTTTGCGGGCCTTCGAAGAGGCGCGTTGAGCACGCATCTGATGCAATGGTACTGGGCGCCTTCAACGTCGCGTCTTCCAGCGCCGGATTGACATAGTGCGTACCCGTCGAGCCTGTCCGCCGGTGACTACGCCGGCTTCGCGTACATGAGCCGCAGGGTGAAGTTAGAGTTCGGAGCGCGTGGCGATCCCTGGCCCACCGAAAAGCGGCAAATCGAATGCTACGCCGCGCAGGAGTTTCCCGACCTCTTCGCCGACCCCGCGTGCACGATGGACGTCCTGGCGCTGCGGCGCACCTTCTGGGAGAAGGCGACGGCACTTCATGCCGAGCACCATCGCGAACCGCAGTCGACGACGCCGCCGTACTTCTCGCGGCACTACTACGACCTTGCGACGCTCGCGGACACGGACGAGGGCAATGAAGCGATGAAGGACGGCGATCTGCTGAAGCAGGTCGCCGACCACAAGTCGGTCTTCTTCCGCGCGGCCTGGGCGAGCTATGACACCGCCCGCGTCGGCACTCTCCGGCTTTCGCCGCACGATCGCGTCGCGGATCTGCGTGCCGACTATCGCAAGATGGCGCCGATGATGTTCGACGATCCGCCGCCGACCTTTGACGCTATCCTGGACCGGATCGCCCAGCTGGAGAAGCGGATCAACGGCGGCTAGGGCGCCGGCATCCGCCGCCGCCCGTCAGGCAGTGGCGCGATGCCGCGTTCGACATAGAGCCGCCTCGGCATCGCCACTGGCCGCCTCGAGCATCGGCATCGCGCGACCGTGCAGTAGCTGCAGGAATTCACTCGGCGGCCTGCGCGCGCAATGGCTACTGTCGCGGTGTAGGACAACCGAGAGCGATCTCGAAACAGCCTTTGCGTTTGCGACCAACGCGCGCAGCTCTCCGCTCCTTGGCAGAACGCCTAGGA
>NZ_AJQE01000390.1 GCF_000261685.1 Bradyrhizobium genomosp. I (2014) | reverse complement strand
CCGGCCTTCCCTGCGCCCTCTTGGCTTAGAGGGTGGAGAGACCAGGCAAAGCTCGGGCGAATGCGCCGCGAGAGCGCGACCGCGTGGCCGCTGTTTGACAACCGAGCCCGGCCGGAGGTTCGCCGGTCCGGATGGATTCCGCCCCGGCGGGGCGCGCAGGAACCCTTGCACATGGTCGACGCTTGACCCTGCGGGCCAGCGTCGCCGCCGATGACTGGCCTGCGCGGCCCCGCCTCCAAGCCCCCATGCCCCCCAGGGTGGGGCCGTGCTTCAGCAGAAGGTGCAATGGCCCGAGTCGACCGAGCAGGACATAGGAGAACGCGCATCGCTCGTGGGAGCGGGCCGGCAAGCCCGAACGGATGGCTTTGAGCTGAATCGACTGCCGCGGGCTGGCTCGAACCTCTCCCGCTTGCGTGTCCGCTGCGAGAAGGAGAAGCCGCCGGGTTCTTCACCCTGGCGGCTTCGCAAAGTCCGCAGCTGTTGATCGTCTCCCCAGCCTCGTGCGTACCGCCGTTACCTTGTTTGCGGCCATGCCAGGTCTTTATAAGGAAAGGTGCGTGATTCCGCTGTGATCTGGAGCACACAGTGGAAGGGGTGTCAGCTCCGATACCACGCCGCCAGATTCCACGTGATGGTGTCCCAGCCGGAGATGTCGGCCATCAGGCTGTTGACGCTGGCGTTGACGATGTGGCGCGAGAGCAGCGGCAGGAACACGTTGGCCTCGCAGAAGGTCTCGTCGACCTTCATCAGCAGCGCGGCGCGCTTGGCCGGATCGAGCTCGTTCTGGGCGGCCTTGTAGGCCTTGTCGGCTTCGGGATCTGAGTAGCGCGAGTTGTTGCGGCCGAGCCATTTGTTCTCCTTGGTGGCGATCTCCCAGGACACGCACTGGTTCAGCAGGCGTTCCGGATCGGGCTGCGGCTGCGTCGTGTTGTACATCTCCATGTCGGCATAGAATTTCGAATAGGTGTCGGGATTGCCGACGTCGGAGGAGAAGAACACGGAGGCGGTGACCGCCTTGATCTCGATCTCGATGCCGGCCTTCTGGCAGGCCTGCTTGATGATGGCCTGGGTCTTCTGCCGCGGTGCGTTGGTCGAGGTCTGGAACACGTATTTGAGCCTCTTGCCGTCCTTCTCGCGGATGCCGTCCGCGCCCTTGGTCCAGCCGGCCTCGTCGAGGATCTTGTTGGCCTTGTCGATGTCGAACTCGTATTTCAGCTTGGGCGACTTGAACTGCTTGGGCGCGTTGACGAAGCTCGCGGTTGCGACGGCGCCGCGGCCGTAGATGAACTTCTGGATCGAATCGCGGTCGATCAGGAGATTGATCGCGCGGCGAACGGCGGGATCGGACAGCGTCGGATGGCTGGTCTTGACGCTGGAGCGCTCGCCGTCGACCTCGGTCCACGGGTCCGTCGTGTTGAGAATGATGAACTCGACATTGCCCGAAGGCGTGATGTCGAGCTTGCCCTTGCCGCCAGCCTCCATGCGCTTGAGGACCTCCTCCTCCACCTGCATGTTCCAGGCAAAGTCGTATTCGCCGGTCTGCAGCACCGCGCGCGCGGCGGACACCGCATCGCCGCCGCCCTTGACCTCGATCGTGTCGAAATGCGGCTGGTTCTTGATGTGATAGTCGGGATTGCGCTCCGCGCGGATCATGTCGCCCGGCTTGAACTCGACGAACCTGTACGGGCCGGTGCCGACCGGCTTCAGATTGCCCGGCGCTTCGCGCGACTTCGCACCGACATAGTCGCCGAAATGATGTTTCGGCAGGATCATCCCGACCGATCCGACGAACGGATCGGCCCAGAACGGCGTCGGGGCCTTGAAGATCACCTTGACGGCATGGTCGTCGATCTTCTCGACCTTGATGTCCTTGTAGGAGCCCGTGGTGTAGGCCGCGGTCGCGAGATCGGCGGCGTACTGCCAGGTGAAGACGACGTCGTCGGCGGTGAAGGGCTTGCCGTCATGCCACTTGACGCCCCGCTTGAGCTTCCAGATCACGCTCATGCCGTCCGCAGCAAGGCCGCCGTTCGCCTTGGTCGGGGCCTCGGCGGCAAGGCAGGGGATGAGATTGCCGTCCTTGTCCCAGCCGGCGAGCGGCTCGAAGAAGATGCGCGCGGCAATCTGGTCCTTGGTGCCGAGCGCGAAATGCGGGTTGAGCAGGGTAGGGGCCTGCCAGAGCAGGATCTTGAGCGCGCCGCCGCCGCCGGCCTTGGTCGGCTTGTAGGCAAGGGTGGCGTCCGCCATGGCGACGTCGTGCCACGCCAGGACCTGGCCCGCGATCGGGGCTGCGATTCCAGCCGCGGCCATTGTCCGCATGAACGAGCGTCGCGACAGCGTGCCTTGCTTCACCTCCGCGACCAGATCGCGGATTTCGTTCTCGTCCATCGGATGACCTCCACCTCGCGAAGAAACGTCGTCACCGGCTGCGCGCACTCTAACTCAGCATGTCGGGCGTAGTGGAGTCAAAGAGGGTGTCGTCGGTCTTCGCCGCTCCGCGACCTCTGCGCGCGGCATGCACCGCTTAGCCGCGATCCGCATCATGCTTGTGGTGCACGTTGCCGCCGCTCCGCATTCGTTTCCCGTTTGAAGCCGATTGGAGAAGGGTTGCCCGCGATGGCCGGCCAATATGGATTTCCCTTTCATTGATTTCGCAGCGCAGAAAGGGGAATACGGTTCCGTTGCAGCAAGACCCGTGGAGACCAAGATGTCGTTTCGCCTCCCCCCGATTCTCTCCACCGCGCTGCCGAGCTGGTAGGCAATCTGCCTGCGTAGAGTCCATGCAAGGGCGATCCGGCGGGCAGCCTTGGGTATGAGCCTTGCTATGAGTCTTGCGTACGAGCCTTGCGCAATGCCCGCTTGTCTGGAGCCGCGGCAACCGACATCATCGGGTCGTGGCCATTTCTCGCCCGACAGGGGTCGTATGAAACGCTTTGCAAACCTGAAACGCCTGGGCTTCTTCACGCGGCTGCTCGACGAGGCCCCGGCCGCCGAGCGGTATCGCTTCGCGGCCGAGCAGATCGTGCGCGCCGAAAAGGCGGGTCTCGATTCCGCGTGGATCGCGCAGCATCATTTCCACGAGCGCGAGGGCGGCCTGCCGTCGCCCTTCACGTTCCTCGGCTACGTCGCCGCCCAGACGTCGCGCATCCGCCTCGGCACCGGCATCGTCACGCTGCCGCTGGAGAATGCGGTGAGGGTGGCGGAGGACGCCGCGGTGCTCGATCTCATCTGCAACGGCCGGTTCGAGCTCGGCGTCGGCACTGGCGGCAATCCCTCGGCCTTTGCCGCTTTCGGCCTCGACAGCGCCCAGCGCAACGAGATCTTTGCGCGCAATCTCGAAATCGTCCGCACGGCCTTGGTCGGCAAGCCGCTCGACGGCGGCGACACGCTCTATCCGCAGCGGCCGCAACTGGACAAGCGCATCTGGCAGGCGACATTCTCGGTCGCGGGCGGTGCACGGGCCGGCAAGGCCGGCGATGGTCTGTTGCTGTCGCGCACCCAGCCGCGCACCAGGGAGGCGTCGAACGCCACGCTCGCCGAGATCCAGAACCCGATCATCGATGCCTATCTCGCAGCGCTACCGCCGGGATGCGAGCCCCGCATCATGGCCTCGCGCAGCGTCTTCGTCGCCGACGACCATCGTGAGGCGATGCGCCTCGCCGACATCGGACTGCGGCGCGCGCTGCCGCAATTCATGAAGGGCGGTCACCTTCCCCCGGGCGAGACGCTGGAGGAGATGATCACGGCGTTTGACACCCATGTCGGCGCCGCCGATGAGGTGATCGCCTCGCTCCGTACGGATGCCACGCTGGAGCGGGTCACCGATCTCGTCTTCCAGGTGCATTCGGTGGATGCGCCGCATCCATATGTGCTGCGCTCGATCGAGCTGGTCGCCGACAAGGTCGCGCCGGCGCTGGGCTGGACCCGGACGGCGCCCGATGTGGCGCTGGCGGGCTAGAGCATGATCCGGAAAAGTGCGCAGCGGTTTTCCGAAAAGATCATGCTTAAACAACAACCTACAGCGCGATGACGATTCATCTAATCGCATCGCGCTTTAGACGACATGAACATGATCGCGTTGCACGAGGCCGACTGATGAGTACACAGGATATCATCGACACGCTCGCCGGAATCGAGCCGGGATCGGCTCTCGACGCCATCCGCGCGCGTCGTCTTCAGGCGCGCGAGAACGCGCAGAAGAGCTATCTCTCCCTGTTCGAGCCGATCGATTCGGGCGAGTTCTCGCTGTCCGAGCGCGCGGCGGTCGCGGCCTTCGTGACCGGGCTCCATGGCGAGTCACCCGTCGCCGCCTTCTATCGCGAGAAGCTTGCCGCGAATGCCGATGGAGCGCCCTTGCTCGAAGCGATCACAGCCGAGATCGAGCGCGGCAGGACGTCCGGGCCGTACGGCGCCTTTCCGGCCGGCCCACTGTCGATCGAGAACAAGGCCGGGCTGATCTATCGCGTCGGCGCGGAGCGCAAGCCCGTCCTCGGCGCGAGGCTCGCGGCGGCGCTGGAGCATGCGCATCTCCTGGTGTTCCGCCCGCGTGACGCCTCGTCCGCCGACATGAAGGCGCTGCTGGCCGCCGGCTGGTCGGAGACCGGCATCGTCACGTTCTCCCAGCTCGTTGCGTTCCTGTCGTTCCAGGTCCGCGTCGTCAGCGGCTTGCGCACGCTCGCAGCGGCAAGCGCTCAGGAGCTTGCATCATGAGCACCGTCAATCCGCCCGTCGTCTTCACCCAGGACGAACTCGGCTGGGTCTCGTGGATCGATCCGCTGTCCGAGACCGAGCTGACCGAACGGCACTTCGCCGGCCTGGTCGATCGCGCCCGTGCCAAGTCGGACTATTTTCGCCTTCTGGTGCGCGATCCCGAGGTGCTGGAAGCCCGCACCAGGACCGACAAGGACATCTTCTACAACGTGGCCGATGGCCTGCCGCGCGCCGAGCGCGAGCTCGCGGCGGCTGCAACCTCGCGCCACAACGGCTGCATCTACTGCGCCTCGGTGCATGCGCGCTTTGCCAGCACCTATTCCAGGCGCCGCGACGACGTGCAGCGCCTGCTCGACGAAGGCGTCAAGGCAGATCTCGGCGAACGCTGGAATGCCGTGGTCAAGGCGTCCGTGGCGCTAGCCGCGACGCCGATCGCGTTCGGTCCCGACAATGTCGAGGAGTTGCGCCGTGCGGGCCTCGACGATGCCGAGATCGTCGACGTCATCAACGGCGCCTCGTTCTTCAACTGGGCGAACCGGCTGATGCTGTCGCTCGGCGAGCCCTCGAAAAAGGCAATCTCACCGGCACAAGAATTGCTGCTCGTTTCAACATTGAATGGATGGAGCCGTGCATGAGCAACATCGATCGCCGTACCCTGGTCAGGGGCTCTCTCGCCGCCATGATGGCGGGAGCAGTCTTCTCGCGCAGCGCGTTGGCGCAATCCTCCGAACCGATCCTGCTCGGCGTCAGCGGTCCCTTGACCGGACCCAACGCGCAATATGGCGCCCAGTGGAAGCAGGGCTTTGATCTTGCCCTCGACGAGATTCACGCCGCCGGCGGCATCAACGGGCGCAAGCTCGCCTACCAGTTCGAGGACAGCCAGAGCGATCCGCGCCAGTCGGTGGCGATCGCCCAGAAATTCGTCTCCGATCACCGCATCGTCATGGAGCTCGGCGATTTCTCGAGTCCCGCCTCGATGGCGGCATCCCCAATCTATCAGCGCGGTGGCCTCGTGCAGTTCGGCTTCACCAATTCGCACCCCGACTTCACCAAGGGCGGCGACTTCATGTGGAGCACCTCCGTCAGCCAGGCCGACGAGCAGCCGCTGCTGGCGTCCTATGCCGTCAGGCGGCTCGGCCTGAAGAGGCTCGCGGTGCTGCACCTCAACACCGATTGGGGCCGCACCAGCCGCGACTATTTCGTCAAGGCGGCCAAGGAATTTGGCGCCGAAATCGCGGTGACGGAGGGCTACATCGCGGAGGAGCGCGACTTCCGCTCGACGCTGGTGCGCGTGCGCGACGCCAATCCGGACGGGCTGATCCTGATCTCCTATTATTCCGACGGCGCGCTGATCGCGCGCCAGGCCCGCCAGGTCGGCTTGAAGCAGGTCATGTGCGCGGCGAGCTCGGTCTACTCGCCGAAATTCATCGAGCTGGGCGGCGAGGCGGTCGAGGACGTCCATCTCGGCACGCGCTATTTTCCCCAGGATCCCAGGCCCGAGGTGAGGAAGTTCATCGCCGGCTTCAAGGCCAAGTACAACGGGCAGGAGCCCGACGCCTTCAACGCTTATTCCTATGACGCGATGAACATGGCCGCTGCCGTGGTGAAGATCGGCGGCACCGACCGCCGCGCCGTCCGCGACGCCTTCGCCAAGGTGAAGGACGTCTCGAGCGTCATCTTCGGCAAGGCGACGTTCGACGTCGAGAGCCGCCGGGTCAAGGGCGCCATGAATGCCGAGCTCGTCGTGCGCAAGGGCCAGTTCGCGCTCTGGGACGGCAAGCCGACCTGACCTGACGGCCGGAGCATCCGCTCCGGCCGCTTTCATTTCCACGCGGGGACCCACGTTTGTCTTCCTGGCTCGACTACACGATCAACGGGCTGATCGTCGGCAATGTCTATGCCCTCGTTGCGGTCGGACTCGCGCTGATCTTCGGCGTCAGCCGGCTGATCAACTTCGCGCAAGGCTCGATCTATCTGGTCGGCGCCTATATCGGCTGGGTTGCGGTGGTGCAGCTGCATACGCCGCTGCCGCTCACCGTCATCGTGGTGGCAGCGGCCGCCGCACTGGTCGGGCTGATCATCGAGCGGTTCGGCCTGCGTCCGCTGCAGAACTCGGTGCGGATCGCGCCGCTGCTCGCGACCATCGGCATCAGCTTCGTGCTCGACCAGCTGGTGATGCTGACCTTCTCGCCCAATCCGCGGGCGCTGCCGAGCCAGCTGCCGGACGTCCGTTTCCAGCTCGGTGGCGGCACCATCGGACCGCTCGACCTGTTGATTGCCGGCGTCGGCATCACCAGCGCGCTCTTGCTGTTCGTATTCCTGCGTTACACCAGGCTCGGCTGGGCGGTGCGCGCCACCGCGCAGGATCGCGACGCCGCCATGCAGATGGGCGTCGACGTCGACCGCGTCAATCAGGCGGTGTTCGGCATCGCGGCCGCGCTCGGCGGCGTCTCCGGCATGCTGGTCGGCATGTACTACAACCAGATCGACACCGCGATGAGCCTTCAGGCGACGCTCAAGGGCGTCGTCGCCGAAGTCGTCGGCGGCGCCGGCAACGTGCCCGGCGCGGTGATCGGCAGCCTGCTGCTCGGACTGGTCGAGAGTTACGGCGTCGCCGTGTTCGGCACCAGCTATCGCAATCTGTTCGCGTTCCTGCTGCTGGTCGTCGTGCTCGTGCTGCGCCCGAACGGCCTGTTCGCGAGCGCGCGGCAGGCCCCGCCCGAGCCGCTCACCGGCACCTTCATTGCGCCAAGCCGTCCGGTCCGCATTCCGCGCTGGGTGCTGTTGGTCCTCGCTGCTGTCTTTGCGGTCCTGCCGTTCTTCCCGGTCTCCTTCTACGTGCTTCAGACCATGATCAATGCCTGGCTGCTGGGCATGCTCGCGCTCAGCCTGACTCTGGTCGCGGGCACGATCGGCCAGGTCTCGCTCGGCCATGCCGCGCTGCTCGCGATCGGCGCCTATACGTCGGCGCTGCTGTCGCTGACGCTTGCCGTCCCGGTCGGCCTTGCCGTCATCGGCGGCGGCCTGATGAGTGCCGCGCTCGGCACGCTGCTGATCTCGCCGTCGTTCCGTTTGCGCGGTCACTACGTCTCGATCGCGACGCTCGCCATCGGCGAGATCGTGTCGCTGGTGATCCTGAATTGGGAGAGCGTCACGCGCGGTCCGATCGGCATCTCCGGCATCCCGCCGCTGTCGCTGTTCGGCTATGACCTGATCAGCCCGTCCTCGGTTTACTGGTTCAGCCTTGCGGTGATGCTCGTGCTGGCGCTGCTGCAGGGGCGGCTGCTCGCCTCGCATCTCGGCCGCAGCTTTCGCGCCATCCGCGACGATGACGTCGCGGCGCGTGCCTATGGCCTCAGCCTGAACCGCTACAAGTCGCTGGCCTTCATCTTCGGCGGTTTCGCCGCCGGCGTCAGCGGTGGCATCGCCGCGCATCTGTATTCCTACATCAATCACGAGACCTTCAACACGCAGCAATCCATCCTGGCGCTGACGGTCGTCATTCTCGGCGGCCTCGGCAACGTCGTCGGCGCCATCGTTGGATCGGTCGCACTGGTCGGCTTGCCCGAACTCTTCCGTATCGCGGCGGAGTACCGCATCCTGATCTACGGCATCGTGCTGCTGCTGCTCGTGCGGTTCAGGCCGCAGGGCCTGTTGGGGACGATCTGATGGCGGAGCGGCACGCACCCATGTTGTCCCTGCGCGGCCTGACGCGCCGCTTCGGCGGCCTCACAGCGGTCGATGCGATCGATCTCGACCTCGCCAGGGGCGAGCTCATCAGCATCATCGGCCCGAACGGCGCCGGCAAGACGACGCTGTTCAATCTCGTGACCGGGCTCGACCGGCCCGATGCAGGCTCTGTCCGCTTCGAAGGCCAGGACATCACCGGTCTCTTGCCGGAACGGCTCGCGGCCGAAGGCATCGCGCGCACCTTCCAGCTCGGCCGCGTCTTCGGCAATCTCAGCGTCATCGACAACGTCCTGATCGGCGCGCATACGCGACTGCGTGCCGTGAGGCCGGCGGTGCCTTTGATCGGCCCGCTGCTGGAATTGGGCCTTGCGCTGCTGCGACCCGCCAGCGTCCGGTCCGAAGAGGAAAGGTTGCGCGACGAAGTGAAGGCCATT
>NZ_AJQE01000389.1 GCF_000261685.1 Bradyrhizobium genomosp. I (2014) | reverse complement strand
CTGCTGCCGCGGATCGACCAGCCCGCCTATAGTCTCTCCTATGCCAACCGTCGCCGCGTCGAGATCGCGCGGGCGCTCGCCTTGAAGCCGCGCCTCCTGCTGCTCGACGAGCCGACCGCCGGCATGAACCCGACCGAGACCGCGGGGATGCAGGCGCTCGTCGCGGAATTGAAGGCGGAAGGGCTGACCATTCTCCTGATCGAGCACAAGCTGGAAATGGTGATGCGCCTGTCCGACCGCGTCATCGTCATGGATGAAGGCAAGAAGATCGCGGAAGGACCCGGCGAAGAGGTGCGTGGTGATCCCAAGGTGATCGAGGCCTATCTCGGCCACGGCCTGTCGGCAACGGCGGAGCAGGAGAGCGCGGCATGACCAATGCTTCTCCCCGGCCGCTGCTGACTCTGTCTAATGTCAACACCTTCTACGGCCAGGCCCAGGTGCATTTCGACCTCTCGATATCGGTCGCGCGCGGCCACATCGTCTGTCTGCTCGGTGGCAATGCCAGCGGCAAATCGACGACGATGAAGATCATTCTGGGTCTGGTCAAACCGCGCTCGGGCGAGGTGACGTTCGACGGCGCCTCACTGATCGGCCTCTCCACGCCGCAGATCGTCCGCCGCGGCATCGCCTCGGTGCCGGAGGCGCGGCGGCTGTTCGCGGACATGAGCGTCCGCGAGAACATCCTGATGGGCGCCTTCGTGCGCAACGACCGTGATGCGGTGGCGCGGGATCTCGACAGGATGCTGACGCTGTTCCCGAAGCTTGGCCAGCGGCTGTCGCAGCGCGCCGGCTCGCTCTCCGGCGGCGAGCAGCAGATGGTAGCGATGGCGCGAGCGCTGATGAGCCGGCCGCGCATGATCGTGATGGACGAGCCGACCATGGGCCTGTCGCCACTCTATGTCGATCGCGTGCTGGAGCTGATCCGCACCATCAACCAGGAGGGCGTCTCGGTCTTCATGGTCGAGCAGAACGCCAGCCTCGCGCTGGAGATCGCGCATGAAGCCTATGTGCTGCAGACCGGCAGAATCGTGCTGTCAGGCCCGGCGCGCGCGCTGAAGGACGATCCGCGGGTGCGCGACGCCTATCTCGGCGGCTCCGAAGCCGCGTAGAGATTCAGGCCGAAGCCGCGCTCTGGACCTGTTCCACCGGAAAATCATCGGCATTGGGATCGCCGGGGGCCGTTGCCCAGGCGAGCTCCACCAGGGTCACGATCCGGCGTCCGCCGCCGTCGAGCTGGCAGACGATCAGGCCCTGCTCCTCCATATAGCCGAGCAGCCGCTGCGCGCGGCGCAGCGAGTGCGAGCCGTAGGCCCGGGCGATCGCAGCATCGCCGGGACATGGCCAGCCTTCCTTCGCCGCGCGTGCGATCATCATGAACACGCCCTGCATGTCGTCGGGCAGGATCGAGGCGCGCAGCGACACGTCCTGCCAGGCGTCGTCTTCAGTGAGATCGGTGCCGAGCCCGGCGCGCGCATGCGTGAGCATGCGGCGGAATTCGTTGAGGTCTGGCACCGCCGCGCCGAGCCCCTCGATGCGGCAGCGGACCACGAACTCCTGATACAGCACGCCGATGGCGCGGAAGCCGGCATCGGGCTCGGCCAGCACGGCGCGCAACGTGCGGTCGACGCGTTCGCGCCGCTCCGCGAGCTCCTCTGCGCCGACCGGCACCTCGACCACCTCGGGCCGGATCTCCGGCGTGGCGGCCGCCTTCGCCGCGCGAAGCTGCTCCAGCAGGTCGGGCGCGGGCCGGCGCTGCGGCCGGCTGGCATCGGGCGGTGGTGCCGCCAGGATCACGGCGCGCACATCCTCCAGCGTCGCCTCCGGCAGCGGCATCAGCCGCGGCGTCGAATTGCGCGGGGACGTAGCGGTCGGGCCGATATTCAAGCGCAGCGGACGGCGCGACAGCGCAGGTCCCAGCGCCATGAACTGTCCGCGCTCGAGGTCGCGGAAGGCTTCGGCCTGCCGCCGCTCCATGCCGAGCAGATCGGCGGCGCGCGCCATGTCGATGTCGAGGAATGTCCGGCCCATCAGGAAGTTGGAGGCTTCCGCCGCGACATTCTTGGCGAGCTTGGCCAGGCGCTGGGTCGCGATGATGCCGGCGAGCCCGCGCTTGCGGCCGCGGCACATCAGATTGGTCATGGCGCCGAGCGAGAGCTTGCGCGCTTCGTCCGAGACTTCGCCGGCAACGGCCGGCGCGAACAGCTGCGCCTCGTCCACCACCACCAGCATCGGGTACCAATGATCGCGGTCGACGTCGAACAGACCGCCGAGAAACGCCGCGGCGCGTCGCATCTGGTTCTCGGCGTCGAGCCCCTCGAGATTCAGCACGGTCGAGACGCGATGCAGCCGGACGCGCTCGCCGGCGACCTGAAGGCCGCGCTCGGTGTGATCCTCAGCCTCGATCACCAGGTGACCGAAGCGCTCGGCCAGCGTCACGAAGTCTCCTTCGGGGTCGATGATGGCCTGCTGCACCCAGGGCGCGCTCTGCTCCAGCAGCCGCCGCAACAGGTGCGATTTGCCGGAGCCCGAATTGCCCTGCACCAGGAGGCGGGTGGCCAGCAGTTCCTCGAGGTCCATGGCGGCCGCGGCGCCGGCCGTGGTCTGCCCCATCTCGATCGCAACCGTCATGTCCCCGACTCAAGTCCCCATCATCTGCGGACAGGGGCTTATCAATCCCGTCGCGGCGCGTCGAGCGGCGCAGGGCGAATCATGCCGCGTTGCCCACGATGGGGTTCAGGCGTGCCCCGACAACCGTAGAAGCGCGGATCGATAGGGGGCTCGCGGATCATCATCATCGGTCTCGGGGATCGCGCAGGAGCCGAATTCCTGCCTGATCCGCTCGATCTCGGCGATTCGCTCGTGCAGCCGCTGCAAATGCTCGGGTGACGTCGCCTTCCAAAATCGGAAAGTGTCGGCCGTGAGCGGCAGGAAGGCAGTGCCGAACGGCGTCGGATCGGGAACGACAGTGCGTCCAAGCAACAGGAAGCGCTCGGTGCCGGAGACGACGAGGGTGGCATAGCCGCGGTTTCCGATCCGCCTGATGCCGTTCAACGACCATTCGGCGAGCTTGCCGAAATACGGCGCCTCGCGCCAGCGATCCGGGCAATGGTCGTCGACCGTGACGTTGACGGCGTCCTGGCTGAAATGCACGATGAGGCCGGCCTTCTCGGGAAACCAGTCGTCATCGAGATGGCCTTGCAACCAGGCGCACACGAATGAGCGGCACATCTGCGGGCGGCGGTCATAGATCGCGCACCCCGTGCCCGTCTGCCAATGCCTGCAGAGCTGGTTCACCGGCTTGTCGACGGCGGCGACTTCGAGGATGTCGCAGCAGGCGTTGCACGATCCGCATTGCCGGGCGGGCCGGGGCGACTTCGGCAGGCCGGTCGCGCGAAAGCCCTGTCCGTCGCGAACCAGCAGCTTCTGCTTCTCCAGCGCGTTCAACGCGCGTTCGATCTTGAGACGGGATAGGCCGGTGGCGTCGATCACGCCCTTCATCGTCGTCGCGCCTGCCTCCACTGCGCGGACGACGCTCAGCATCGCCTGGTCCATTCTTGTTGTTCTTGTCTGGTTCTCTCAGCCGTGCATTGTCATCGTGCCGGAACAATGAACCGGCAAACAGGTTTTAGAAACCTGATCGACAAAGATATTTTGCTCATCTCTTTGCGGCTGGCAAGAAGCCGGACTCGTTCTGCGCGCATGCAACGTTTGCGTGAATGAAGGACCTTGCACGTGTGGGAGCTCGTTTCGCGTCGAATCGGCCTGCTTTGCCCGTGTAGCGCCCGGACAAGACGAGCGGCATGCGGTCGTCTCACGCAGTCGTGACATCAGCGGTTCGCGCGTGGGCGCGATGTGACGGAGAGCCGATCGCGTCTCCAATGCAGCGCGACGATGATCGTTGAATTTGCGCCACACCGGGAACAGTGCCGCCGAACCTGTCGTAGCGGCGGTGCGGTGAAGGCGATCGCTCGGCACGGAATGACGCAGATCAAGATCGGCGCGCCCGAGACCCGCTATTTGATCGCGCTTCAGATTTTCACTGCGGGCGCTGCTTGGATCATTTTGGGCGCAAAGCTCGGCCGCGGCGCCCGCCGCCTCGGGCGTCCCGACCTGGTGACGCGCGCCGGTGCGGTCACGCCGGTCATCGTGACCGGCCTGATCTGGCTTCAATCATTCCTGATGGCCTGAGCGCCGACGTCGTTGGAAACGGGGCGCTACTGCGCGCCCGATCCGCCCTGCACGATCTTCTCGTTCAGCTTCTGGTCCACGGTGTCGACGGTGCGGTCGATCTCGGCGTTCGGCACGCCGAGCTGATGCGAGATCAGTTTCACCAGGAGGTCGACGCGCTCGATGAAGGGCGCACCGCTCGCGACCGCGCGCGCGGCCGAGGACGGTTTGAGCAGGCTCTCTGCAGCCCTGGCGTATTTCGCGAACGGCACCTGGTCCTGCGGATCGGCGCCGAGCCGCCGCGCGATCGCGTCGACATGGTCGTAGATCGTCTGCGAACGCTTGAGATCGCCATGCACGGCGTCGCGGATCGACTGCGGTTCATTGGGCGTGATGCAGCGGTAATTGCCGGTGAGCAGCATCGACCATTTCGCCAGCGGCACGAACAGCGAGTCGAACACCTTCAGCTTCACCGGCACGTCGTGGCCGTCGAGCGTCACCGCGTCGATGTCGGCCTCGAGCTCGCGCAGCAGCCTGTTGTGCTTCTCTTCGGCAAAGACCGATGCCTTGAAGTTGGTGGGTAGCCCGACATGAAGCACGTTCGCGGCTTCCTCCGGCGGACGGAATGCCTGTGGGTCGGGCGAGCACAGCGTCACCAGCCCCGGCTCGAACCGCTCCCACACCTGCGCATTGGTGTAGGCCTCTTCGAGATCCATGCCTGCGAGTGCCGGAATCCGCTTCAGATAGGGCAGCGGCGGCATGTTCATGATCGACAGGCACGGCAGCTTCGCCGCGGCGATCTTGACCATGAGAACGCGCACCGTGTGGTTGGTGTATTGCGGCTCCTGCATCGCAAGGCCGACCAGGTCGTAGCGGGTGAGGTCGACGTTGGCCGGCGTCACCGCATCGAGCTTGCCGGGCAGGTCGCGCGAGAGGATCGCGCGGTGCACCGCCTCGTCACGCAGCTTGATGCGCACCTCGGTACCGTCGCGATTGATCAGCTCCGCCGTCTTGGCGCGGCAGACCAGGGTCACGTTATGCCCCGCCATCAGCAGCTTCGTGCCCAGCAGCGAGCCGTAAGAAGCCCCGAGAATCAATATGTTGCGCGCCATGCTCCGTCCCTTTGACAATCTATTTCGATTTTTGAGCCCCGGCCGTCATCCGCGGGCGAGTTGGCGGCATGTAAAGCGAACCGCGTGGGGATGGCAACTGGGATAATGCATACAAGGACTGGAGCGAACTTTGACCCGGGACCGCTCGCCCGGCGTTTGGCGCCTTACTGGATCTGCTTCTCCCTCCATCGAGTGCTGCGTCCGGCCTGTGTCGCCCCTCTGTCCAATCCATGAAAATATTCGACCTTACCGAAATTCGGATTTGTCGTACGCATCGTCCATCCCGGCTCATCCTCGAGGGTGTCATGCGGTCGTCATTTTCGCGAGCCGGGCTTGCGATGGACGCGGCAGCGTCGCGCACGAGAGGTGAAGGGCAGGGCGGATTGTTCTCCGTGAGCCCGGAGCAGTGTGCGGATCAGCGGCGCTGTCAGGTTCGTCTTGCCAGTATGCCGATGGCAAGGTGCACGACGCCGTCGGACCTTGTGGCGAACGGCGAACCGCGCTTACGCCTCAGCCCTGGCTCGCGACGCGCGCGCGGTCGGGTTGCTCGATCTTGGGGCGGTCGCGCGTGCGCTCGAAGCTGGTGCAGAGCAGTTCGGTCTCCTCGAGCGAGACCGGAGCACGATAGAGCCGGCACATGAACTCGGCGGTTCCACGTCCCTTGCCGGTGCCAGGGCCGCGCTCTGCGAGAAACATGCAGTCCCGGCAGATGCTGGCATCGAGCCGTTGATGGGCCGCGTCGAGGTGATTGAGGATCTCGCGGAGGGAGTCGCGCAGCCTGATGCACTCGTCGGTTCCGAGCGCGGTGACCGCATTCACCACGTGGTTGATCGGGTCGTGCTGGCTCAGGCATTTCTCGCCCTGGGCGGTCACGTGCAGGACGACGGAACGCTTGTCCTCATGCGACGGCTTCCGCACCAGAAAGGACTTGCTCTCCAGAGTCTTCACGATCTGCGATGCAGTCGCTCGGGTGGCGCCGATGAAGCCGGCCAGCGCGGAGGGCGTGCGCGAAAACCTGTTGGCGCGGCCGAGAAAGCGCAGCGCCATCCACTCCCGATCGCGCAATCCATGCTGATCGCCTTCGAAATACCAAGCCCTCGCCGCCTGAACCAGCAGCTCGACGGCTTCTCGCGCCAATGGCATGAATCTACCTCGTCCCCGGAACTTCGTCTGCGGCGTCCCGAAGCCGCTTTGCGCCCTGAGTGTTCGACCACCGTGTCGTGTCGAACTCTCGTTCAAAGGCGCGGACCGCAACGCGCCGGACCTTGGCCCATGGGCGTGGCATCGTCCGGAGCGAGAGGCTGCGTCGCCGATGGCATGCCAACGGCGTCGTCGTCGCGCGGGAGCCCGGGTTGCCGTCACCGGCAGACGGTGGATCGGAGTAGTTCAACCGAAGCCCCCAACGTTCAAGTCACAAGCAGACGTTTCTTGTATTCCGCGGAAACGATGAATGAGCTTCTCAACAAAATCAAGTAGAGACCCTCGCGAAGACTGGATGTCGTTGCAAGCGAATATAACGTTCAAGACAATCTCGCTCTTTGGAACACATGATGGTGAACGCAATACGTCGGCCCGACGAGCAGCATGCGCTCAACTCCACGAAGGTTCGATTGCGCGGCACGTCGTTGTCTGTCGTCGATGCAGATTGATCGAAGCTTGTGCACGACGATCATGTGTGCCGGCACGTCATCCACAACTTCTACGTTCCGTCGGAGAATCGGCAGGGGAACTCACAGGAATTGCACGTTCCGGTTGTCGTCGCCGCGCTCGCGAAATCGTCCGCTCGATGGTCTGCACCGCGGCGGCGCGTTGCGCTCACCCCAACGGAGGATGCGCTCACGACGCAGATCGGTGACGGATGTGCGCGCGCATGCGCTGGAAGCGTGGCGACATGCGCAATCTGCTGTCGAAAACCACGAGCAGGACGGGCGGCAGGCGCCTCTCGCGACGTCTTGCCCTCTCCACCTGCTAATCGCCCTTGAGCATGTCCCGGAGCTCGCGGAATGGATCGGCGCTCGGCGAGGCCGAAGCGCCTTGCCGCATCGCGCCGTAGATTCTCGGAACCATCTCGACCGCTTGGTCGAGACCCGAATCACGTCCCGACTGATATCCGCCCATCAGGCGAAGGTCGCGTGTGTCCTCGTATTTCGCGATCATGGCGCGCAGCTTGCTCACCAATTCGCGCTCCTCGGGGTCCCAGACGTTATGGGCGAGGCGTGAGACCGAGGCCAGAACGTCGACGGCCGGATAGCGCGCCTGGTCGGCGATGTGCCTGGAGAGCACGATGTGCCCATCGAGTGTGCTGCGTATGGTGTCCGCGATCGGCTCGTTGTGATCGTCGCCGTCGACCAGCACGGAGAAGATCCCGGTAATCGTGCCGGAACCCTCCTCGCCGGGGCCGGCGCGCTCGAGGAGGCGCGGCAGATCGGTGAAGACCGTCGGCGCGTAGCCGCGCGCGACCGCGGGCTCGCCTGCGGCGAGCGCGACTTCGCGGGCGGCGTGGGCGAAGCGGGTGATCGAATCCACCATGAGCAGGACGGATTCGCCCCGATCGCGGAAATATTCGGCGATCGCCATCGCCGTCTTCGGCGCCAGCCGCCGCATCATCGGGCTTTCATCCCCCGTCGACACGATGGTGACGGCGCGGTGACGGTCGGTGCCCAGCACGTCCTCGATGAACTCGCGCACCTCGCGGCCGCGCTCGCCGACCAGAGCCAGCACGACGGTGTCGAAACCCTGGCTGCGGGCGAGCATCGCGAGCAGCGTCGATTTGCCGACGCCGGATCCGGCAAAGATGCCGACGCGCTGGCCGGCACAGATCGGCGCGAACAGGTCGATGACGCGCACGCCGGTGCGCAGCGGCTTGTGCACGCGTGCACGCTTCATGGCCGACGGCGCCTCCGCCTCGGCCGAGACCGCCTGGGATCCCTGGGTGAGGGGCCCCTGTCCGTCCAGCGGCGCGCCGAGGGCGTTGATGACGCGGCCTTTCCAGCTCGGATCGGGCGCGAAGGACAGAGGCGGCATCCGGTAGGCAACCGAGCCGAGCCCGCCGGCAAATTGCCGGTCGAACGGCTTGGCGACGATGCCGTCGCTGTCGATCCGCACCACTTCGCCGATCTGGCGCTTGCCGGTCGAATTGACGCCGATGAGCTCGCCAAGCCTGACGAAGCGCGACAGGCCGGAGACGCGGAAATGCGTCGGCGCGATCTCGGAGATCGCGCCGCTGACGCTTGCCAGGGGAGTGCTCTGCTGAAGCTCCAGCAGCGCCCACTCGAGTTGCCGAAGAGCGTTCAAGGAAACCGTCCACCTCAATCCTGGTGCGCACGAGGCGCAGTCTACTTGCCGGGTTCGCCGAGCGTCCGGATGGCGTTCTGGAGCGAGCTCTCGGTGCCCTCGATCATCGAATTGGTGCCGTCGAAGGCGCGCGAGGCCGAGATCAGCCGCGTCAATTCGAGCATCGGATTGGCGCCGGAGCCCTCGACATAGCCCTGCTTGAAGCCGTCCCGGGAGAAATCGGCGATGGCGGTCGCTGGCCGGTCGGGCGTCACGCCGGAATTGCCGTAACGTTCGAGATTGGCATCGGCGGGGATGTTGAACAGGCCGATGGTGCCGATCTCGTTGTTGTCCTGGGTGATCGCGCCGCTACGCGCGATCGAGATCGGTCCGCCGTTCGGGTCGAGCGTGATCTGCGCGCCGCCGGAATCGACCACGGGGAAGCCGCTCACGGTCTGAAGATCGCCGTTGGCGGCGATCTGGAGGCGGCCGTCGCGCGTGTAGACCGTGCCGTTCGGCCCGGCAAAGGCGATCCAGCCCTGTCCGACCACGGCGACGTCGAGCGGGTTGCCGCTCTCGGTGATGCTGCCCATCTCGCGGGAGATGATGTTGTCGCCGGGCGAGGAGAATGCCACCGGGGTCGGACCCGCCTTGGACAGCACGGTCTCGAACTTCACCACGTCGGTGCGGAACGCCGCCGTGTTGACGTTGGCGACGTTGTTGGCGATCGTCTGGAGGCGCTTTTCGAGCGCGACCTGCGCCGACAGTCCCACATAGAGAGCCGATTGCATGACTTACCTGTTGAACTTGATGTTCTGAAGTGTCGTGAGCATGTTGGTGTCCATGCTGATCGACGTCGACGCGCCGGCGATCAGGACCAGCGCGGGGTTGGTCGATGTGTCGTTCTGGGCCTGGGTCGCATCCCACATCGCCGCAAAGCGCTGCACGAACTTGGTCACCTTGGCCGGATCCTGGAAGTCGGTGAGCTCGATCTTGCTCGCGATCATCTTGGCCTGGGCGTCGATGTCGGCCGAGCTGATCGTCGACGGCAGGCCGAGCGCGGTCTGAACCACCTGCGTCAGCGCCTTGTCCGCGAGGATCTGGTAGGCGGTCGTGATCGTGGAAGCCTTGCGGGTGAAATAGAGCGCCAGTCTCAGGCCTTCGTTCTGATCGCCAGCCTTCTCCTCCATCGTCTGCGTGACGTATTGGGTCGCGGTGCCGGTCGTGGCCGCGGCGGTCTGGGTCGCCTTGTCGCCGAGGGCGGCGAAATTGAAGGCGGTTGCGAATTGCCGGTAGCGGGTGTCGGTCAGCTTGTTGGCGAAGGCGTCCTTGCTCGCAACCCCCTCGGTCAGCACCTTGCGCATGAACGCCTTGGCATAGGTCATGTCGCTGAGGCCATAGGCCTTCATCGCGTAGGAATAGAGACGATAGTCCTTCAGGAAATCGTCGATGGACTTCACGTTGCCGATACGGCTGAGGAAATAGTCGGTCTCGCGGCTGACATCCGGCTGCTTCGCGACCTGCGTCAGCGACTTGCCCATATCCTTGGTCAGCCTGGTGTAGTCCGCGATGGTGGATAGCATGACACGCGCCCCTCTGGCCGCTCTTGCGACACCGCTTCAAGCTGCCGCCAATTGCTTGTGCGGGGCTGGCGACCGCGAAGCCAGCTTCGCGCAAGCGTCGCCGACTAGATATTCCCGGTGGGATCGGCGATGGAGCGGCGCGTTGGGCAGTTTCGTGGGGATTTTCATTACGGTAGCGGCGCTGCTCGGCGGCTTTGCCGCCATGGGCGGGCATCTGGCCGTGCTCATGCAGCCGTGGGAATTCGTGATCATCATGGGCACTGCCGTCGGCACCTTCATCGTGGCCAATCCCTGGAAGACGGTCGTGGACACCGGCGTTGCCTGCATGCAGGCCATCACCGGCGCGATACCCGGCCAGCGCTACTATCTCGATCTGCTCGGCGCGCTCCACGCCCTGATGCGTGAACTCAGGGGCAAGGGCCGCAACGAGGTCGAGGCGCATATCGACGATCCCGCGTCCTCCGAGATCTTCAAGGCGTTTCCGAGCGTGCTCGGCGATCCCTCGCTGCTCCAGTTCATCTGCGACTATGTCCGCCTCATCATCATGGGCAATGCGCGCACGCACGAGATCGAAGCGCTGATGGACGAGGAGATCCACACCATCGTGAAGAGCAAGCTGACGCCCTACAATGCGCTGGTGGTGGTGTCCGAGGCGCTGCCGGCGCTCGGTATCGTTGCCGCGGTGCTCGGCGTCATCAAGGCCATGGGGGCGCTCGACCAGTCGCCGAAGCTGCTGGGCGGCTTCATCGGTGCCGCGCTCGTCGGCACCTTCGCCGGCATTTTCCTGTCCTACGGCATCATTTCGCCCTTCGCCCTGAAGATCAAGATGACGCGCGAGAAGCGCTGCCGGCCCTACATCATCGTCAAGCAGACGCTGCTGGCGTTCATGAACGGCGCCATGCCGCAGATCGCCGTCGAGCACGGCCGCAAGATGATCGCCAGCACCGAGCGGCCGTCGATCGACGTCGTCGAGAACGAGACCATCGCGGGTCCGAAGGCGGTCGTGGCCGAGGCCGAACCCAAGGCGGCGCGCGCATGATGATGGAAGACGCCGAAGTCGACCAGCGCAGGCAGCTGCCGAACTACCTGCTGGACGCCGCCGGCATATCGATCGATCGTATGCCGATGCTCAATGTGATCTTCGATCGCATGGCGGCATCGTGCACCGACAGCCTGCAGCCGATGGCCGGAACGCCCTGCTATTTCTCGGTCAACGGCATCACCAACGACCGTGTCGGCGACATCATCAAGGACTACGAGGCCAACGCGGTCGCGGCAGTGCTCTATGCCGAGCAATGGGACTCCCGCATCATCATCATGCTCGACCGTGACTTCGTGTTCACGATGGTCGAGGCGATGTTCGGCTCCGACGGCGCCGAGCCGCCGCTCGACGTCGAGCGCTCGTTCTCGAATATCGAGCTCCGCCTGGTGCAGGCGCTGTTCGAACGGTTCGCCAAGGCGCTGCAATCCGCCTTCGCCGGCACTTCGAACGTCACCTTTCGCGTGGAGCGGGTCGAGACGGCGATGGCTTCGCTGGCGATCGGGCGAAGCGGCAACATGTCGATCTGCGCGAACATCATGCTGCAGGCGCTCTACCGCGGCGGCCAGATGTTCCTCATCATTCCGCACTCCGCGCTCAATCCGCTCCGCCAGAAGCTCGCGCATGTCGTCGTCAGCGACGGTCGCGCGGCCGATCCACGGTGGCGCGAGCAGATGGAGAGCGAGGTCCACCGGACCGAGGTGACGCTCAGCGCGGTGCTCGACGAGAAGATGGTGACGCTCGGCGACGTCGTGAAGTTCCAGGTCGGGCAGGTGCTCGAGCTCGAGGCGACGCCGCGCACGCTGGCCCGTCTCGAAAGCAACAATCAGGTGCTGTTCTGGTGTCAGATCGGCCAGCTGGATGGCTATTACGCCATGCAGGTGGCAGATCCCGTCGATCAGAAGCGGGAGTTCGTCGATGATATCCTATCTCGTTGATGCCGTGCTGCTGATTGCGCTCGCCTTCACCAGCATGCGGGTGACCAGGATGCACCGCGAGCTGGCGCGGCTGCGCAGCTATCAGGGCGAATTCTCGACCATCGTGCACGAGACGGCGGGCGCCTTCGACACCGTCATCACCGCGGCGCACGATTCCACCGCAAATCTCGGACGGATCGCCAACGTGCTGAGCACGAAGATCGATCAGGCCCACGAGGCGATCGCGGCGCTCGATGCCAGAAGCGGGCTCGCACCCGCGGCGACCGCGGGCGGCGTCGATCTGAACAAGCACTGAGGCCGAAGCCGGCCGGACGACTACGATCGGAACGCTGCGGCGCTCCGGCAGCGGAAATACCAAGAGGCGATACCAGATGGCGCAATCCTTCGACTATGAGTCTGCACCTGCATCGGCAGAGGCCGAGACGTCTCCGCTGGAGCGGCTGGCCGAAATCGCCCAGCGCACGGCCGAGGAGACCGGCAAGTTCGCCAATGTCGACGCCATCCTGCGCATTCCCGTCACCATGCAGGTGGTGCTCGGTTCGGCGACCATTCCGGTGGCAAACCTGATGAAGCTCGGACGCGGCGCGGTGGTTCCGCTCGATCATCGGGTCGGAGAGCCCGTCGACGTCGTCGTCAACGGCCGCATCGTCGCCCGCGGCGAGGTGGTCGTCGTCGAAGAGGACAATTCCCGCTTCGGCGTCTCGCTCACGGAGATCGTCGGGCCGTTGGGGCAGGGTGATACCTGACCATGGCGGCACCGGTCGGCATCGCTCCCGTCAAGCAGCGAGGCGTTACCACGCTGGGCGGCACGGAAAAGGTCGCCGCGCTCCTGCTGGCGATGGGCCGGCAGGCGGCAGCGAGCGTGCTGCAGCAGTTCGAGCCGCAGGAGATCCGCATCGTCACCAAGGCGGCGGCGGAGCTGCGGCCGATCACCGCGCAGGAGCTCGAGGGGATCGTCGAGGAGTTCGCCCAGCAGTTCTCGATGGGCGCGAACATTCTCGGCACTCTCGGCGGCCTGGAAGCCGTGCTCGGCGACGTGCTTCCGGCCGATCAGGTCTCGCAGATCATGTCGGATCTGCTCGGCAATTCCAGCCGATCGGTGTGGGACCGCGTCTCGTCGGTGTCCGAAAACTCGCTGGCGAGCTACCTGTCCAAGGAGCATCCGCAGACCGCGGCTCTGATCCTGTCCAAGGTCAAGCCGGCCTGCGCCGCCAAGGTCATGAGCCAGCTGCCCTCGAGCTTGCGCAACGAATTGATGCGGCGCGTCCTGAGCCTCAAGCCGATCGTCGACGACGCCATGCGCATCATCGAGAAGACGCTTCACGAGGACCTGACGCTGAACTTCGCCCGCAACCTCGGCGCCGACACCTACGCCCGCGTCGCCGACATCATCAACAAGATGGAGCGCGGCCACATCGAGGACATGCTGAAGAGCCTGTCCGAGAAGCGGCCGAAGTCGGCCGAAGTGCTGAAGGAGCTGCTGTTCACCTTCGACGACGTGATCAACCTGACGCCGAAGGCGCGCACCATGATCTTCGACCAGGTGCCGACCGATCGCATCGTCGTGGCGCTGAAGGGCACCGACAAGCATTTCCGCGAGCTGATCCTGTCCTCGGTCGCCTCGCGCGTCCGCCGCGTCGTCGAGCACGAGCTCGCCATCGGCGAGCCGTCGAACCAGCGCGACGTGCTGGAGGCGCGACGCGTGATCACCGACCTTGCGCTGGAGCTGGCGGAGAAGGGCGAAATCGAGCTCAACCCCGAGCAGGAGGATGAGCTGGTCTTCCGCTGACCGCTGAACGGGCATGGCAGAAACATCCGATCAGGAGAGCAAGACAGAAGAGCCGACCGAGAAGAAAGTCCGTGATGCGCTCGAGCAGGGCAAGATTCCGGTCTCTCGGGAGGCCTCCATTTTCGCCTCGATGGCGGCGCTGATGGTGATCCAGGCATTCCTGATCGGCCCTGGCGTGCAGCAATTGACGCCGATGCTGAAGAGCTTCCTCGACGATCCCGAGGGTTTCCCGCTCGGCACCGGCGCGGACGCGCAGAACCTGCTCACCGTGGTCGGCCTCCAGGCATTGCGGTTCCTGGTGCCGCTGGTCGTCGTCCTGGTGGTGTTCGGGCTCGCCGCTTCGCTGCTGCAAAACGCGCCGCGCCTGGTGCTCGAGCGCATCAAGCCGAACCTGTCGCGGATCTCTCCGCTCAGCGGCTGGAGCCGGTTGTTCGGAACGCAGGGCCTCGTCGAGTTCGCCAAGTCGCTGTTCAAGCTTGCCGCGGTGACCGCCGTCGTCGCCTTCGTGCTGCGCTCGTCCGAGGCGAGGGCGTTCGAGGCGATGTACACCGATCCGGTCGCGCTGCCTGAGATGATTCTCAATATCGCGATGCGAATCGTCTCGGCGATCTGCATCGCGACCATCGTCCTGGTGGCGATCGATCTCGCCTGGGCGCGTTTCCACTGGCGGCGCGAGCTGCGCATGACGCGGCAGGAGATCAAGGACGAGCACAAGCAGGCGGAAGGCGATCCGCTGATCAAAGCGCGCCTGCGCTCGCTGGCGCGAGACCGATCGCGCCAGCGCATGATCGCCTCGGCCTCGCGCGCGACCCTGGTGATCGCGAACCCGACGCACTTCGCGATCGCGCTGCGCTACAAGCGCGAGGAGAGCGCCGCGCCGCTTGTCGTCGCCAAGGGCATGGACGTGATCGCGCTGAAGATCCGCGAGGTTGCCGAGCAGAACCGAATCCCCGTCATCGAGAACAAGGCGCTGGCGCGCGCGCTCTACGAGGCGGTCCAGGTCGATCAGGTGATTCCGGCGGAATTCTTCCGCCCCGTGGCCGAGATCATCTACTTCCTCCAGTCGAAGCAGGCGCCGCGAACCGAGAAGGTCCAGTAGAATTCCGAGGATGACGTCCGGCCCAACAGCTTGACGAAAGCTTAACGCCCTATTCTTTCCCCGAATGGATCGGAATGGGGCCGTCGTGGGACCGCTTTATCTCTTTGAACTCGCATCGTCGCAGGCGCGCTACCTCGAGCTCCGCCAGTCGACCATCGCCACCAACGTCGCCAACGCCAACACGCCGGGCTTCAGGGCGCGCGACGTCGAGCCCTTCAACAAGGTGCTCGACGGCATGCCGGTGAGGCTCGCCACGACCTCGCCGGCGCACATGCAATTGTCCGCAACCGAGACCGACACGCGAGCGACCGCGAAGAAGGACAGCTGGGAAGTGGTTCACTCCGGCAACTCCGTCAGCCTCGAGCAGGAAATGATCAAAGGCAGCGACGTCAATCGCGACTATTCGATGAACTCGGCGATCGTGCGGTCGTTCCACCGTATGGTCCTGTCGAGTGCAAAGGCCTGAAGGTGAACTGACATGCTGGACTCATTGAGCGCCTCTTTGATGGTCGCGAGCTCCGGGCTCGAAGCGCAGTCGACACGCATGCGCATCGTCTCGGAAAATCTCGCGAACGCGACGTCGACGGGGCGCACGACCGGCGCCGATCCGTATCAGCGCAAGACCATCACTTTCGACGCCGCGATGGACCGTGCCTCGGGCGCGCAACTCGCGAAGGTCAAGGAGATCGGCGTCGACACCACGCCGTACCGCGTGGAGTACGATCCGGGGCATCCGGCCGCCGACAAGGCCGGCTACGTCAAGCTGCCGAACGTGAACATGATGATCGAGATGGCCGACATGCGGGAGGTCAACCGGTCCTATGAAGCCAATCTCCAGGTCGTGAAGCAGGTGAGGTCCATGCTCGGCATGACCATGGACCTCTTGAGGAGCTGACAATGCTTGAGGCAATTTCTTCCACGGCGATATCTGCCGGCCAGGCGGCAACCCGCGCGACCGAGACGCAGGCCGTCTCGCCCGCGGCGACCACCGCGATCCAGTCAAGTGACGACGTCGGCTTCGAATCGGTGATGAAGCAGGTGACGACCGACGCGATCGGAACGCTGAAGGCGGGCGAGGCGGCGTCGATCTCGGCGATGCAGGGCAAGGAATCGACGCGCCGCGTCGTCGAGGCGCTGATGTCGGCCGAGCAGGCCCTGCAGACGGCGGTCGCGGTTCGCGACAAGGTCGTGCAGGCCTACCAGGAAGTCGTTCGGATGTCGATCTGATCTGAAGGAGTAGGTCAAGTGAAATCGCTCGCCATTGCGGCCACGGGCATGAATGCCCAGCAGACCAATATCGAAGTCATCGCGAACAACATCGCCAACATCAACTCGACCTCGTACAAGCGGGCGCGCGCCGAGTTCACCGATCTGTTCTACCAGATGGACCGCATGCAGGGCGTCGCGAACGTCAACGGCTCCTCGCCGATTCCGGAAGGTGCCAATCTCGGCCTCGGCGTCAAGTCGGCTGCCATCCGCAAGCTGCACATCCAGGGCGCGCTGACGCAGACCGGCAACCCCTATGACCTCGCGATCAACGGCCGCGGCTGGTTTCAGGTGCTCGGTCCCAACAACGAGCTGCAATACACCCGTGCGGGCTCGTTCAACGTCAATGCCAACGCCCAGCTCGTCACGATCGACGGCTACCTGCTGGACCCCGCGATCACCATCCCGCAGGGGACGGTCGAGGTCACTGTCAACGCCACCGGCCAGGTGTTTGCCAAGCTCGACACGGAAGTGAATCCAAGGCAGATCGGCCAGCTCAACCTCGCCAATTTCGCCAACGAAGCGGGCCTCGAACCGCTTGGCAGCAATCTCTACCGCGAGACCACGGCGTCGGGCACGCCCGTCGTCGGGCTGCCGGGCGATGCCGGCTACGGCAAGATCAACCAGAAATGGCTCGAAGCCTCGAACGTCGACCCGGTCAAGGAAATCACCGAGTTGATCTCGGCGCAGCGCGCCTACGAAATGAATGCCAAGGTCATCCAGGCCTCGGATGAAATGGCCCAGACGGTCTCGAAGGGCATGCGCTAGTTCCGGTGTCTCGATGTTGAACAGGGTGGGCCTGGTCATGCGCGGGTTGGCCGCCGTGCTGCTGGTTCTCGTCGCGGCGCGGGTCGCTGCCGCCGAGGAGAAGCGGCTTCCCGTACCGGCCGTCTCGATCCGCGCCGGCGAGCTGATCCGCGAGGGGATGATCACCGAGCGCGCCTTCGCGCCGAGCCTGCTCGGCGTCGCCATGTTCATCGAGGGGCGTCAGGTCCTGATCGGCCGTATGGCGCGGCGCGCGCTGTTTCCCGGCCAGCCCATTCCAACCAATGCGGTGGAGGACCCCTGGACCGTCGCCCGCGGCGCCACGGTCAAGGTCGTGGTCGAAGACAGCGGCCTGTCCATCGTCACTTACGGCTCGGCGATGCAGTCCGGTGCGGCCGGCGCGCTCATCCCGGTGCGCAATACGGACACCGGAGTAATCATCAGGGGCGTCGTCCAGCCGGACGGCACCGTCAAGGTCATGGACGGGTCATGACCAGAATCCTGCTTGCGCTTGTCCTGCTCATGTCGGTCGCCGGCGCACAGGCTGCCGTCCGCATCAAGGACATCGCGGACATCAAGGGTCTGCGCGAAAACCAGATCGTCGGTTACGGCCTCGTCATCGGCCTGAACGGCACAGGCGATACGCTTCGCAACGCTCCGTTCACGGAACAATCCCTGCAATCGATGCTCGAGAACATGGGCATCAACGTCAGGAACGAGACCACGAGCACCAACACCCCACCGCGCCCGACGACGCTGCGCACGCGCAACGTCGCGGCGGTGATGGTGACTGCGGACCTGCCGCCCTCGATCGGGCCCGGCGAGCGCATGGACGTCACCGTGTCGTCGCTGGGCGACGCGACGTCGCTGCTCGGCGGCACCCTGGTCATGACGTCGCTGCGCGCCGCGGACGGCGCCGTCTATGCGGTGGCGCAGGGCGCGATCACGGTCGCCGGTTACAACGTTGGAGGCCAGGCGCAGAACGTCAGCCAGGGCACGCCGACGGCAGGGCGCATCCCGAACGGTGCGCTGGTCGAACGCGCGGTGCAGGGGAGTCTCCACGAGATGGAGTTCCTGGTGCTGGAGCTGAAGAACCCCGACTTCGTCACCGCAACGCGCATCCTCGACGCCATCAACCGCTATGCCGGCGGCCGCTACCGCGCGCAGATCGCCTTCGAGCGCGACTACCGCACCATCGTGCTGTCGAAGCCGCGCCACATCGGCCCGGTCCGCTTCCTGGCCGAGATCGGCGAACTGACGGTCGAGCCGGACACGCCGGCGCGGGTCGTGATCAACGAGCGCACCGGCACCGTCGTGATCGGCCGCGACGTGCGGATATCGACCGTTGCCGTGACCCACGGCAATCTGACGGTTCGCGTCACGGAGATGCCCGTGGTGTCGCAGCCGGCGCCGTTCTCGCGAGGGCAGACCGTGGTCGTTCCGCAGACCGTGGTCGAAGCCAACGAGGCGGGGGCGCAGGTGGCGATCCTGAGCGGGGTCGATCTCCAGCGCCTGGTGCGCGGGTTGAACCAGATCGGCCTGAAGCCATCGGGAATCATCGCGATCCTCCAGGCGATCAAGACCGCGGGCGCGCTCCAGGCCGACGTCATCGTGCAATGATGCACAAGCGTCGTGCAAGCTTGGTCGCTCAATGCTCAGGTCTCGACCGAGAATCGCACGCAGCCCGATGCTGAAGCTGGATCACAAAGCCAAACTCCTCCTGCTGGTCGCGGCCTCGGTGCTCGCGAGCGCATCGTCCGGGCTGGCGCTGGAGGAGGCCAAGCCGTCGAAGCCGCTCAACCTGCTCTCCTTCGCGCGCGCCCGCGCGCCTGGGCCGCAGAAGCCGCAGCCGCCGGCCTCCTCGACATCAGGCGACAATGCTTTGAGCCGGGCGACGGCATGGGCGGCCGAAGATTCGGGGCCCGCGATCACCGGGGCGGTGCCGGCCTCGGAGACGCCGTCTCCCGCGCCAGCGCCCGCAGCGGTCCGTCCGGCCAAGCCCGGCAGCGTTGCGGCGCCGCCGAAGCCTGCGCCGTCGCAGGCTGCGCCGGCCCCGGACAACGAAATCGCCCTGTTCTGCAGCAACGTCGCCGATCCCGCCGTCGACGCAAGGCTGGCCTGGCAGCTCAAGGAGCTGGAAAAGGCCGAGAGCCTGCTCCGCGAGCGGATCGCCGAAGTCGAGGCCAAGCGCGCCGAATACGAGAAGTGGATGGCGCTGCGCGACGACTTCCTGAAGAAGGCCGAAGCGAGCGTGGTCGAGATCTATTCGCGCATGAAGCCCGAAGCTGCGGCCACCCAGATCGCCGGCATGACCGACGAGACCGCTGCCGCCGTGCTCGCCAAGCTCAGCCCGAGGAGCTCGAGCGCGATCTTCAATGAGATGGATACGGCGCGCGCGGCCCACCTCGCCGACCTGCTCGGCGGCATGCGTCGCGTGGATGACGGAAAGACCAAATAGATGAACAAGCCGGTCCTCATCCTCTCGCTCCTGCTGGCGTCCGTGTTCCTGGCCGGATGCTTCCATGATCCGGCCGAAGTGCTGACCGGTCCGCAAATGTCGCCGGTCGGCAGCGGCCTGAGGACGCAGGCCGATCCGATTCCGGTGACACCGCGCATGCGCACGCCTGTCAGCTATCGCTCGACCTGGGACGACGGCACCGATCTCTACCGCGATCCCCGCGCCCGGCGCACCGGCGACGTCGTGACGGTGATCATCTCGATGCAGGACAAGGCCAAGCTCGACAACAAGACCGGCCGCTCCCGCGATTCGCAGGTCAAGTTCGGGCTCGACTGGCTGATGGACGTGGCGGGGTGGAACGACAAGGGCTCGGCCAACGCCAACCTCAGCACCAACACCCAGATCAAGGGCAACGGCCAGATCGATCGCACCGAGGACATCAAGCTGTCGATCGCGGCCATCGTCACCGACGTGCTGCCGAACGGCAATATGATGATCAGCGGCTCGCAGGAATTTCGCGTCAACACGGAGATGCGCGTGCTCAACGTCGGCGGCATCGTGCGTCCGCGCGATATCTCGCGGGCCAATACGATCTCCTACGACAAGATCGCCGAGGCGCGCGTGTCCTATGGCGGGCGCGGAAACCTGTCGGACGTGCAGCAGCCTGGATGGGGACATCGGATCTATGACGCTGTGGCACCATTCTGAGGCTCGCGCCGGTCGGGCCGCGTCGCGATGGCGGGGGACGCCATGCGCCTGATTGCCGCCATCGTGGTGCTGACCCTGATCGCGATCGGAGCGGGCGCCGTTGCCGGCCTGCATCTGATCGCGACCGCCGAGCGCGTTGCCGACGCGAAGAAGAGCGCCACGCCGCCGCCGATCGCGTCGGGCTACGCCGGCAGCGCGCGGCTCCGGAAATTGTCTCCGATCGTGACCAATCTCGCCGCCCCGGCCAACAACTGGGCGCGCATCGAAGCCTCAATGGTGACCGACAGCATGAGCGACGAGGACGCCGGCATTCTTGCCGCCCACATCAGCGAGGACATCGTCACCTATCTGCGGTCGGCGACGGTCGCGCAGTTCGAGGGATCGCGCGGGCTCCAGCATCTGCGTGACGACCTGATCGAGCGGGCCAACATCCGCTCGTCGGGCAAGGTCCGCGAATTGATCATCGAGACGCTGGTGATCCAGTGAGAGTGAGAGTCCTGCTGCTCGCGCTGGTTCTGGTCGTGCTGCCCGAAGCGGCGCTGGCCCAGATTCCGGACCTGAATTCCCTGTTGCCGCCGGGAAACGGCTCGACCAGCGGCCGGATCATCCAGCTGATGGCGCTGATCACGGTGCTGTCGGTGGCGCCGGGGCTGCTCATCATGGTGACGAGCTTCACGCGATTTGCGGTGGCGTTGTCGTTCCTGCGCGCCGGTCTCGGCCTCCAGACCACGCCTGCCAACCTCGTGCTGATCAGTCTCGCGTTGTTCATGACCTTCTACGTCATGGCGCCGACCTTCGACAGGGCGTGGGAGACCGGCGTCCAGCCGCTGATGAAGAACGAGATCTCGGAAGAGGAAGCCTATCTCAAGATCACCGATCCGTTCCGGGAGTTCATGCTGGCCCATGTCCGCGACAAGGATCTGCAGACCTTCGAAGCGCTCGCCGCGGAAAGCTTCCGCAAGAAGTTCGACGACAAGCGCATCGATTTGCGCGTCATCATCCCGGCCTTCATGATCTCCGAGCTCAGGCGCTCGTTCGAGATCGGATTCCTCATCATCCTGCCGTTCCTGGTGATCGACATGATCGTGGCGACGCTGACCATGTCGATGGGCATGATGATGATGCCTCCGACGATCCTCGCGTTGCCGTTCAAGATGCTGTTCTTCGTGCTGATCGACGGCTGGAACCTGCTGGCCTCCGGACTGGTGCGCTCGTTCTCCTAAGAGCCGCGATCGCCGGGTTATGGTTAGCGAAGAGTAATATTAACCATATGATATTGCTGAGGAATTCAAGCTGATCTTAATCCGGAGGCAAGATTCGGCGTGCTAGCAATGCGGCACGGCGGGTTGGACCCCACCCACATCAGTCCAAAGGCATGATGCCGTCCCTCCGTACCGGTGAAAGCCCGGTATGTCCCCTCGTGAAAATGTATCGCGTACAAAAAAGGGACATTCGCAATGTCAAGCCTGCTTACGAACTCGACTGCCATGACCGCACTCCAGACCCTGCGGTCTGTGAGTTCGCAACTCTCCACCACGCAGAACCGGATCTCCACCGGTCAGCGCGTGGCCACCGCTTCGGACAACGCCGCCTATTGGTCGATTGCGACGTCGATGCGCGCCGACAACGCCGCGCTCTCCGCCGTCTCCGACTCGCTCGGTCTGTCGGCCGCGACCGTTGACACGGAGTACACCGCCCTGACCACGGTCATCGGCGACAAGGACTCTGGTCTGACCAAGCTCCAGTCGCTGCTGGTCCAGGCCAAGACCGCCGGTATCGACCGCACCAAGATCCAGGCTGACGTCACGCAGATCCAGCAGCAGATGAAGAGCACGGCCGATGCCGCGACCTTCAACGGCATCAACTGGCTGAGCACGACGACCGGCACCACACCGACGAGCTTCAGCCTCGTGTCGTCGTACTCTCGCGTCGGCGGCACGCCCACCATCGGCTCCATCACCGTGACGACCGCCAACTACACGCTCTACTCCAGCACGCAGACCGGCATTCTGGACACCGT
>NZ_AJQE01000388.1 GCF_000261685.1 Bradyrhizobium genomosp. I (2014) | reverse complement strand
GTGCCGCTATTGAACCGGTCTCGTCGCCGCACTCGGTCTCGCGTGCCGCCTTCGGCGTCGCTATGCTCACGCTCCTGCGGGTGCCATCTCTCGAAGGCGATGCGCCCCTGGCGCACGCCTGATCAGGCCTGCAGCCTGGCAGATTGCGAAGAGTCTGAGAGTAAGAGTGCAGGCTGGGTTTTTCGTGACGGGTTAGAAGCTGCGAGAGTGGCTCGCGGCGCCCGTCGCGGAGAACCGCGATGTCAAAT
The DNA here is from genome assembly GCF_000261685.1 of Bradyrhizobium genomosp. I (2014). Taxonomy (GTDB): domain Bacteria; phylum Pseudomonadota; class Alphaproteobacteria; order Rhizobiales; family Xanthobacteraceae; genus Bradyrhizobium. The sequence goes on along the minus strand of NZ_AJQE01000388.1, from coordinate 31,829 downwards.
CCTACTGTTCGCGCGCGCGCCGGCCAAGACCGGGCGAACCTCTATAACGAAATTACCGACAAGATCATTGTCGAGCTTGAGGCCGGACGCGTCCCCTGGGTTCAGCCGTGGGGTACGGCCGCGGCGAAAGCGCCGTTGGCCATCCCGAAAAATGCTTCGACCGATCGGTCCTACAGCGGGATCAACGTCCTTCTGCTCTGGGGAAGCACGATCGAGCATGGTTACAGCGGTCAAAGCTGGCTCACGTTCCGGCAGGCGCTGTCGCTTGGAGGCTATGTGCGCAAGGGGGAGCGTGGCACCGCGGTGGTCTACGCCGACCGTTTCGTGCCGCGCGATGAGAAACAGCGCGCCGCCGAGACCGGCGACGAAGCGCAGGCCATTCCATTTCTCAAGCGATTTACCGTTTTCAACACGGACCAATGCGACGGACTCCCCGGCGAGATCGCGACCGCGGCTCCGCCACCGCCGCCAGGTCTGATCGAGCCTACCGTGGAAACTTTGATCAGGGCCACCGGGATCACATTTCGGATTGGTGGCGATCGCGCATTCTACGCGCCGGCCGAAGACTTCGTGCAGGTCCCGCCGCCGCAGGCCTATTTCGAGCCGATCAATTGGCACCGCACCGCGCTGCATGAACTCGGCCACGCGACCGGACATCGCTCGCGCCTCAACCGCGATCTTAGCGGATCCTATGGCACCAAGAAATATGCCTTCGAAGAACTGGTCGCCGAGTTGAGCTCCGCGTTCAGCTGCGCGTCGCTCGGGATCGTCCCGACCGTGCGCCATGCCGACTATATTGGCTCCTGGCTCGAAGTCCTGCGCGAAGACAATCGGGCTATCGTGCGTGCCGCCTCACAGGCGAGCAAGGCCGCGGACTATTTGCTCGGCTTCATTCCCGAGCCCATTGAGCACGCGTCGCTGGATTCGGCTGTTGCCGATCACGAGACGGCTTGATGCTTGGCCTCCTGTCGCCGCGCAAGAGTGAGAGGAGGGGGCGCTATTCGCGACGGGTTGGAAGCCGAGAGAGAGTCTCACGGCCGCCCGTCGTGGAGAGCCAAAATGACGAAAGCCGTACAAAAGATCACGCTGTCGCCTTCAAGGGACATCCCCTTCAACAAGCTCGTGCTCAGCCAATCGAACGTTCGCCGCGTCAAGGCCGGCGTTTCGATCGAGCAGCTAGCCGAGAGCATCGCGCAGCGTACGCTTCTGCAAAGTCTAAGTGTCCGGGCCGTCGTTGATCCTGATGGCAACGAGACCGGCATGTTCGAGGTACCAGCGGGAGGCAGGCGCTATCGCGCTCTCGAGCTCCTGGTGAAACAAAAGCGGATGTCGAGGACGCAGGCGGTGCCGTGCGTCGTTCGCGAAGGGGGCCTTGCCGAGGACGATTCGATGGCGGAGAACGATGAGCGGGTCGGCCTGCATCCGCTTGATCAGTTTCGGGCCTTCCAGACGCTCCGCGATCTCGGCATGAGTGAGGAAGACATTGCCGCGCGCCATTTCGTGAACCCTGCGATCGTCAAGCAGCGCCTGCGCCTGGCGTCGGTCTCGCCGAAGTTGCATGACGTCTATGCCGAAGACGGCATGACGCTCGAGCAGCTCATGGCGTTCTCAGTTACTGCGGATCACGCCCGCCAGGAGCAAGTCTGGGAGAACCTCAGCCGTTCCGGTTATGACGAGCCATACCAGATCCGCCGCATGCTCACCGAGAACACAGTGCGCGGGTCCGATCGCCGGGCGCAATTCGTGGGCCTCGACGCCTATCAGCAGGCGGGTGGCGGCGTTCTGCGGGATCTGTTCGAGCACGACGACGGCGGTTGGCTTCAGGATATCGTGTTGCTCGACCGCCTCGTGATCGAAAAACTCAAAGCCGAAGCTGAGACGATTGCTGCCGAGGGCTGGAAGTGGATCTCAGTCGCCGTAGAGTTCTCCTACGGTCACACACAAGGCCTCCGGAAAATCGAAGGAAAATCTGTCGATCTCTCGCCTGGAGAGCGGGCCACCATCGATGCCCTGAACACCGAGCAAGCCAAGCTTGAAACCGAATACCAGGATGCCGACGAATTGCCCGAAAGAAGTCGATCAGCGCCTCGGCGAAATCGAGTCGGCGCTGGCGGCGTTCGAGAACCGGCCGATGCTTTACGATCCGGCGGAGATCGCCCGGGCTGGTGTCTTCATCAGCATCGATTCCGAAGGACGGCTCTGCGTGTATCGTGGTTACGTCCGGCCTGAGGACGAAGTGCCGGCAACCGATCCTGATATCGCGCAGGCCGCCGATCCGTCGTCGAACGAAGGGAAGGAGCCCAGCACTTCAGTCCAGCGCACGGTCATCGCAGTCGCGGGTAGTGCGCCTTATGCCGAAGAACAAGATGACGACGCGGCCAGGCCTCTGCCGGATCGGTTGATCACCGAGCTGACGGCGCATCGCACGTTGGCATTGCGCGACGCGCTGGCAGAAAATCCTGCGATCGCGTTCCAGGCGGTGCTGCACAACTTCGTGCTGACGGCCTTTTACCGGTTCGCGTCATCCGGAAGCTGTCTAGAGATCGGCCTTCGCACGCCGAACTTTCCTGCCCAAGCTCCGGGGCTGAGGGAAAGCGCCTCCGCCAAGGCTGTCGAGGCGCGGCACGAGGCCTGGAAGGCGCGGTTGCCGAAGAGGGAGAACGATCTTTGGGATGCGCTAACGGCTCTCGATGGTGGTGCACAAGCATCGCTGTTCGCCCACTGTGCATCTTTTGCGGTCAATGCCGTCTATGAGCCGGCCAATCGCTACAATCAGGCTCGCGTCTCAGCACACGGCGTCCGCACGCGTCTCGACCGCGCTGATGTGCTGGCGCGGGCGGTCGGGCTAGACATGGTGCAGGCAGGGTGGAAGCCCTCCGTCGACAACTATCTCGGCCGGGTCACCAAGCCGCGCATTCTGGAGGCCGTACGGGAGGCTAAGGGCGAGTCGTCGGCTCAACTGATCGACCATCTTAAGAAGGCCGACATGGCCAAGGAGGCCGAGCGCCTTCTGGATGGCTCAGGCTGGTTGCCGGAGCCGCTGCGTCTCGTCGATCCCGATGCAGCGCCAGTGGGGCAGGAGGGCGAAGCGGGCCGGCTGCCCGAATTCCTCGCCGACGATGAGGATCAGGAAAACGCCAGCGACGATGATCCGCACAGCTCGACGCGGCTGAATGAAATTAAGGAGCGGGATGGCACGGCCGTCCCGCAGTAGCGCGGGGGACCGGCGTGCGGCGCCGGTCCCTATTTTTATGCCCGAGGTCTGAGAGGGAGAGCGGGCCGGGAAGGGTTTGAGCCGTCCAGGTCAGAGGAGAGCGCCTGGCGGTTCGACCCCTTCCTGCTCTCCGAAAGAATTCCTGCCATGACCGAATCTCTCGTCGGCGGCGCTGCCGCCGCGCCGCTTTCGTTGCGCGCCGCTGCAACTTTCACCTCCGCCGCCGTCAGGGCAGCGCGACAGCTCCTGACCGAGTTCGAACGCGGTAGGGGCATCGATGCCGCTGTTCTGCGTAGCGCCATGGAGGCTGCGTTCGGCGCCTCCGACGCGGCCGGCGCCTGGAACTGGAAGACCGCCTATGACGTCTGCGAGGCGGCAACCGTTCTGTTCCTTCGTAAGTTCGGACCGGCCATACGGGCCAGGGCTGGCTCGACGGCCGCCATGCTGCCGATGCTGGCGAAAGTCGCGAACCGTCTGCCGACCCACACGCGGCGTTCCGAGGACAGTCAGGCGCTTCAGCAATTCTCGACGCCGATCCCGCTTGGGCTGATTGCATGCACCGCAGCCGCCATTACATCCGCCGATCGCGTTCTGGAGCCCTCTGCCGGGACCGGTTTGCTCGCCATCTTTGCCGAGCTCGCCGGCGGCGACTTGGTGTTGAACGAGTTGGCCGAGAGCCGGGCGGGATTGCTCGAGCATCTATTCGCGGATGTTAACGTCACGCGGTTCGATGCTGCTCAGATCGATGACCACCTCGACGCGAGCGTTGTGCCGAGCGTCGTTCTGATGAACCCGCCGTTCTCCGCGGTGGCGAATGTCGATCGACGAATGGCGGACGCCGCCTTCCGGCACATCGCTTCGGCGCTCGCGCGTCTTCGCGATGGCGGACGCCTCGTCGCCATCGCTGGCGCGGGCCTTGCGCCGGATAACCCGGCGTGGCTAGAGGCCTTTGTTCGCCTCCAGGAGCGCGGACGGGTCGTGTTTTCTGCCGCGATCGACGGCGCCGTCTACGCCAAGCACGGCACTCAGACGGACACGAGGCTGCTCGTCATCGACAAGTTACCCGCTGCCGATCCGAAGGCATTTCCCACCTCGCAAGGCATGGCCGGCGATGTCCCCGCCTTGCTCGAGTGGGTCACCCAGCATGCGCCCCCGAGGTTGCCCGTCACTGCGCCGGTCGTAGCCGACGTCATTAGGCGCCCTGCAATCTCCCGATCGGCCGGCGCCATTGCACCCAGCCCCTCATCCACTTCGGGGAGCGCGCCAGAAGGTGTGCAGCTTGCGTACAAGATCGTCGAATGGTCGCCGCCGGAAAGCGCCCGCCTCACCGATGCGCTCTATGAGGAGTTCGGATTGCAGTCGATCCGTATTCCCGGATCGTGTGCACATCCGACCAAGCTCGTGCAGTCGGCGGCGATGGCTACCTCATCGGTAACTGGAACAGTCTGGCGCGCATCGTCTTCGAGAGCTTTGCCGGTCTTGGCCTGAAAGCATCAGGCGCAAGCCTCTCCGCATCGGATTTCTTGAGACCTGGAAAGATCGCTCAAGTCGGACTTGATGCCGGCCGACCGCTCCTCGATTCGATCTCCAACCTGATGGGCTACATCAGCTTTTTCGAAAATTTCGTCCAGATCGTCGTTCTCCTGTTCGCGTGGGTCGTGGTGCTGCTCGCCTTCTTCATTTTGGCGATCCAGCTCTTCGTCACCCTGATCGAGTTCAAGCTCACGACACTGGCCGGCTTCGTGCTCATTCCCTTTGGCTTGTTTGGCAAGACCACCTTCGCGGCGGAGCGCGTTCTGGGCAACGTCATATCTTCCGGCATTAAGATCCTGGTCCTGGCCGTCATCGTCGGCATCGGCTCCACCCTGTTTTCGCAGTTCACCGCAGGTTTCGGCGGTGTACAGCCAACCATCGAAAACGCGATGACGCTGGTGCTCGCGGCGCTTTCCTTGCTGGGCCTCGGTATCTTCGGTCCGGGTATCGCAAACGGCCTGGTGTCGGGCGGCCCCCAACTCGGCGCCGGAGCCACGATTGGAACAGGCCTTGCTGCTGGCGGCATTGTTGCGGCTGGCGCGGGACTTGCCGCTGGCGGTGCCGGTCTCGCTGGTGGTGCGATTGCAGGCGGCGCGCGCGGTGGCGGCGCTGTCATCAGCGGAGCAACAGCCGCCTATCGAAGCGGCGGCCTTGCCGGCGTCGCGGAGGCTGGCGCTTCGGCTGCGACGAGTCCTTTGCGTCGAGCAGCGGCTGCCTTCGGAGGTAGCCAAGCGGGCGAGCAGGGCACGAGCGCGCCGGCTGAAGGGCAGCCTGATTGGGCTCGCCGCATGAAGCGTGCTCAGACCATCCGGCATGGTGCCTCGGCCGCTGGCCACGCCGTCCGCTCGGGCGATCATGGTGGTAGCGGTTCCTCCGTCGATTTGTCCGAGGGAGAACGTTGAGACGCACCCTGCATCTCCGCCGCACACACAGCGCCTCAAACCATTCCATCGCACGACTTGAAACCGATCACTTGATATCAGGGGCAACCATCGATGTTCAAACGGCCATCAGTTCACTACGGGCGCATGCCCGAGCCGATTACGCCTTATCAAAAGGCCGCGCAGGTTTGGGACGAACGCATTGGATCAGCGCGCGTGCAAGCCAAGAGCTGGCGCCTGATGGCTTTTGGCTGCCTGACGCTGTCAGCCGGTCTCGCAGGTGGCCTTGTCTGGCAATCGAGTCAGGGCTCGATCACGCCGTGGGTGGTCGAAGTCGATCATCTCGGTCAGGCTCAGCGGATTGCGCCGGCCAACATTGAATATCAGCCCACTGATGCGCAGATCGCCTATCATCTGGCACGCTTTATCGAGGATGTCAGAGGCCTACCGGCAGACGGGATCGTTCTGCGCCAAAACTGGCTGCGGGCCTATGATTTTACGACTGATCGCGGCGCCGCTGCGCTCAACGACTACGCGCGCAGCAACGACCCCTTTGCCAAGCTGGGTAAGGCGCAAATCTCTGTCGAGGTCTCGAGCGTCATTCGTGCGTCGTCGGAAAGCTTTCGGGTCGCATGGACCCAGCGCATCTACGACAATGGCGCGTTGAACTCGACCGAGCGCTGGACTGCAATTCTTACAATCGTGATCGAGACGCCGCGCGAAGCCGAGCGCCTACGCAAGAATCCTCTTGGCGTCTATGTCCGCGCCATCAACTGGTCAAAGGAGTTGGGTCAGTGACCAAGACGCCGTCTGACATTCATTCGAAATGTTCCATTCAGCAAAACAGGCTCAATTCGACTTGGCCCGGGTTCGTGAGCGCGAAGCGTGCACTTCTGTCCGCTCTTATGCTTTGCTCGTCCGTGCTCGGTGGGTGCGCGACATACATTCCGCCGGAGATCAGCTATGACACTGAAGTTCCTCCGCTGCCGGCGACGCCCGTGGCTCTCGACGACAGATTGCGACCGCTTCACGTTCCGCCGCTCTGGAAGCCGGCTCTCGGAGGCAAGTCGGCCGGGAAGGAAGAGGTCGAACCGGTGAGCCGGGTTGAGATGGCAAACAATGCGGCCAGGGTCGAACCGCGCAAGCGGGGGTATTTCAATGCTGCGCAAATCTACGCCTACAGTCCCGGGGCGCTCTATCAGATTTACGCCGCGCCGGGGCAGATCACAGATATCGCGCTCGAGGAGGGAGAACAGTTGACGGGATCAGGGCCGATCGCGGCCGGAGATACTGTACGCTGGGTCGTGGGCGATACCGAGAGCGGCAGCGGCGATACACGGCGCGTCCATGTCTTGGTCAAGCCGACCCGAGCTTCGATCGAAACCAACCTAGTGGTCAACACTGACCGGCGCACCTACCTGATCGAACTCCGATCCCGCGAACGGCCATACATGCCGTCTGTTGCCTGGTACTATCCTGAAACCGCACGGGAACGATGGCGTTCGGTCGCTCTGAAACCCGCTCTTCCGAACCCGGCGCAGCGCATCTCCCGCTATGCCATCGAAGGGGACAGTCCTCCCTGGCGACCGCTCGCCGCATATGACGATGGCCGCAAGGTCTATGTCGAATTCCCGCAAGGCATCGTGCAGGGCGAGATGCCTCCGCTCTTTGTCATCGGTCCAGACGGCAAGACCGAACTCGTCAACTATCGCGCTGACGGCAATGTATTGATCGTCGATCGGCTGTTTGCTGCCGCCGAACTGCGGCTTGGTGGTGAGCACCAGAAGAAGGTCAGGATTGTCAGAACCGGCGGGAGGCCGTCGTCATGAACTCTCGGAATGTAAACGAGCAAGCTATTCCGCCGGAGACACAAGTGGAGCCATCCGAGAGCTTCCGCTTGAGAGCAGAGCACACGCGCGTGACGCGGTTGTCGCGGAAGGTCTTGGCCGGCGGGAGCGCGGTTGCCCTGCTTGTCATCGGCGGAGCGGTGCTGTGGTCGCTGCAGAACAATCGCTCCCGCAATCAAGCGGCCGATGAGCTTTACAGTACCGACCACCACAATGTTGCCGACGGTATTACGACGCTGCCGAAGGACTATGCTGGCGTTCCGCGCCAGCCAATCCCGCAGCTTGGTCCGCCGCTTCCCGGCGACCTCGGTCGACCAATACTTGCTGCTCAAGGCCAGTCGCCGACGATCGGCACTGATCCAGACCAGCAGCGCCGGGATCAAGAGACTGAGGCAGCCCGCATCAGCCATTTGTTCGCTGCGACCAATGAAGGAGCGCGTCCGCCCACCGCTGCGGCGGTTGGAGGCGACCGCCTCGCATCACCAAGCGCAACGAGCACTGGCGAGGATAGATCTGCGCAAAACGGCCAGGACCGCAAGCTTGCCTTCGTGAATGCCTCCGTGGACCGTCGCATGGTAAGCCCTGACCGTGTCATCAGGCCCGCTTCACCATACATCGTGCAGGCCGGGACGGTGATTCCAGGGGCGCTGATCACCGGGATCCGATCGGACCTGCCAGGCCAAATTACCGCGCAGGTAACCGAGAATGTTTTTGACACGCCGACCGGTCGCTTTCTGCTCGTGCCTCAGGGAGCGCGTCTAATCGGCATCTACGACAGCCAGGTCACTTTCGGCCAGTCTCGCGTTCTGCTCGTCTGGACCCGGCTAATCATGCCGAATGGACGTTCTATAGTTCTCGAGCGGCAGCCTGGCGCTGACACCGCTGGCTATGCTGGCCTAGAAGACCAGGTGGACAATCACTGGGGCGAACTCTTCAAGGCTGCGGCACTATCGACGTTTCTCGCCGTCGGAACGGAACTGGGTGCCGGCTCGGACACTAACAGCAACGACAGCGCAATTATCCAGGCGTTGCGTCACGGCGCCTCGGACTCTCTAAACCAAACTGGACAGCAGGTAGTTCGGCGCGGTCTCAATATCCAGCCCACGCTGACGGTACGTCCTGGCTTCCCGATCCGCGTGATCGTGAATCGCGATCTGATCTTTCAGCCTTACGCGAGGTAGATGTTGTGTCGAAGTTGAAAATTGCTGCCGTTCCAGATGACAAACCGGTAAAGATCACTGCGGAGCTACCCGCAAGCGTACATCGCGATCTGCTTGCTTATGCGGATTTACTATCCGCCCAAAGTGGACAGATGGTTGACCCAGCGAAGCTTATCTCGCCCATGCTCTTCAAGTTCATGGCAACCGACCGCGGCTTCCTGAAGTCGCGGCGGCAGACTCGGCGGCTCGTAGAGAACGGATAGAGCTTCGCTAGATGACGTCATGGTCCCGGTCGCATCATCGTATGGCCAGTGTTGAAAAATGAGCTTCAGGCGACTGGCGGTAGTCGGGCCCTCTTCGTCGCGGCTCTATCATTCATGGCACAAAAACGGTCATATTCGTTGGATCAGATGAAAGACGAAACGCGTAGCTTAATCGCCAACGCCGCTGTAACAGCTCGGATCTTAGACTGGCCACCCGCAACAAGGTCTGGTACGGCGCATCGGCGCCGACGAAGTCGATAAGCGATTGGAGCGTCTCGCCGACATCCTCGTCGACTGCGTTGCCCACGGCGCCTCAGTCAGCTTTTTTGCCAGCGCTATCTCGACGACGTGCGTTGGCGTATTTGCGTAGCTTCGCAGCTCTTGGGCCGTCAGCGGGCAGCCGGCCGGGGCGACTTGCCGCTGAGCTAGGGCAACGGCTGTTCCTTCAGGTCGCCGTCGATCATGCGTTCGATGGTGGCTTCGTCGCAGCGCCGGTAATGTGGGTAGGCGCGCAGCATGTCGCTTCAGCGCGCCAGCGAACCGGCCGCGTACAAACCCGTGGCTTTCGATGCGGGTCACGGTGGTCTTGCCGCCCCGATAAGGCCCTTGAGGCCGATAACGATCATGGATAGAGGCTCCGATTGGGAGCCATACGGTCTCAATTGGTATAGATGCTTTCGAGCGTGTTTCGGTCGCACTTGGCGCCGCCCGATGACGAACGGACGAAGACATCAATTTCAGGCTCAAAAATAGCCGACCGGATTTTTTTCCTGAGCAGGCCCACCCCTGGGTTCCACGCCGATCCGAGAACAGAAAGTGCCTTTTGAAATTTTATATCTAGCAAAGTCGAGTGGTCGCGGGTCACCCGCGTAGGGGGGCCCGGAAGGACCCGCCGCTGCAAGAAGTTCGAGACCCGCGAAGGGGTAGAGATGCACTTCGTCGGACCGAGGGGGGACGCCATCTTTCCCAATGAAGACGCCATCGTGCACCTCAACTGCGGATCATGCTCGAACAGAACGAGGAATGCGCCGTCCAGCACGCCCGTTTCACGACGCTGGAAACAATCGCACCGTTCAGCGATGATCCAAGAGTCAGCCTTGCGGCTAACGCCCTCCGCTTGATCGGCGAGCTGCCCAAAGTCTTGTTGCCGTTCTTAACTCGGGCGGCTTCATGACGGCAGGACATCCCTGCTCGCCATCCGCGTTGTGACGAAATGCTGCGGCTGGCCAACGCTGTAGGGTGCGCTCGGTCTTTTTTCCTTGCGGCAGCTGAAACAGAAATATGGGGAGAAAGCGGCGCCCCTGGCGCCGCCTGATCGTTCTGGAGCACTAGGCACTGAACTCGCTTGGTCTTCAAGTTTGACCAACAGTTTCTCGATTAAGTGTGTATGACCACCAATGCTGGTAGGTCTCCCGAGGCCGCCTTGTCGCTAAAGTCCCGCTGTACCCTGAGGCGACGGGCCTCACGGGAAAGCCGGGTGGCTAGCCTTGTGCTCCCCGAGGCTGACTACTGTGCCAGCGGCGCTTGATAGGGACAGCGCCTTCCTTCCTCCATGGGAGGTGCCGAGTCATGTCGCTCCTGGCTCGCCGGCGAAGCGGATGCGGCAGAGATAGCGCATTTGTCCACCCTCCCCGGATGGATATGGGCGCCGAGCCGCATCCGCTGCTTTCCGTTCGCTTTGCGCCTCGCTGATGGGCCTGATGGAGCTTGGTAACGCATTTTGAGAAACGGGCACAATCGTCTTCAATACGACAAACCAACGTGGAGCTTGACCAACTGAACGCCACGGGCGTTTAGCGCGGAGCGGTTGCCGCTGATCGCAAGCGCGCCGAATGGCTATTGTCTGAGGCGTAAACGTCGTAATTGCTCTCAACTGCCAGCGGCCACATAGGACGCCTTTCGTTGTAAATTGCTGCGCAGGTCTGTCAGCTTTCGGTAAGCCAGGCTCGATAAAGAATCGTTGGGTTTAACGGGAGCGTGGCAGGGACAGCGCATGAGCTGAAGGACCACCATGTGCTGAGTTACGCTTCCGTTAAGCTCATTGCAGTGCGGATGCGGCAGGGTTAGTGCCTCATGATGCCCCAGGCCGTCAGGCGCCGAACCGCGTTCGCACTGCTTCCAACTCACGAGTTAGTTCTCGTTTTTTGGCGGTTTCACTCGGTCCGCTGGCGATAAGCTCCCGATCAGCTTCTTGCCGCCGCTTGAAGCTGAGTTTGGAGCAGGTTAGCTGCAGGGACAGAGCGCTGCCCCTGTGTGTCCGCGGGGAGATAAGCGCCGAGCCAAGTTCTGCTAAGTTCAACTGGCGGGTGGGTAGGGACAGCGCCTGCTCCAGCGCAACCAAACGGCACCGGGTCGCGCCCGCACTGCTTCCGATCAATCATCAGCAATACTTTGGAAGGGAAGAAGACTGCGTGGCTGAATCCCCTCCACCCTTATCTTCGTGCCATTCTCTCCGCCAGGCGTGCCGACGAGCGACGCCGGCAGCGTCGCCCATTTTTCAACGAGGTACTCCTCATCGCGGTCTACGAGGGTCTCGGATAACTTTCCAGCGGCTTTCTATCGTGCTCCGCCTCGATTGACTCTGCCCACATACTTGCGTCGCTCATGTGCGATTGGCATGTTTTCTTGTTCATGCAACGTGCATGTGTCTGGTCGTGCTGGTGTCTCCAATTCAAGGCAAAAACTAGCTTAGAGAGTCGCCGACGAGGAGGGGAGCCACCGATTTTGGTAGGTGCCCCTTGGTACTTCTCGAAGATACAACTTTGTAGCCCTTGAGAATTGGAGCCTCTTGGGAGCAAAGGTGGCCAGCCCCAGTCTTTGCGACCGGGTTGGCCACCAGCGCTCGCGACATCATGCCCACAGGGCAGCTACAGGCCAACGAATGCATATATTCGAGCGGCATATTACGTCCTTGCGGCCGCAAGCGCTTGCGGTGCTTGCAGCCAATCGGGTCCGCGCCCCCCATCGGTCTCTGGGACTATCAGATCGCAGGGCGGCCACATTTAACGTCGACGAAGTTCTGGCGATGCTGGCTATACTCGATTGCGTGGAACCCAACCTGCGGCCGAAAAGCGCGACAGATCGCTGCGCGCATACGCGCGCTTCTAGAGGGGCCGCATGGGGGGGCAACCAGTTCGGGTAGGATGTCTGTGAGACCATGAGGTGTGAGCTTTCAGTAGGTTGTCCATCCGGTCCTGAACGAGGAAGCAACCTGCCGAAGCTTTAGCCTACCCCTTAAGGATCGGATGAACGCCCCCAAGAATGCGCCATTGACGCCGAAAGGCCATGGCGCCAATCTTGATCGAGGCTGGCCTGACGAAGGCTGCAGTGCGCTGCAACTCGCCGTTTTCGGCGAGGACGGTCGCCAAGTTTAAGCGTTCGGCGAGGAAGGAGTGGATGGACCGTGATCGCTCCACAAGACCTCTTTTATCCAAGCCAAATCCTGCCTTCCCATGCGCAGAAGCCGGAACGTTGGGACGACAGCGCCACAGGTCAAACAGATCTCAATCGAGGCCGGTAGTGTCGCCGGCGACCTTCAGCCCTATCCGGCGCCGGCTGGGATTAAACCGATTGCGCAACCTGGGCCCGGCTGAGCCGGAGCGACGCTATGAACGTGAGCATTCCGGCGGACCCGATCCGGGTCGGTATCAAAAAGCTCGGCAAGGTGACCATATAGGCCAGCGGTTAATGGACCGGACAGGACAGAGCAGCCTGCGGGGGAGGACTGCCGAGACGGACGCCTCGGTCTCAAGCACATCGGTACAAAACTCTATAGGAGCTCTTTACCGATCAATCGGCTCAGAAATACAATCTGTTGCATGCCGCCTTATGCTCACCTCGGTGGATTTAACACTGGAAAAAATCGATGCATCAAAAGTGCGCTGTAGAAGTAAACCCGATCGGTCCGACGCGACAGCCGGCCCGCGAATCGGCCGAAGCCGAACACGCCCGCAAGACCTACAGCAAGCGAAGGAAGCCTTCTGGCGTTGATGACGCAACCAAAAGGAATTTTCACCATCTGCGGGTGATTTCCGAGAGGGTCTTTCCTTTCTTCTTGGCGGGTCGACAGATTTCTTCCGCTCTCACAGGGAAGTCGCGGGTGCGCAAAACACTTGGCGAGAAAAGTAGTCGCTGCGAAGGATGTGCTGGAGGCCAATCTTCATTGTCGCGGTTCCGCCACCCTCGATCCACATCCTTATTTCGAAGTGGCCATTCCACCGATGGGCTTGTGGAGATATGGAACAAGAACTCCTATGGGCGACTTCGACCTATGTCATTCTCGCGCACGTGCCTCGCGATGGTGTGTTCTCAACGGCGCTGGTGCGCGGATCCACCAAGCCCATACGCAACTCACTTTTTGCCCTTTGTCCTTCTTGGACAGCGACGAAGAGCGGATTGACGCTGAAGAATTGTAGCAACCAGACTGCTGATCGCGTGGGATACTCGATCAACTCGAGCGCTGGGGATCGCTATAACTTTGCAATAGGCGGCGAGTTGGTTGAAGTTCAAAGCTTTGTCAGTTCGCAGCTAAAAATCGAACTGAGTTCAAATGAGTCGCGTTTCGGAGCAACCGGTCGACCGCATCACAATTCCCCTCCTGCAGCGGTGGAAGCAGGACGGCCGGCGTCTAGTCATGACGACTGCCTACGACGCGGTTGCGGCGCCTATCCCGGATCCTTCCATCGATATCAGTCTCGTCGGTGACAGCGGGGGTAACGTCTGCCTTGGATTCGAAAACACGCCTCCAGTAAGTGTTGCGATGATGAACCATCACCTCGAAGCCGCCGTACGCAGCAAACCGCGTGCCTTGCTCGTCGCCGATATGTCCTTTCTTAGCTTCCACGTCAGCGTTGAGGAGACCATACGAAATGCTGGCGGATTTCTGCAGCGAGGAGCAGCTGCGGCGAGACTCGAGGGCGGTGGCAAAAGAATCGAGATGGTGCGTGCCATTGTCGATTGCGAGATTCCCGTGATGGGTCATCTCGGTCTTATTCCGCAGAGCGTTAATGTCATGGGCGGCTTCAAAGTGCAGGGCCGCAAAGTGGATGAAGCGCTGCGTTTGCTCGATGATGCTCATCGTCTGCAGGAGGCCAGCTGTTTCGCTTTGGTATTGGAGGGCACTCCGGCTGAGCTTACTGCTCGAGTAAGCGATTCCTTGACAATACCGACGATCGGAATCGGCTCGGGCCCAGACTGTTCAGAGCAGGTGCTCTGTTTCATGACGTGCTGGGCCAAACCGAAGGTCATCGCCCCAAATTCGTTCCCGCCTATACGGAAGGCTTTCAGCAGTTCCATGATGCGCTTTCGCGCGGGGCAGCGGATGTCCGCCGTGGCGCGTTCCCCGGCCCGCAAGAGTCCTATCGGCTTCCCGAAGGCGTTGGGGAGGCAATTGCCAACTGGGCGCCATCCACCTCAAATTATCACGAGCGTCGCTGAACTTCGCCGCACTCTCGCAAAATCCCGCAGTGCCAATCAAAGGGCCGGATTGTGCCGACGGTGGGCTATCTCCACGATGGCCACCTGGCGCTGATCGCAGCGAGCCAAGCAAAATGCGATGTGACCGTCGTCAGCATCTTCGTTAACCCCACTCAGTTCGGAGCAAATGAAGATCTCAGCACCTATCTGCGCGACTTCTTGCGCGATGAAGAACTGTGCCGGGATCTGGTGTTGCGATCCTCTTCGCGCCCGATGCACAGGAAGTCTATCCGAGCAATTTCGAAACCTTTGTTGGACCTGGCGACCTCGCGAAACCTCTATGCGGCGCTTTCAGGCCCGGACATTTTCGCGGTGTGGCGACTGTCGTCTGCAAGTTGTTCAACATGGTGCAGCCCCACGTCGCTTTTTTGGCCAGAAGGATGTTCATTAATGCGTAGTCGTGCGTCGCATGGTGGTTGATCTCAATGTCCCGATCGAGATCGTCACCGTACCGACGGTTCGTGAAAAGGATGGGCCCGCCATGAGTAGTCGCAATCGCTATCTCAGCTAGGAAGCGCGCAGCAGGCCCTTGCAATCAACCAGGGGCTGTCCGCGGCGCTCGATGATTTTCGGTCTGGAGAGTGCAACGTACAAAAGCTGATTGCGGCTGCCAAGGCATTTGGAGGCGGTTGACACATTGCAGTATCTTGACTTATCGACGGTGACACGCCCAAAACCGCCGATAGTCCACTGCGACTCCCGCGGCGCTATGTACGGCCGCCTACGTTGGCTCAACGCGTCGGATCGACAAAGTGGTATTGGCGTTGCCAACTCGGTAGCGCAAGGCGTGGACAAGCCAGAGCGCAGCTTATTGAGCTGACAGAAACGCTCAAAGCACTGTTCCGAGAGGCATATCGAACTGGCAGCAGAGGGCAAGCCCCGAGACGGCTTTGTTCGGCGAGTTAGCGAAGCGATAGCGGGCGCGCACTGAATATGCGGGGCTAAGAATTTGTGTTTAGCAACTCCGCAAGTCTTGCGACGGTGATCAGCGGCGAACTCGATAAACCTTGGTATAGTGCTTTGCAGCCGATGCTATATCACTCACTTACCTTTGTAGAGTTGAGTACCGGTCAGGTCGTTTGTAATTCCGATGTCGAAGTGCGAAGCCTGAACTAATGCCCGGCTAGAAGTCGTTGCGTTCTAATCAACTATTCTTGTCGGGCCTTTCGCCGATAAACGCAAAAAGGGCACGAGCTCTACAGCGGGGGCTCTAGCACAGTCGCCGCATTGCTGACCATTGCCTTAAAGTTGGTGGCAGATTTACATCCCAATCCCGAATACGAGTTGACATGACATTTACCGCGCTTTTCATCAAACGTCCGGTATTGTCAATCGTCGTGAGTTTCCTGATCTTGCTGATCGGCTTGCGCGCCGCGGTCCTACTGCCGATCCGGCAATATCCGAAGCTAACCAATACGGTCATCAATATCACGACTGCCTATCCTGGCGCCTCGGCCGACATGATCCAGGGGTTCATCACCACTCCCCTGGAGCAAGCAGTCGCGTCCGCCGAAGGCGTCGACTACATCAGTTCCTCGTCTATGCTTGGTGTCTCGACTATTCAAGTTTACATCAAGCTGAACTTCAATCCAAACGAAGCGCTCACGGAGGTGCTCTCCAAGGTCAACTCAGTCAAATACCTGATCCCGAAGGAATCAAACGATCCAGTCGTCACGAAGTCGAGCGGTCAGACGAATGCTGTCATGTATATCGCTTTCTCCAGCGATGAGCTAGCGGCCAGTGCGATCACCGACTACCTCACGCGCGTCGTGCAACCGGTTATCTCAACCGTCGACGGCGTTTCAGCGGCTGACATCCTAGGCGGCCAGAGTTTTGCGATGCGGCTATGGCTAGACCCTGCGAAAATGGCTGGGCATGGCATATCGCCGGCTGAAGTTTCGGCTGCAATCGCAGCTAACAACTTCCAGGCTGCGGCAGGCCAGACCAAGGGCTATTTCACTATCTCCGATGTCACAGCAAATACGGATTTGCGGAGTGTTGACGATTTCAAGCGTATGATTGTCAAGGCGAATGACGGTGGCTTTGTGCGCATGGAAGACATTGCGGTAGTCGAACTTGCCGCGCAGATGACGGACACTACCGTCACGATGAACGGCGACCACGCGGTCTTTGTCGGCGTGCAAGCGAGCCCGGAAGGCAATCCGCTAAACATAGTGCGAGGCGTTCGGGCGCTGTTTCCTGAAATGGAGCGTAACCTGCCGCCGCCGCTGAAGATGAAAGTGGCCTACGACTCATCCAAGTTTATTCAATCATCGATCGACGAAGTGAAGAAGACGCTCATTGAGGCCGTCGTGGTTGTGGTCGTCGTGATCTTTCTTTTCCTGGCCTCGCTGCGGTCCGTCATCATTCCTGTGGTTACTATTCCGTTGTCTCTCGTTGGTGTCTGCAGCATGATGCTGGCGCTGGGGTTCTCATTCAACCTCCTGACGCTCCTTGCGATGGTTCTCGCGATCGGCCTCGTGGTCGACGACGCAATCGTGGTGGTGGAGAATATTCATCGCCATTTAGAAGAAGGAGCGGCTCCGCTACAGGCTGCTACAAGGGGCGCGCGCGAGATCGTCGGTCCGGTTATCTCCATGACGATTACCTTGGCTGCGGTATATGCCCCGATCGGATTCCTTGGCGGCCTCACCGGTGGCCTGTTCCGCGAATTCGCGTTCACGCTGGCAGGAGCGGTGATCGTGTCCGGTGTGGTCGCTTTGACGCTGTCGCCCATGATGTGCTCTCTCTTCCTGAGGCGCGCCAAGGGGGGACGATTTGCAAGGCTTGTGAACCGCGGGTTCAGTGCCGTAACACGATGGTACGGCCGCAAGCTCGACCGTTCGCTCGACTATCGCCCAATTACCGGCCTATTTGCGCTGACCATGTTGGGACTTGTCGGCTTTCTCTATATGCATATTTCCAAGGAACTAGCGCCGGAGGAGGATCAAGGTATCATATTCGCGCTAACTAAGGCGCCGAAATACGCCAATATCGACTACCTCGACTATTATGGCACCAAGCTTGAAAGCGCGTTGAAAAAAGTTCCAGAGACTGACTTGAGCTTCGTGTTCAATGGCATTGGCGGCCAGCAGAGTGGCATGGCCGGCATGTTGCTCAAGCCTTGGGACGAACGCAAGCGATCATCGATTGTACTAAAGTCGCTTGTTCAGGCCGAGCTATCCAAAATCGAAGGCATCAACGCGTTTGCCTTTAGCTTGCCTCCGCTGCCGGGCGGTTCTGGTGGCCTACCAGTCCAGATGGTGATCAATTCGACTCTTGGCTTTCAATCCATCCACGAGCAGATGTCAAAGTTGAAGGATGCCGCGCAGAAGAGCGGCCTCTTCATGGTGAGCGACTCCGACCTCGAGTTCAACCAGCCGGTGGTACGAATCAAGGTTGATCGATCGAAGGCTAACGAGCTTGGCATCACCATGCAGATCGTCGGTAACGCGCTCGCCACCTTACTTGGGGGAAATTACGTCAACCGCTTCAATCTGCAGGGCCGCTCCTACGAGGTGATCCCGCAGGTGCCGCGAGAGGAACGGCTAGTGCCGCAATCAATCGGAAGCTATTATGTGAAGACTGCGACGGGATCGATGCTTCCGCTGTCTACCGTAGTCTCCACCGAGACTGCGACCGATCCGAATGCGCTCACCCACTACAACCAGCTCAACTGCGCGACCTTTCAGGCCGTGCCGATGCCCGGCGTCACGATCGAACAGGCCGTGGATTTCCTAGAAGCCGAGGCGAAGAAACTGCCCCCAGGCTTCAGTTACGACTTCCTGGCCGACGCCCGCCAGTACGTGCACGAGGGTAATCAATTGGCGATTACCTTTGCATTTGCCCTCATCATCATATTCTTAGTGCTTTCGGCGCAGTTCGAAAGTCTGCGCGATCCGCTCATCATCATGATCAGCGTGCCGATGGCAATGGTCGGCGCCTTGATTCCGCCGTTCCTCGGCTGGGCGACCATGAACATCTACACCCAGGTTGGACTGTTGACACTGGTCGGGTTGATTTCAAAGCACGGCATCCTAATGGTTGAGTTCGCCAATGAGCTGCAGTTCAAGGAGAGATTTGACCGTCGCTCGGCTATAGAGATGGCGGCGCGTGTCCGACTGCGCCCAATCTTAATGACCACGGCGGCAATGGTCACGGGCTTCATACCCTTGTTGACGGCAACCGGAGCTGGCGCCGCGAGCCGGTTCTCGATCGGACTCGTTCTCGCCGCTGGCATGTCTGCGGGCACGCTGATCACGCTATTCGTGCTCCCGGCGGTCTATGTCGCGATCGCGTCCGATCACCGTGGTAATGGGGGTGTCGTCCGCGCGAACCTCGCCGAGCGCGACTTCACCAGCGCTGCTGATGCCGAGGTAACAAAGCATGACCATCAAATCATCTAGGTTTGCTAGTGTGACGCGCGAAGGAGCTTAGGACCACTTCACGGTTCTTTACACATCGAGAACTTCGCGTGCTTGGTGCCAAACTGGGCGCATCTTTTCGGCGGTTAACAGTCGGAGATCCGCTGCTGCCGCCCCAGGTTAAAGCGGCGCCGGGTATTCACGGAGACCTGACGCCCAAGCTCGACCAAAGGAGAATCGGTGCTCTCTTGATCAAAAAGGAGGGCTGACAGATCATCGCAAGGCTCAGCCCCTTCGGAACATTGCTCGATATGATCTAGCCGGTGATGCAGGCTGCCTTGTCGAGAACGAGCAGATCACTCTGGAGCCGTCCGTCTCTCTCAGCGCAAAACACCCGGTATGCCAGCTGAATGCCTTCCGTGAGCGAGGTGGTGGCTCGCCAGCCGAGTCTGGACAGCCGACTAACATCCAGCAGCTTGCGCGGCGTTCCGTCCGGGCGCGACGTATCCAAGCTGATTTCACCGCGAAAGCCGACGGCGGCCGCGACCATCAGTGCTAAATCGGCGATGGTGATGTCCTCGCCGGTGCCGATATTGACCGGTTCCGGCGACGAATAGGTCTTCATCAGGTGCACGCAGGCATCCGCCATGTCGTCGACATAGAGGAACTCGCGCCGGGGCGTGCCGGTGCCCCACACGATGACGCGCTTCGCTCCCGAAACCTTCGCCTCGTGGAAGCGGCGGATCAGCGCGGCGACGACGTGGCTCAGCTCGGGGTGATAATTGTCGCCGGGGCCGTACAGATTGGTCGGCATCACGCTGATGAAGTCGCTGCCATACTGGCTGCGATAGGCCTCCGCCATCTTGATGCCGGCGATCTTGGCGATCGCATAGGGCTCGTTGGTCGGCTCCAGCGGACCGGTGAGCACGGAATCCTCGCGCAGCGGCTGCGGCGCCAGCTTCGGATAGATGCAGGACGAGCCCAGAAACATTAGCTTCTCGGCGCCGTTCTGATGCGCGGCCTGGATCACGTTCGCCGCAATCGCGATGTTGTCGTAGATGAACTCGGCGCGCAGCGTGTTGTTGGCGACGATGCCGCCGACCTTGGCCGCGGCGAGGAAGATCACTTGCGGCCGCGTCCTGGCGAACCAGTCGAACACGGCGGCCTGGTTGCAGAGATCGACCTCGCGCCGGTCGACCGTGACGAGCCGCACCTCCTCCCGTGCCAGCCGGCGCACCAGCGCGGCTCCGACCATGCCGCGATGGCCGGCGACGTAGACGCTCTTGCCCCTCAGCTCAAACGGTGCGTTTGCCACTGGCCGCATCCCGTTTTGTCTCCGCCAGATCGCTCGTCATCATCTCCTCGACGAGCTGGGCAAAGCTGCGCTTCGGCGTCCAGCCGAGCACCTCGCGCGCCTTGCTGGCGTCGCCGACGAGAAGATCGACCTCGGTCGGACGGAAATAGGTCGGATCGATCTTCACCACAATCTTGCCGCTCGTCTCGTCGACGCCGGTCTCCTCGACGCCCTTGCCGCGCCAGGCGATGCGACGGCCGACATGGGCAAAGGACAGCTCGACCATCTCGCGCACCGAGCGCATCTCGCCGGTGGCGAGCACGAAGTCGTCGGGTTTGTCGGCCTGCAGGATCTTGTGCATGCCCTCGACATAGTCCCTGGCATGGCCCCAGTCGCGCTTGGCTTCGAGATTGCCGAGATAGAGCGTCTGTTCCAGCCCGACCTCGATACGCGCGACGCCGCGGGTGATCTTGCGGGTCACGAAGGTCTCGCCGCGGATCGGGCTCTCATGGTTGAACAGGATGCCGTTCGACGCGAACATGCCGTAGGCTTCGCGGTAGTTCACCGTGATCCAGTAGCCGTAGAGCTTGGCAACGCCGTAGGGCGAGCGCGGATAGAACGGCGTCGTCTCCTTCTGCGGGATCTCCTGCACCAGGCCGTAGAGCTCGGAGGTCGAGGCCTGGTAGAACCGCGTCTCCTTCTCCATGCCGAGGATGCGGATCGCTTCCAACAGGCGCAGCACGCCGATGGCGTCGGCATTGGCGGTGTATTCCGGGCTCTCGAAGCTGACGGCGACGTGGCTTTGAGCTGCGAGATTGTAGATCTCGGTCGGCCGGATCTGCTGCACCAGGCGGATCAGATTGGTCGAATCCGTCATGTCGCCATAGTGCATCAGGAACGGAACGTTGCCGACATGCGGGTCCTGATAGAGGTGATCGACGCGCGCGGTGTTGAACGAGGACGAGCGCCGCTTGATGCCGTGCACGACATAGCCGAGCGACAGCAAATATTCGGCGAGATAGGCGCCGTCCTGACCGGTCACGCCGGTGATGAGAGCGACACGCCCCTTTGAGTTGCGAACCGTCATGGTCTTCCTTAGTTGCACCGGAAAGAGCTGCACTCTGAGAAATCATTGCGAAGCCGCTTCTCGAAAAGATCGATATGCGGATGCGCGCTCCATCGCAATTAAAGGATACGCTCGGCAAGCCAAGTCATACACCGGACTCAGGAAAACACACCATATACATTGATTTAGGTGGACTGAATGATGCCGGCGCATGAGCTTCAAAGATGAAAGTCGAGCGAACCCTCGCAACGGCGACGATCCCAAGCAGGCGGGATGGATGGTAGGCCCTGTTAGACGCGCTCGGGGGCGCTTTGCCTCCTCGCGATATTTCTGGGGTCCTTATCTTTCCACGCGCGCAGGTATGTTTTCCGTTTGGTCCCTCATGGCGCGGAAGAGTGACGTGGTGAGACTTCCGACTAGAAGACGCAGCCTTCGCGGCTCATAATCAGCGCCGCTTTGCTAATTGCGGGTAGGCAATGGACGGCCTGATGCAAAACAGAATGAGAAAGAAAGGCAAACGTTGGTATAGACTTTGTAACGTTTCGATATCGAAATCTTACGTTCGTACAATGGAGCTTTGATGCCAGTCCTCTAACTTGACCGGGCATAAGTTGCCTCTGTCCAATCATGAAAAGTCTCTTAAACCCTCATCGCAAGTGTGTTTCCAGCAAGTCGGGAGCAGCTGCGCAAAGAGATGAGCAGGGACTATGCGGAACGTGGGCAGATCTCATCTTTCTGTCTGAAATGGAGCGAAGCCCAGACGAAGCGTCACTCGCCCGGGAGAATGATTAGTGAGACGCGAGGACTCAGTTGTTGCCATATTGACCGTGCCCGGCAAGCTGGCATCGCTTCTCGCTTCTTCTGAGAACACAAACTGCGTCCTGAAATGGCTCCTCGGTGAGAGTGAGCCAAGCAAGATAACCTGCTTCACCGTAGGATAATTGGCTTTCCGTTCTGTTCGAATGCCCTCAATCTATGGAGCGAGACTATTTGATACATCTTGGCAGCGGCTTGTTGCGCCGGCGACAGTTAGTGAGGCCGTCGAGCGAGCCTGTTTGGGCGGACTTGGATGCGCCGTGCAGGCGCACTAGCGCATCTGATTCTGCTTCAGGCAGTCACGCCAATGGCGATGGCATCGCAGTGTTTCTTCGATCGGCCAGCCAAAAGCGGAATCTAGCTGGGCGAAGCGATGATGGCCGGGAGATCTAAATGAGGCCAGAGAATGCGGCGGTGATAAAGGCGCCCGCTGAAAATCCCGAACCTAAACCTGTTACCTTTGGGCAAACGAAGTTTGCGACGGTGCTCCTGTTGGAGGAACGTCAGACTTCTTGAAGCTGGGCTGCATGGATTGATATGTGTGGAATTGTTGGCATTTTGGGCCGTGGTCCGGTCGTTGATAAGTTGGTCGCGTCGCTCAGGCGATTGGAATATCGTGGCTACGATTCCGCGGGCCTCGCAACTCTCGAAGGAGTCCGGATCGAGCGCCGCCGCGCCGAAGGTAAGCTGAGGAACCTTGAGGAGCAGCTGCGCTATTGTCCGCCGTCGGGGCATGCTGGCATCGGTCACACCCGCTGGGCGACTCATGGAAAGCCGACCGAAAGCAATGCTCATCCGCATGCGACGGAGAATGTCGCGGTCGTTCATAACGGGATCATTGAGAATTTCCGCGAGCTGCGAGCCGAGTTGGAGCGGAATGGAGCCGGCTTTAACTCGGAGACGGACACCGAGGTAGTGGCGCATCTCGTCGATTCCTATCTCAAGAATGGCTACTCGCCGCAGGATGCGGTACAGGCGTCACTGCCGCGACTGCGTGGTGCCTTCGCGTTGGCATTCCTTTTCAAAGCGAACGACGATCTTTTGATCGGTGCTTGCAAGGGCTCGCCGCTCGCGATCGGACATGGTCGCGGCGAAGTGTATCTAGGCTCGGACGCAATTGCGCTCGCACCTTTGACCGACACCGTCACCTACCTTGAAGACGGCGACTGGGCCGTGCTTACGCGCGCAACGTGCGTGATTTATGGTGCAGACGGCTCTATCGTCCAGCGGGAAACATCAAAATCTGGCGTATCAGCGCTCCTTGTGGACAAAGCGAATTACCGCCACTTCATGGCCAAAGAAATTCACGAGCAGCCGACAGTGGCCGGCAAGACATTGGCGCATTATCTCGATGTTGCGGCCAAACGCGTCGCCCTGCCGCTCGCGTTGCCCTTCGACTTTAATTGCATTCAGCGCATTTCAATTACTGCGTGCGGCACGGCTAGCTACGCTGGGCACATCGCCAAATACTGGTTCGAGAGGCTCGCGCGTTTGCCTTGCGACGTCGATGTAGCCTCTGAATTCCGCTACAGGGAGGCGCCTTTGCGCCGAGGCGATCTCGCAATAGTCATCTCGCAATCGGGCGAAACCGCTGACACATTAGCTGCCTTGCGATACGCCAAGGGCAAGGGCTTGCATACGATATCTGTGGTTAATGTACCGACGTCGACGATTGCGCGCGAGAGCGAATCCGTTTTGCCTACCCTGGCAGGGCCAGAAATCGGCGTCGCTTCCACCAAGGCATTTATCTGCCAGCTGATGGTATTGGGGGTGCTTGCCGTCAGAGCAGCTAAGGAGCGGGGTAAGCTGTCTGAAATCGATGAATCGCAGCTCGTGCGCGAGCTCATTGAGGTGCCGCGATTGATTGCTGCGGCCCTGTTGGTCGAGCCCCAGATTGAGAAGCTCGCGCGTTATATCGCCGGCGCGAGGACAGTACTCTATCTCGGTCGTGGCACATCGGCCCCCTTGGCCTTGGAGGGCGCGCTCAAGTTGAAGGAAATTTCCTATATCCACTCAGAGGGCTACGCCGCCGGCGAGCTCAAGCACGGCCCGATCGCACTGATCGATGAGGCTGTGCCTGTGGTGGTGATCGCGCCTTACGACGAGGTCTTCGAGAAGACCGTCTCTAACATGCAAGAGGTGGCCGCTCGGGGCGGCAAGATCATCCTGATCACCGATGCGAAGGGTGCGTCTGAAGCGATGGTAGACACGCTCCTGACCATCGTGCTGCCGGCAATGGTCGCAAGCTTTACGCCGCTGGTCTATGCCATTCCGGTCCAGCTCTTGGCTTACCATACCGCGGTCGCAAGGGGGGCGGACGTGGATCAGCCGCGTAATCTTGCAAAATCGGTCACGGTGGAATGAGGCTGGAGAAGTTAGTATCAAAGCATTGAGGTCTCGGCCTCGAGCCATTCGGCGCGGGTTTGGTGGCCTAGGTTCTGCGGGGACGGAATCCGACAAGTTCCCAATCCGGGTCGCTCGTAGCTGTCGTGCGGTTTTGGTGAACTTAGCTGATGCTGCCATCAGCCTCGTATAGCAGAATCGACTAGCCTAGGGGCGATCCGGGATGTTGCACGACTGGGACGGCGTTCATCACGCCCGTCCACAGCCCTGTTGCCCTGGTCGCCATCGACCGGAACAGGTGGTCGTCATCGATCGGAAATGGTGGTCGCCATCAATCGGATTCACTGGTCGCCATGCCCCGGAGCGCGCAGCCTGACTTCGACGGCTCTGTACTTCGAGCGCTGTTTATTGAAACGAATACCGAAAGTCACGCGCGTGCCGGACACCAGATCAGCCCCTGCGCAGCCGCGAAGGTCCGATATGTGCACGAACAAATCCTTGCCGTCGCCATAGTCAGGCCGAATGAACCCCCAGCCCTTTTCAACGCTGTACGACACTACTGTTCCGGTGCGCATGTTTGTTCCACGGTCTTGCGGCTCGATATCGCCGCCTACTACTCCGGAGCTGCGGGTGCACTTTCCGTTCCTAACTCGGCGGCGACGAGCGCGAGCGAAGATGAGCGCCACCACTTGAACATCCTGACTCACCTCGCCTCACAGCAAACCGGCGGGGCGGACCAGGCGCTAGAAGCGACGAGCCCGCCCCTAACATTACCGCATCTGGAGACTCGGTGATGCTGCCCAGGACCGAGCAAGGGTCGTGCCGAATCGAGAATCGGAGATTCTGCAGGCGTTCGTGGCGGGCTACAGGGTCAAGGTGTTCGCTTTGGTCTGAAAACTGATGGCCGACGGGGGCACTGTCCGTCCCAGTTGGTCCCGCCGAACTTCGGACTGCAGGCTCACGCTCGCGCCGCCAAATTGCCCCGACAACGTGCTGCCCATCACGGCCCAGCGCATTCTCTTGCACGCCCGGCCTGTACGCGATGGCGGCATTCATCCGACCTGCTAAGCACACAGAAATTTCGCTGGCGTATTGAACAGCAGGCAAGCGGGCCTTTTAATCGATCGTCTCCCTTCGGACGCGCACCCGTTCTCCAACACGCCGTGCGCGATTGAGGCTCGAAAACTACGCAATCACGAGCTCGACCATCTCCATCTCAGAATCACTGAGCCTCACGAGGAGGAGCATTCGCATGGGTAGTCGAGCAAGTAGCGAAGCTGGACTGGGGTGATTGTCAGGCTTGCCAAAGGTGCGTTCACCTCGGAGGTAATAGAGCGCCATCGACCCTATTTCACGCTTGGCGAATTGCTCAGCTAGCCGCAGATGACGGCCCGCTCTAAATGATCTTATCTCTCAGCCTTTGCTGAACGATTTCGACCAGAACTGCTCCGCGAAATCCAGATGGCACTTCATCACGTCCGAGGGAGTTTTGGAATTGGCAAGATTCTTCAGAAGATTGACCTGAGCGTGCAGAGAGGAAGCAGCCAGCTTTGACCCGTCCTTCAACGCCGCAGCGAACAGGTCTGTTGTCTCTTCGAGGGATTTTTTCCATTCCGGAGACGCAAATGAATGGCTTGATGCAGCCCTCGCTGATTCTCCAACATCGTGCGTGGTGCCTCCCGCTTCAGAGGCTGAAGCCTGGGCGGCCCGTTCGGGCTCTGGATGGGTCTTCCGTTCGCGTTTCTCGTATTCGGGACTTCTCGCGGTCATTCAACGTCTCTCCGTCTAAACAGGATCGCAGCTCGCTGCGTGGTCTAGATCCGACCAAGAGCTTCGGAAAGTACCACAACCGGCAACATGTCGAACCTATCTCATTTGGTAGCACTTGCTCATCGGGATTGCTTAAGCGGATATCCGCACCATTTGCGGGGTATGCGAACGACCGCGAGATTTGACTGAGAATTTCCTGCACGGCATGAAGAAAGTTGGTGGCAAGGAAGTCGAGAAGGACCGCGTTCTAACACTCGACGAACTGAAGCCTTCTTTGCGATCCTCAACGATGAGGAAGCGGGCATCACGGATGGAACGCGCTTGGCGCTGAAAGTCCGTATTGCTGACAGCCCAGCGCCGGGGCGAAGTCGCGAGTATGATGCGTTCCGAGCTTCACGGCCTACACGGGGAAAAGCCCCACTGGATCATTCCCGCTGTACGGACGAAGAACAAGAAAGCGGAGCACACAGTCCCGCTCTTCCCGACTGCCGTCAAGTTGATCGAGGCGGCCTTGGAGATCGGCAAGCCAGAGAAGGGAGAGGACCAAGGCAACAGACCCGTCGTTGCCAGTCGCTTCGAAAGCGTTGGGGTGCTTGCGAGCCACTGTATGAGCCAGGCTGTGCGGCGCTTGTTGGAAGACAATGAGCTGGTAGCCTTTACGCCCCATGACCTCAGGCGTACAGCCGCGACCATCGTTCATGCGTCTATGCGCGATGGCATATGTTCGAAGAGAAGCGAGAAGCGATTCCAGCGGATTGAAAAGCATTTAATCACAATCACCGGTTAGCAAACTTCTGCGACACTTCAGCTCCCCTCTCGTCTGTATCGAGCCAGTGCTGTCCGCTCCTCTGCGCTAATGCCCATGAATGTTACGCCGTTGTACCCGCCGTTTGAAAGGGCAGATCGCACGTCATCCGTCGAAGCGCCGATATCGTAAGCGATGTTAGCGAACATATATTGCTGGGTGTCGCTCTCATTGTTCGCGATCTGGGTATTAAGGTGATTGGCGGCGCGATGCGCAACCGCGTTATAAACCCGCTTTTTTGCGCTGCAACTTTCGGTTCACGCCACTGTAGTATCTGAGTTTTGGTTTGACGGGGAACCGAATCATGATCAGGCACCAAACACGCCAGCGCCCACGAGACGCCCTCTAGAAGAGCGCGTATGCGTGCAGCGATCTTGCCTGCCTCCTTCGGCCCAGGTTGAGTTTCACGCTATCGAGTATGCCCAACACTGCCTGAGCCTCCTCGGCATCAAACGTCGCGACTTGGCGATCTGCCGGGCTCAAAGACTGATCGGCGGCCCGGGCCTGATTGGCTGCAAGCACCTCAAGCGCTTGCGACCGCAGGGCTGTGATCTGCCGAAGATTTCGAGTGTTGATTGTCACCGCCCATTCGGACCCACAGTAGATAGCTGCACGTGACTCGGCGCTTTGACGTGAACCGAGGAAGCGCTGTCCCTACCACTCACCGCTAACTTCACCATGGTCAGCCCAAGCAGCGGAAGAAGCTAACCGGGATGCATATTCGGCGAACGCCCCTATCACAACTACCAGGATTGGTCGTAGCCAGCGCTTGGCGATCAGTTGTGATCTTAGGCAGTATGGCCGCGCCACTAGCGGCGAACCGGCTGCGTCGACAAGAGAATGCACAAGCGCATCGCGCTCTCATCCTGATTGTCGCGCTATAGGAGTTCGTCTCGATACGCTCAACGAAGCCGTCAACAGTTCCGAACTGAAGCTGACAGGCAACGATTTCCACAAGCTGGCCGGAAAGTCCGTGCGCTACACGATTCACATCAATGGCCCGTGGTGCATCACATTCGAGTTTGAAGGAGGCGATGCATTCAAGGTTGACTTTGACCAGTACCACTGAACGCAGAATACCGAATAAGCCATGAGGGCTCCGACATGCTGGAGAGCATCAATGGCAGAGCAGAAGGCTAAGCGCGATCCTAACCGCTGCCCGTCTCATCCGGGCGCCGTCCTTGATGAAATTCTACAGTACATCAGGAAGTCTAAGACCGAGATTGCAGAAGCGCTGGGATTCCAGGCAGCATCTGCACGACATCCTCGCGGAGAAGAAGCCGGTCAGTCCGAACGTGGCCGCCCGGATTGGAAAGCCGGTCGGCAACGGCCCGGCCATCTAGCTTCGTTTGCAGGCAGCCCCCGATGCGTGGCACGCCGACGCGAAGTTGATGTCAGCGAGATCAAGATGCTGGAACCGGCTTAGGGCGACGAGTCCGGGTGCGGGGTCGCCCAAACGGTGTCGCAAGCGATGGTAGCCAGCCCGTCCTCGAAGACAGGGGCTGGCCACCTTTACGCCCGAGAGGTTCAAATTCCCCAAGGTGCTACCATTGTATGGTGGAGAAGAACTGGAGAGCACCTACCAGTACCGGTGGGGTGCCGCGCCCCGCGTGCATGTCATATTGAAGCGCTCGGCCCGCAACTGTTCGAGCTGGCTCCGCTCATAGGAGTAACCGCCGTGCCTAGGACCGATGTGGGGGCGGCAATCCAAGCATTCACGGACTACGCCCGTAGGCCAAGCCATACCCCGGCAGAAGACACCTACGGGCCACAGCGAACTGAAGAGCAGCTGGCCGCTCGGCGATTCCGGGTTGAAGTTATCTGCTCAAAAATGGACGCGGTGGCGGAGTGCCCTCTTTCGACCTTAGCCGAATTCGAGGCGCTCAGACGCGAGATGGGAAAAGATTTTCCCCCAACGCCACCCGCTTTACTCAACCATGTAGTGGACGCATTTTTACGTTGTGGGTCCTACCCGCGCGGCCGGATGACCGACCCTTAATCGTGGACGGAGCCAAATGATGCTTGGCACGTTCTCGCTGCACAAGATCGACCACGCTATACGCGACCTAGAACAAAAAGTCGCCCACGGCGCGGAAATCAGCCGCGAGGAGCTTGCGAGCGGACTGCGGATTACGAAGCATCTTCGAGATGAACTCGAAGTGGCGCTCAAGGTGATCGATGGCCTAAAGGATCATACCGGTCCCGGGTCGACAGGCCGCACAAGGTGGTAGCCGCGACCTAAACAGCGGGAACGTTAGCGGCCACGTGGCTCGGCGCCCGCTTGGAGAAAAAGCGCTCTCCCTACCACGCGCCAGCCTCAAACAGCGGAAGAAGCTGACGGTGGGATACATTCATCGCAAAAAGCCGTGGCACAACTACCAGAACCGGGGTTGCAGCCTCGCGGGGCTCGGGGATCAGCCTCAGATCGCAGGCAGTGCGGGTGAGACTCGGCGCCGTTCGGTTGCGCCGGAGCGGACGCTGTCCCTGCCCCGCCCGCACTGCCGATAGTTAGCGGTCACGTGACTCGGCGCTCAAGTAACCCCCACGCATACACAGGGGAAGCGCTGTCCCTGCCACGCGCCGCTAACCCCCACACGGCCAGCCTCAAAGCAGCGGAAGAAGCTGACCGGGAGGTCATCGCTCGCAGAACGAGCGTAACTTACAGAACCGGGAATGGCCCGTAATTTAGAAGCAGTGGGCGCGACACGGTGCCGACCGACCAGGGGGGCTGAGTTGAAGCACCTGCCGCATCCGCACTGCTGGTGAGTTTAGCGGAAGGTGACACTCCACCCCACTGCTCTGGAAACCCCAGCAATGTCCGTGCCACCCCCGCTAAACCCAACAACCAATTATTGGGACTAGCTTACTGAAAGCTGACGAGACTGCGCGCCCATTCACAAAACGAAAAGCGGCCCACGGGGCCGCTTGCCGTGGAGACAATAAAGACGTTCAGGCCGCAGACGAAAGGCGTTCGGCTCGCTTACGATCAGCGGCAGCCGCACCACGACGACGGCCCGGATCGGCAGTTCTGTGCGTCAACTTCAGCAAAATCGATTATGGGATCCGGCCGAGCCATCCCCTCGGAGCCGCCGTCGCTCGCTTGCGCAAAAGCGTAGCCCTGGCGAGCGACGGCGGCGGAGAGGGGGGCGTGCATCCCCTTGGTGGGCCTGAGCATCGTCAGGCCGCCGGCGTAGCGCCTCCTTGTGCTCCTTCGGCAGATCCATGTTTAGATGGCGATGGTCCTCGAGCCAGGCCTCATGGCGCTCGACGGTCAGCGCCCGTACCAGCCTTAAACAGCTCTCGGCATTGGGGAGGATTCGCACGACATAGGTTCGCCGCCTGATCTCCTCGTTGAGGCGATCGAGCAAATTGGTGAGATGTCTCGGTGCCAACGTTCCCGCTGCGGTGTTCTACATCGTGGAGTATGGTGCGACCATCGGGACAGCGGCACCGGGAGCACGAAGTGCGGGCAGGCCGATGTTATTCCAGAGCCGAGAGCTCGAGTTAGTAGCTGGCGGCCGCCTCCGTGATGGGCTCGAGTATCCCGAGGTCACGCGGGTCGAACTCGATCGAGCGGCGCCCCCTCCACCGGCGTATCGGCGCGGCCCGCGCCCATCTGCGCCATGTGCATCGCGATTCTCCGCGCGCGCTCACCTGCTGCGGACCTCACCATCGAGATCGAGCTCGGAGGGGGATGGCATCCGCTGCGAGACTCATGCCCAGGGCACGGCCGTCGAGAGGTGTCCGGGGCTGGAGAACATCTGCATTCTGCAGCGCGTCGTCGGTCATAAGGTCACCTGCAGGCGGTACGATCGCGCGAACGATGTTCTTGTCGATATCGCCCCTCCAGCCTGGAGGTCGGGAGTAATGAGATGGGGAAGTAATGACATGGATTGGCGCCGCGACCTCATGCTGTGGCACCCGCGTCTGTTCCTCACGACGGCCGAGGAGCCTAGTCGCTCGTTCGGCTACCCGCACTGCGAGCGAGGGTGGCAGGATATCCTGGTCCGGCTCTGTCGCAGGATCGAAGTCGCGCTCCGCGACGGCGAGACCTTCGAATTCGTCCGCATCAAGCAGAAGATGGGCATCCTGCTCGTCGACTGGGACACCGAAGCCTCGAAGTCCACCGAGTCCGCGATCGGCCATGCAGTTGACCTGGCCGTCGCCCGCTCCGCCTGCACCTGCGAGATTTGCGGCGCGGAAGGCCGGCTGCATGCCAACAAAGGGTGGCTCGAAACCCGCTGCGCAGAGCACGCGGCCGGCGATCCAGTGCCGCCCCACTTGGGGCAGGGCTTCGACAACGTCCGCCGGCTGCGCCGCCGGCGAGGCCAGGCCAGCGTTTACTACGCGCTTACGACCGCGACGCCGACACTTTGACCGAGGTGCCGCCGCCCTCGCCGCAGCAGGAGCGCTAAGATGGCCAGATTTCGCTGTAGCGCCTAGGACCAGCAAGGCGAGTTCACCTAGCCGCGCCGGCGAATGCGCCGTCCGGCATCTCAATGGCTATCGCGGCATCCTCCAAGTGGATGGCTACGCCGCCTATAACAAGCTCGCGCGATCCGATCGCGGCGATGATGGCATCACGTTGGCCGGCTGCTGGTCACACAGCCGGCGCAGGTTCTATGAGCTGCATGTTGCAGGGAGCTCGGAAGTGGCAACGGCGACGCTCGAGCGGATGGCGAAGCTCTGGCAGGTCGAGAAGACCGTGCGCGGTCAAAGCCCCGACGCCCGCGTTGCCGCGCGCCAGCAAGCCTCCGCGGCTGTCGTCGCAGATCTCTTCGATCTCTGGCAGCAGACCTTGCGGCGGATCTCCGGCAAATCAAACTGGCCGAGGCGATCCGCTATGCTGTCTCGCGCCGTGCCATCTTCGAACGCTTCCTGCTCGACGGCCGCATCGAGCTCGACTCCAACATCGTCGAGCGCGCCATCAGACCGCAGACAATTACAAGAAAGAATAGCCTGTTCGCGGGCAGCGACGGCGGCGGACGAACCTGGGCG
>NZ_AJQE01000387.1 GCF_000261685.1 Bradyrhizobium genomosp. I (2014) | reverse complement strand
TATCTTTTGCGTTCAGGGAGCCATCAGCCCGCTCCTTGCCAACATCTTCCTGCATTACATACTCGATCTCTGGGTCCGCCAATGGCGTTGTCGCCATGCACGCGGTCGCGTTGTGACCGTGCGCTGCGCGCACGACCCGTCATGGGCTTCGAGAGCGAGGCAGACGCGCAGGAAATGCCCTTGGCCCTCAACGCGCGGTTGGCCAGCCTCGGCCCGACGCTCCATGAGGACAAGACGCGGTTGATCGAGTTTGGTCAGTTAGCTGTCCTCTCGCATCAGCGGCGGGGCGAGCCACGCGCCACGTGTGATGAAGATTTCAGATGGGCCTTGCCACGATATTTATCATGCCGCTGATTAAATTAAGGCGCGCAAATGAAAATATTAAATTGCGGATTCTGCGTAGTGCCGTAAGTGTCATGCGCCGCAGTGCGCAACGGCAACTATTCCAAAGAAAGCGAGCGCAGCCGGCGATAATACTCTTTGTTTTTGAATCGCAGGCGATTCACAATGCAGTCGTCCACAATTTGATTCGTATCCGAGTGAGTGTGGCAGGTGGGAGCCAAACATCACCCCGGCGTAGCCTAGTTGTGGTCCCAAAAAAGCCCGCGGCGCCCGGCCAATAGTCGGCTCGGCGATCATCACGTGGTGGTTTGTCCAATAATCAAAGTGAACGGCATGTTGCTCGGGGAAGGCCCTTCGGGGTCGAGCACATGCGGATGACATCAAATCAGGAGAACAGGTAATGGCAGTTAACGACGGTTCTGCGAACGCGCCAATTGGATCAGCGCAGCTTTCGAGCCTGCTGGATACGTATGGTGCGAACCGGCCGGCATGGAAAGTCGCAGGGGTGGACTATCACGTCGGCGTGCCCACGGGACTGGCGCTCAAGGATCCGGCAACGATCTCGATGGCAGG
Organism: Bradyrhizobium genomosp. I (2014); assembly: GCF_000261685.1. Taxonomy (GTDB): domain Bacteria; phylum Pseudomonadota; class Alphaproteobacteria; order Rhizobiales; family Xanthobacteraceae; genus Bradyrhizobium. The sequence goes on along the minus strand of NZ_AJQE01000387.1, from coordinate 34,337 downwards.
CGTGTCCGTTGACACGGCCCACAAGAGCATCACGGTGACGGGCAGCAACGTCACGCTCGACGGCTATGATTTCGGCGGCTGGGCTGTCGTCACCTCGGCAGCGAACACTACCCTGACCAACTCGAACTTCAATGGTCTCAATCCGTCCGGGCCGCAGGACGCCGTTATTACAGGGACGTCGTCGTCCTCCAATCTGCATATCTCCAACTGCACCATCGACGGTCTGAGCGGCGGCGGGCATGCCGAATTTCTCGTCGAAATGGAGGGGCCTGGCCTCACGATCGAATATTCGTGGCTGAAGAATTCCAACTCCGACTTGATCGGCCGCCATGGTCAAGACGGCGGCGACATCACGATCCAATATAACCTGCTGCAGCAGGCCGGCATGGGCGGCTCAGGCACCCACGGCGACTATCTCCAAGTCTATGGTCCGACCATTGATTCGACCCACATCCTTTACAACACGGCGGTTCAGGATGGCGGTACGACCCAGGGCTTCATTGCCGACAACACGAAGTCGGGCGAGTTCGCCGGCAACACGTTGATCGGCAGCGTCAGCTATTGGATGTCCGTCTCCGGTCCGGGGACCAATGCCGCCAATCTCAGCGGAGCATTTTCGACGCACGACAACTACTTCGATGTGACCAAAGCCTTCGGCTTTAACTATCCGGCCGCCGGGCCGGACGACTCCTATTCCCAGACCTCCTTCGTGCACAATGTGAACATGGTGACCGGCGAGGTCGAGCAGGATGCCAATGCGCCTGCTTACACCGGGCCCACCTACACGGAGCCGACTTCGCCTGCTCCGAGCGTCCCAACAGCGCCGAGCGCCCCGACGATCGCCTCCTTCTCGGGCGACAGCGGCGTTGCCGGCGATGGTATCACGAACGATACCACCATCGAGCTCAAAGGCGCCGCTGCGGCCAACAGCACGGTCAAGATCTACGACGGCTCGACGCAAATCGGCACGACCACTGCGAGCTCGACCGGCAGCTGGGACTACATCACCAAGGTCCTGACCGACGCCAAGCATACGCTCACCGCGACTGCGACCGACTCGTCGGGCCAGACCAGCGTGGCATCGGCTGCGAAGGTCGTCACCATCGACACCAAGGCCCCGGCTGCTCCGACGATCGCGAGCGACACCGTGAACTCTGCCAATCAGGTGGTGGTGACGGGGACTGCCGAAGCGAACAGCGCGATCAAGGTGTATGACGGAACGACGCAGGTCGGGACGGCGACAACCAACTCGAGCGGTGCGTGGAGTGTCACGACGTCTGCGCTGTCGTCCGGTTCGCACCTGCTGACGGCCAAGGCGACGGACGTTGCCGGCAACGTCAGCGCTGCGTCGACGGCTGTGGATCCGGTCATTGGTTCCGGAACGACGGGCTCCACCGGCTCGGGCACGTCCGGTTCGGGTACCTCGGGTACAGGTACTTCCGGCTCGGGCACGTCTGGCTCAGGTACCTCGGGTACAGGCACCTCCGGCTCGGGTACTTCCGGATCGGGTACCTCTGGCACCGGCACATCGGGCACGGGCACCTCTGCACCGGCCGCACCGAAGATCGCCACTTTTTCGAAAGACACCGGTGTCGCCGGTGATCACATCACGAGCGACAACACGCTGACCCTGACGGGGACCGCGGCAGCCAACAGCACGGTCAAGGTGTTCGACGGCAAGACCCAGCTCGGCACGGTCACGGCGGATGCGAAGGGAGCGTGGCACTACTCGACTGCAGCGCTGCCCGACGGCAAGCATAGCTTCATCGCGACCGACACGGTTTCCGGCGTCACCAGCAAGGCATCGACTGCGCTGGATGTCACGGTGGATACCGCTGCCCCCGATGCTCCGGTTCTGTTGAGCGATTCGACCACGCACAACCGGGCAACGGTATCCGGCACCTCGGAAGCGGGAAGCTTGATCAAGCTCTATGAGGGCACGAACCTGCTCGGTACCGCGACCGTTGCAAGTGACGGCGGCTGGAGCGTGACGACCCCGAATCTCAAGCAGGGGTCCCACACCTTCACCGCGACGGCCACCGACGCTGCCGGCAACACCAGCGCCTTGTCGCAGCCGATTGATCCGCCGATTGGCCCGCACAGCGGCGGCGGCACTTCAACCGTGGAAGTCACCAATGTGCAGCACCATTGGGGTCACACGGCAACGATCAAGGGCACGGCCGATCCCAACAGTGCCATCAAGCTGTTTGACGGCACGACCTCGGTTGGTTCGGTCACCACGGGAGCCGACGGCAAGTGGAGCTTCAAGACCTCGGACCTGTCGGGCAAGAGCCACGCCTTCTCCGCAGAGCAGGTCGACACCACAGGCCACGTGGTCGGGACCAGCTCGGGCGAGGCGATCGTCGGTTCGGGCCGCAGCGACACGCTGACCAGTACCAAGGGCAACGACATCATGGTTGGCAAATGGGGTGCGGACACGTTCCAGTTCGCGTCGAACTTCGGCCATGACGTCATCAAGGACTTCGCTGCCCGCGGACCGGCTCACGACACGATCGAGTTCAGCAAGAGCGTGTTCGACAGTTTTGCGAGCGTTCTCTCCCATGCGGCCCAGTCAGGCCACGACGTCGTGATCGCGACGGGGAGCGACACCCTCACGCTGAAGGACACGAAGCTCGACAAGCTGAACAGCCATGACTTCCATTTCGCGTAGTCCCGAGTTCAGCGACAGGAAGTAGCCGCCCGACTGCGGTGCAGATCATGGAAGGCGGGGGATGGTCCCCCGCCTTCTTCTATTCCGGCTGCCTCTCTTGCTCCACGCATGAGCAGCTTCGCCGTGTTGGCGGGATACCAGGCGCGGACAGGATTGCTATGCGCAACCTTGGCCGGCCGGCGCTTTGGCGACGGTCATTCTCGGACCGCCAGCAACCAAGCGCACGCCGCTACACTTTGTCGCTCCGATTGACGGTCTTGTCCGGCTCTCATCGCGTCAGGGCGATTGCGGGTACGTGGGAATAAATAGAATTAAATGCAGTGCCGGTCACGTGCCCCGCACGGTCTCGTCGGGGCGTTGAAGCAAACGATTTCTGTGGGCTAAGGCCATGCCGCAACGGAATGCGTGTTGAGTCTGGCTGTCCGGCGTGAGATCAGGGAGATGCGCGACGATTTAATCAGGGAAAATGCGCGATTATTTCGGTGCCGCGAGTTGGCGTGATGGTTAAAAAAACCTCGGCCCGGCCCCCATCTGGTCCCAAAAAAGCCCATGGCGACCGGCACGTGAGGCCAGGCTGATTAACCATGAGGTGGTGATGCGGATCGCCACGATACGCGCTCTGCGAACGACTTGGTCGTGGAGTACGGATCGAAGAAACTGGGAGCGCAGATCAAATGGCAGGATGGCCATCATCTCACGGTAGCGCCGACAGGCAACACGCTCAGGTTGACAAGGCTCGGTGCGCAGATTGGCCTGACTTCTACTTCGCGTAACTAGCTCGACGACAGGGACATCAAACTCAAATCTGCCTTCGGGATCTTCTTGGGGATCGTCACATAAGGCACGGTTCAAGGGTGGGAGCCATGACAAACTTTGAGCGGTGGGGGGTGATCCCCCTGCCAGCAAGCTTTTTTCGGATCCAACTTTCGCATCTGGCGAGATTTGGGGCTGTCGCACGACAGTGGGTGGAAGACGCCGAACTGCGGACGCGAGGCCCGATCGGCTCGGCAAAGCACCTCGTCGAAGTCCTGCGGCAACGACTGTTCTCCGGTCATCCGCGGCCGGCTAACGACTATGATGAGTCGCGGTCGGAGTTGTCGGGCTTCCTGCGGTCTTGCCGCCGGATATTCTGGGCACTTGCGGCCTTCAGCGGGATGAGCAATCTCCTCATGCTCACCGGCTCGTTCTTCATGCTGCAAGTCTACGATCGGGTGCTGCCCGGGCGCAGCATACCGACGCTGATCGCCTTGATGGTTCTGGCCACGGTGCTTTACCTGTTTCAGGGCGGGCTCGACCTCGTCAGGAGCAGGATCAGCGCCCGGGTCGGCCGGTATTTCGATGAAAGGCTCGGCGTTCGCATATTCGACGCGCTCGTTCGCCTGCCCCTGAAGACCAGAGCCGATGGCGACGGCCTGCAGCCGGTGCGCGACCTCGATCAGGTCCGCAGCTTCCTGTCGAGCGGAGGGCCGACGGCGCTGTTCGATCTGCCCTGGATGCCGATCTATCTCGGCGTCTGCTTCCTCTTTCACTTCTGGATCGGCGTCACTGCGCTGGCCGGCGCGCTGGTGCTGGTCGGCATTACGATGCTCACGGAGACCCGGACGCGAGGGCCGGCAAAGGCGTCCTCGCGTCTTGCGGTCTCGCGAACGGCATTGGCGCTCGAGGGGCGGCGAAATGCCGAGGTTCTGCAGGCCATGGGCATGCGGCAGCAGGCGGCGTTGCGCTGGCAGGAAGTCAACGCGAAGTACCTCGCGGCCCATGAGCGGGCCAGCGACGTCGCAAACGGGCTCGGGGGGGCCTCCAAGATCTTTCGAGCGATCCTGCAATCGCTGGTTCTTGCCGTCGGCGCGGTTCTCGTCATCAACCAGGAATCGACGGCCGGCATCATCATTGCCGGATCAATCCTCACCGCGCGGGCGCTGGCGCCCGTCGAAATGGCTATTGCGAACTGGAAAGGATTCGTCGCCGCGCGGCAGTCGGGGCAACGGCTCGATCATCTGCTGAAGCTGCTGCCTCACGAGGAGGAGCGGCTGGCATTGCCTCCCCCTGCCGAAACGCTCACGGTCGAGCATCTCTATATCGGCGCGCCAAACTCGGAGAAGCCCACGCTCGGCGAAGTGTCGTTCCAACTGCGGAGCGGGCAGGCCGTCGGAATCATCGGGCCGAGCGGATCCGGCAAATCGACGCTGGCGCGAGCGCTGGTGGGGGTATGGCCGTGCATTCGCGGCCGGATACGGCTGGACAATGCCGCACTCGATCACTGGTCTTCGGACGCCCTCGGCAAGCACATCGGCTATCTGCCCCAGGACGTCGAATTGTTCGACGGCAGCATTGCCATGAACATCGCACGGTTCGATCCGCAGGCGACGGCTGCCGCTGTTCTGGAGGCCGCACATGCCGCCGGTGCGCACGATCTCGTCCTTTCGCTTCCGGACGGCTACGGCACGAAGATCGGCGAGGGAGGACTGGCGCTGTCCGCCGGGCAGCGGCAGCGCATCGGTCTCGCGCGTGCCTTCTACGGCAAACCCTTCCTGGTCGTGCTCGATGAGCCCTCCTCCAATCTCGATGCAGAGGGCGAGGAGGCGCTGACCGAGGCGATCCTGAACGTGCGCCGCCGCGGTGGGATTGTCGCCGTCGTCGCGCATCGTCCCAAGGCGCTTGAAGGCGTAGACCATGTCCTGTGCCTTGGCGAAGGCAGGGTTCAGTCCTTCGGCAAGCGAGAGGAGGTTCTCAAGAAAGTGTTGCGGAATCCAGTGCCGCTCAAGGTCGTCGCTGAAGCTCACGGAGGAGGGCGATGAACGCTCAGGTAGCGCCGGCGCTGCAATCCATCCAGCGTTACGTGATCGTCGGAATGATCATGCTCGCTCTGGTGACCTTTGGGGTCGGCGGCTGGGCGACGACGACCCAATTGTCGGGCGCGGTGATCGCCCAGGGCGTGGTCGTGGTGGATTCGAGCGTCAAGAAGGTTCAGCACGCTACCGGCGGGATCGTGGGAGAGTTGCGCGTGCGGCAGGGCGACCGGGTCAAGGCGGGCGACATTCTGATACGCCTCGACGAGACTCAGACGCTCGCGAATGCGACAATCGTCACCAACAGCATCGATGAGCTGCTCGCGCGGCAGGCGCGTCTCGAGGCCGAGCGCGATGGTTCCGAGCGGGTGACGTTTCCCAAAGTGCTGCTCGACCGAGCCAAGGAGAACAACTCGGAAGCGAGCCGTGCGATCGCCGCGGAGCGGAAGCTATTTGACCTGCGTCGCCAGGCGAGGAGCGGCCAGAAGGCGCAGCTGCAGGAGAAAAGCACGCAGCTGGAGAACGAGATCAAGGGCTATGTGGGTCAGACCGAGGCCAAGCAGAAGGAAGTCGAATTCATCCGGCAGGAGCTGGAGGGCGTGCGCAGCCTCTGGCAGAAGAATCTGGTGCCGATCACGCGGCTCAATTCCCTCGAGCGCGACTCGGCCCGCATCGAAGGCGAGCGCAGCCAGCTCGCAGGAATGATTGCTCAGTCGAAGGGCAAGATCTCCGAAATCGGCCTCCAGATCATTCAGGTCGACCAGGACCTTCGGACGGAGGTCGGTAAGGACCTGATCGAGACGCGCTCGAAACTCTCCGAACTGAGCGAGCGCAGAACTGCGGCGGTCGATCAATTGAATCGGGTCGACATCAGGGCACCGCAATCCGGCCGCGTCCACGAACTCAGCGTCCACACGGTCGGAGGTGTAATCGCACCCGGCGAGCAAATCATGCTGATCGTGCCTGACGCGGATTCGCTCGCCGTCGAGGTCAAGATCGCACCGAAGGACATCGACCAGGTCTATGTGGGGCAGACCGCGACGATGCGCTTCGCGGCCTTCAACCAGAAGACCACGCCCGAAATCGACGGCGAGGTCAGCATGGTCTCGGCGGACATTACGCAGGATCAGCGTGCCGGCACGAGCTACTATACCGGGCGCGTCCTGCTGAAGCCCGAAGAGCTGGCGAAACTCGGCTCGGCCAAGCTGCTGCCCGGCATGCCGGTGGAGGTCTTCATCAAGACGGCAGGTCGGACCGCGCTGTCCTACCTGCTCAAGCCGCTGCACGATCAGGCCGAGCGTGCATTCAAGGAGCGCTGATTCCTCGCGGAAGCTAGCGGCGCTCGACTTCACGGCGATCGGGGCCAACGCCTATACGTGGGCGTCGGCGTTGGGGCGGCCTCTGAAAGCACGGCATCAGCACCGGGCTTGCCCGACCGACAAAAGAGCGTCACGAGCCGAGACAGAATCTGCAGCCTGGCTTGAAGACCCAACCGCGGCGTTCTGGTTATGTCAGCTCGCCGCAAGAGATCTGGCGGGGCGAATCTAGTGAATCTAGTGAGGTCGCCCCGCCTCCCGATCAACCGCAGTAGAGCACGCGGCTTTCGACGGATCGAGCGTGGCGGATGCCTGTTGCTCCTGGGTGGAACTACCGATCGCTCGAGCGACCGTCCGCTCAGCACGTCCATTCGCTTGGCGTACAGGGTCATCACCGCCACGCAGGCAAGTATTATAGTTTCGGCCCCCAGAATGACGAGCAGCTCATCAGGCATTTCAAATCTGTCCTCCCCGAGGAAGGCCTGTTTGAAGATCTGGCCTCGGTGAACAGCGAATTCAATCGACGATTGGCTGGATAGTCTCGACAGCCGTTACAACAGGAACAGGGCGCCGGCATCAGTCGCAACTGGGGCCGCGTCGCGCTGAACGGCATTCGTCCGCTTACGCAGCTGTGGCCTGCCGGTCGAGACGGCGGAGGGACCCGGCTTGCAAACAGCGCGGGGGCTTGAAGCTGGCCGCCGCTCCCTCCCTGCTCGCACGCCATACGCTCCGAGCAGGATTGTTCGACTTCGCGCGGTAGTACAGAGGGTAGTACAGAGCCCGATCACGTCGCGCCTAGTCCGGTTTGCGTTGACGGCGCCTGATTATCCAATAGGCCGCATAGGCAACCGCGGCGAAGGATAGCCCCGCGCCCGCGACCGGTCCAGGCGCGCCCTGTGCTGTTCCCTGGCCGACGTAGGTGTAGCTTTGGTCAGGAGGAAAGAACAGCGTAGCCGTGAAATAGACGCCGGCCGGCACCGCTGCGGCCATCGTGAGGAAAATTGCGAGGACCCACCCGGGCAACGTCATGGCCTTTTCTCCTGCAGTTTATAAAATAAATGTTTACGATATTATAATCATCAAAAATTAAATCGATGTCAATATAAATCTCGGATAGAGCTTGATGGAGAATGCGCGCGCGACGATTTGACGCCAGGACATCAAGACCCGATGGCCGCACGAGAAGGTCGAAACTGAATCACGCGGTACGATCCTGAATCGTAGCCCATGGGAGCCGTTCCGCATTGCAGCCCAAGCTCTCCGCCACGTCGATGACCGGGGTGATGTGTCGAACGAATCCGAGTTCGCGAAGAAATCTCGACCACAGATAATGAAGCACCGTCCAGGCTATCGGCTGTTGCGCGTACACTTCGCCCCGAAACACGACGAACGAGCGATCGGTTCCTGTTGCCAGATGTCGAACGAGATTTCTGTTGGAGCCGTCGGGAGTAAGCCTTGCGACCTGCAATTGACATGACGCTCTGGTGGCGCGGATGATCAGAGTGCCGGTCGTAACTTCATTGGTCGCTACGACGCTGAAGTGATTTTGTTCGAGAAATCTAACAAGATCCTCTTTTAGCTGGCCTGGATTTTCGAATGGTATCGCAATCTTCCATGCAGTGGCCAGCAACAGCACGGCGGCGATAACCCAGTTAAAGCGGACGGAGCAGCTCACGCCTCACCCCCAGCACGCAGAAGCCGACCGTCAGGCCCAAAATGGCTGTGCTCGCGACCGCGCCTCCCCACCAACTATGAAACATGGCGTAGTGCCATTGGCTCAAGCCCATGAAGCTTATACGAGTGACATTCACAGCTACGACCGAGAAGCAAGCCATCAGACACCAGAATAGATCGTAAGCAGATCGCTTGTGGCCGGCTAACTGGCTCACAGTCACCCAGCAGAGAAATGCAAGCGACACGTTCGCGAGCGAGGAACAGCCCGGCAGAATGACGAGAACGCCGGAAGCGTCGGCAAATTCGACGACGTCCCCGGTTCGGGGGGTGCGCAATATCCAACCGACGAGTGCGGCGTCGATCCGCAAAATCAGCTCAGCAAAGAAATGAAATAACAACCGGCTCCAAAGCATGGGCACAGTAACGGCAAGAAGAATAAGAGTGCCACGCCGCGTCGAAGAGGCATCCGACGTGCTGATGACATAGAGACTGAGCGCGGTTACCGCCAGCCAGCTGGCGGGACCTACCGGTAGAATAGCGAGCAGCACAAAGGCCGCTCCCAAGACGAGTTCTGAAGAACGAATCCCAACCGTTCGGTCTTGAAAAACGAGGGAAACTCCGGCGACACACGATATCCAAACGATTATACTGATCTCAAAGGTGTCGAGAAACGCGTCTAGCCATCCACGTCCGTGGACCGATTGAATGACACGGGATGCAAGGCCACTGGCGCACCCCAGAGCAAATAATCCTCCGAAGTATCCGCCACGAGTTAGATCCTTCACCAGGGGCGATGCGTAACTTCCGACAATCGGTTCATCCGAAGCAGTCATAATGTAAATGCCTCGTGCCACTTCAACCTAGCCGTGAGAGGCCCAGGCGACAACCGGAGCGCCATTTCGAACTCTCCGAGGTCTCTCCATCCCTGGAGCCTCCGCGGCGGTCGAGTACATGCAAGGGCTCCTTGCAAGCGGTCGTCCTGCTCGGTCCGAGACCTCGGTGCGTCAGTTCGACCGACCAGCCGCCAAACGGCTGGGATCGCGTGGGTAAGTTGGCCGTTCAGGGCATTGCTACACACGAGGTGGCGCACGACGGCATCGCATGAGTCTCGGGATCCCGGCATGCGGACTAACCCACTGCCTTGAAGGTCGCGACTTGCATCACCCATGCCGCGGAACCTTGGAGAAGCGCGGTCGCATTGTAGGTACCCGTGGCGGTTACGAAACGGTCCTGAGCAATATCAAGGTCGGGTCTCGTAATGAGACGCGTGGTAAAATCACTGCCTGCCTCCGTAAACCCACCGACGGTCGTCCCGGCACCAAAAATGAGTTCGTGCGCGGTGGAGGTCGTAACGGCTCCACTGTTTGCCGAACTGGTGGTGCCTGACGCTGAGGTGCCTACGTCAAACGGATTGAGGGGAGCGAGACCACTGTACTCCAGGGCGCGAATGTCCACGTATTGAGTCGCAGTGTTGAAGGTCACCGTCACAGTGTTCGCGCTGGCGGCGGCTTGCTTGATATTCGGGGCGTAGTAGATGGCCTGGCTGATGCCGCTGCCTCGAGCCGTCGGGACGGCGAGCTGATAGACGTTGCCGGCCGAGTCCGTGACCGACGTGATGTTCGATGTCGTATTGTTCCATCCGACTACGAGGATGTTCGTATTCCCTGTCGTCTGGGCATTCGTGTAGGCGACCGATACCTGAGTCTGGTTGGTTTGCGGGGTGGCGTAGTTGCCTTGGACGAATGCTAACGGTGCCGGCGTCGTGACGGCATCATAAGTCGCAGTATAGGTCGCACCGCCGACGGGGACCGTGATGATGTGATCTTGAGCGCCGCTATCCGACCACGAGACGAAGTTATAGGTCGTGCTTCCGACGGTCGCGTTGCGCGCTTCGATCTCATGATTGAAGCCGATCAAGGTGTCGTAGGTGAACGGTGTGGTGCGTGCGATGCCATCCAGGTACAGCGTTAAGCCGGCAGGCGCCGTGTTGAAATTGAGATTGACCTTATCGGGGAAGATCGTGACGGATTGGCTCGATTGCAGCCCGCTGGAATCGGTTACGGTCAGCATTATTCGGTACCGCGTGAACCCGCTGAAGTCGTGCCCGGAGGTCGGGATCGTGAGCGTGCCGCTGGTCACGCCGGTGATGGGAGTCCCGGGATGAATATGGCCTTCGTGGAGGAAGTCGATATTCCAGGTATATGCACTTGCGGGGAGTGTACCATCTTCGGCATCGGTCGCGGTGCCGCTGAATGTGATCACGTCGCCCGCCCTGAAGGTCGCGCCATCGGTCGGCGCAAGGAGACTGACAACGGGACTATTGCCGACGCTGATCGCGATCGGGGTCGATAGCGTGGAATTGACTCCGTCGGAGACCGTCAGCCGGGCCTGATACGGACCGGAGATCGTATATGTGTGCGATGGATTGGCCGCGGTCGAAGTCGCGCCGTCACCGAAGTTCCACGAATAGGTGAGAGGCTTTCCTTCCGGATCAGATGAACCGTTGCTGGAGAAGTCGACGGTGAGCGGGCTGGGTCCTGTCGTCGGTGATGCCGAAGCCGTCGCGACCGGAGGCAGATCCGATTGAATGAATTCGATGCGGCGGATCTTGCTTACGCCGAATGTACCGCTGATATCGGAATAGCCGAGGTCGACATAGTAAAGCGCGCCATCGGGGCCTTCGGTCAAGTAGACAATGTCCCCGTAAGGGCCATCCACCGAGCCGTCGGCTGGCTCGAAGTTGAAGACGCCGGTGACGTTTCCGTTGGCGTCGAACGTCATGCGCTTGATCCAGTTCTGAGTGTAGTCCGCGAAGAAGAAGCTGCCCTGATAGCTGTTTGGGAATTGCGTGCCGTGATAGACAAACCCGGCGACGACTGCGGCGTCGCGTCCATTGTGTGGGTAGTAATAGGCCGGTGCGGTGTAAGCGGGATTCCCGTTCGGAGTTTCTACGTTCGGCCAGCCGTAATTGGCACCCTTCGCTCCGATGTCGATTTCTTCGATTGCAGTCGAGTAGACGTTCCCACCAACATCGCCAATGATCAGCCGCCCTGTGGGCGCGTCGTAGTAGGCGCGGAAGGGATTCCGCAGACCAAGTGCCCATACCGCATCGTAGTTCGGTCCGTTGCCGTCATAGAACGGATTGTCGGTGGGAACGGTACCGTCCATGTTGTATCGCAGGATCTTGCCGCGCGGCTTCGTGAGATCCTGAGCTTCGCCGGCCTGAAAATGCTCCCCGGTCGTGAGAAGGATCTTGCCGTCGTTGCTGAAGTTGATTGCTCCGCCGTGGTGCTCGGCATTGGCAATTTCCGTGTCCTGATAAATGACGAACTCGCTGCCGGGAACGGTACCCGTCAGCGTTGAGTTCGCCGTGAAGCGCGAGAAGCGATCTACGTTCGGCGTACCCAGCGTATAGAAGATGTAGTAGTAGTGATTGGTGCTGAAGTTGGGATCGAGCGCTATGTCATAGATGCCTTGTTGCACGCCCGCCGAGCCGATGTTGGTGAGTTGCAGGAAGGGCGTGGGATCTGGCGTGGTATAGGGCGGCGGCATCGTCTTGATCGTGCCGGCGAGCTCCACCACCAGCATGCGGCCGTCGGGCAGGAACTTGATCGCGGTCGGCAGATTGAAGCCCGTCGCCAGGATCTCGTTCTGGAAGAAGCTGCTATTCGCGACGTTGACGGTTATCGGCGCTGATAGTGTCGCGTGGCCGTCGATGTCAGTCGCCTTCGCGGTGATAGTGTGCGCGCCGTTGCTTGCCGTACGTGTGTCCCACGCAAGCGCGTAAGGATCGGTCGTATCGGGGGAGCCGGTTGCCACGTTGTCGATATAGAACTGCACGTTGGCGATGCCGGTATCGTCGGTTGCATCTGCGGTCACATTGACGATGCCGCTAACCTGCGCCCCGTTGATTGGGGAATCTATCAACACCTGCGGTGATCCGGCGGTCGGGTTGCCGACGGGCGTCGTCATGTCCGATTGCACTTGCGCAGAGGTCAGTACGCGGTTGTAGATGCGCAGATCGTCGAGCGCTCCCTTGTAGAATTGAGCGGTCGACGCATCCGCGCCGATGCGCATGGGGTTGCCGCGCGCGGTGATCGTTGCCGACAGCGCTTGCGTGTTGACGAGGGTTCCGTTGACATAGGTCATGACTTGCGCGCCATCGAAGGTGATGGCGAGGTGAGACCACTGGTTGAACGGTAAAGTGGTTCCTCCGGAGGCGACGCGCGCGCCACTGGATGTCCCAATATAGAAATCGGTCTGATTGCCGCCGCGAAGTTCGAGCCCATACTGGTAGTAGGGCGACGACATTGTCGTATTCCAGAACTTACCGATGACGACAGAATCGCCACTCGCGAGCGACTGGGGATTGATCCACATCGACAGTGTGAGGGCATTACCGGAAATGTTGGTCGAGGCAGAGTCTGGAATGGAAATGAAGTCGTTGACTCCGTCAAAGCTCGCGGCGCGGCCATTCTTGCCGGCTACCCAGGCAACGCCGTTGTTGAGTGTCGCCAGGTTCGACTGCCCTGAGGAGTCGCCCGCAGTCGTTCCTGATCCTTCATCGAAGGAATAGGCAGCGACCAGGCCCGGTGTTTGAGTGTTTGACACAGTGATGCTGACGGGCAGCGAATCGCCGGTGTTTCCGGAGGTGTCCCGTGCGCGCGCCGTGATCGTGTGGACGCCATTCGCGACCGTCGTCGTGTCCCAGCTGACGCTGTAGGGTGATGTCAGGTCTTCGCCCCCGCCGACTGCGATGTTGTCCACCAGGAAGGTCACGCCCGCCACCCCGGCATTGTCGGATGCATTGGCACTGATCGTGATCGTACCTGAAACGGTCGCCGATCCCATCGGCACTGTGATCGTGGCCGTAGGCAGTGTCGTGTCGGGCGTCAGCGTGGTGGCACTGGCCGGTGTGGACTGTCCGGAGAGGTTCGACGCCGCGTCCCTCGCCCGCACGGTATAAGTGTAGGATGTGCCTGGCGATAGGCCGGTATCGCTGAACGTGGTCGTCGTCGGGGTGCCTACCTGCGCACCATTGCGGAAGACCTGATAGCCGGTGACCGCAACGTTGTCGGTCGAGGCGTTCCACGACAGATTGATCTGCGTTGTCGAAGCCGCGGTCGCCACCAGGGCTGTAGGAGTCGATGGTGGCGTGGTGTCCTGGGTGGCGGTCGTCGTGAATGTGGCGTTTGAGCCGATCCTTTCGTTCCCGGCGGCGTCGATCGAACGAACGCGGTAATTGTAAGTAGTGCTGGGAGCAAGGCCGGTTAGCGCAACGCTGTGTGCCGTCACCAGGGTCGCATCAAGTATCGTCGAGGACCCGTAACTGGTCGTCAGCCCATACTCGACCCGCGAAGTCGCGGCTTCATTGGTCGTCCACGTGACTTGTGCGGTGCTGCCGGTAATGCTCGTTGTTGTCTGCCCGGAAATCGTCGGTGCGGTCGTGTCGAGTACGATGGTATCAGTCACCGCCGCAGACCAGTTGCCGGCGGCGTCCATGAACTGGACATAGACCGTCTTGGTGCCCGTTGCATTCGACAACGTCCAGGACTTGGTCGGGGCGAAGGCTTCCGCCGTCGAATACGAACTTCCGCTGTTGGAGAAGCGCATCTGCGTGACGGACGTCACCGCATCGGTCGCTGTGAGCGTCAGCGTGACCGATGTGCTGTTGGTCGCCGCTGCGCCGCCATTGATCGTCACCGTACCGGTCGGCGCTTGATTGTCGACGGTGATGTTGACCGGCGTCGAAGTGGTTATGTTATTGGCAGCATCTCGTGCCTGCGCGGTCAGCGCATGCGAGCCGTTCGATGCCGTGCTCGTGGTCCATGAGACACCGTATGGCGAAGTGGTATCCTCGGTGCCGATCAGAGTGTTGCCGTCCAGCAGGAACTTGACGCCGGCAACGCCGATGTTGTCCGAAGCGCTCGCTGCAAGATTCATGGTGCCGGACACGATCGCGCCCGGAGGCGTGAGAGACACGGTCGGGGCAATGGTGTCTGCCGTTCCGGCGAGAGGGGTTGCCATATCGGTCTGGATCTGATCGGGCGTGAGGGCATGATCGGCGATGCGCACGTCATCGATAAGACCAGGAAAGGCGAAGCCCGTACGGCCCGGTCGATTACCGATATTCACGTTGGCCGTTGAATTCTGCTGCGAACTCGTGACTGTGCCGGTCAACTGTCCGTTGTCGAGGACACCATTGAGATAGACGTTCAAGGTCTGGCTCGCAGCGTCATAGACACCGGCGACGTGATACCAGGTGTCGGACTGCAGCGCTGTCGCGCCGTAGCGGAACATCTGGCCGCCCGAGCTGTTGGTGAGCTTGAATCCGATGGTGCGGGGTCCGGTATCCGCAGTGATGTCAAGCTGGTACCCAGATTCACCCCAGTTGCGCTTGGACACAACGGGAGCATCGTCGGCGGGGAAGGAACGGACGTAAACCCATGCACTGAGAGTCATGCTGCCAGTCAATTGCAGCGCACTCGGATTCCCGAGATCGACGTAGTCGTTCACGCCGTCGAGCGCCACCGCATTACCGTATCTTCCGGCTGTGAAGGTCGGACCGTTCGTGAGCGTGCCGATGATGCCGTGACCTGACGCATCTGCCGTCGTGGTGCCCAAGACCTCGTTGAAGGCGTAGCCTGCGGTGATGCCGAGGGGATCCGCAGCGAGCAGCATGCGTGGCTCGAGTACCTCGAGGATCAGCGGCGAATGGCTGGCATCGCGCTTGCGATCGTTCCTCGCGCTGCCGTGAAGGATCCGTCGCGACAGATGGCTGAACAGGCCTCTGGAACGTGACATCTTGTCTCCAAATGCCAGAAGCGAAATCGCTACTGCATAATAATATATTTAATTGTCGTTTTATTAATATCACAATATATGGCAATCGCCACTGGTTTATAATATTTTAGGGAGAATATAATCATCGAGTTCCGCGAAGCGAGCCGTCATTCAGTCCCGGCGAAACTGAGAATTCTGTTGAAGCGAAGATCTTCGTTGAGGGCAGCCCGTCTGGCGCGCGCGTGCAAACGCTCCGCCGCGTGTTGGCCATAACTGCGGAGTGCGCGTCCTGTTGGTCCTGAAATCGGCTGCGCCCGTTTCGATCGCTTGCCTAGCAACCGAAGAAGCTTCGGGTTCATGAAGCGTTTGAAGAGCTCATCATCGAGCGCGACGATCGTTTCGTAGCTACCGGGATCACCCTGGCGACCGGCGCGCCCGAAGAGTTGGCGGTCGATGCGGCGAGACTCGTGATATTCGGTTAGGATGACATGCAGGCCGCCTCGGTTCCGGACCGCAGGATGTAGCTGTATGTCGGTGCCGCGGCCGGCCATGTTGGTGGCGACGGTAATTCGGCCCGGTTGACCCGCGCCCGCAATGATCTCGGCCTCTGCCTGGTCCTGTCGCGCGTTAAGAACCTCGGATTCGAGTCCGGATTTGTTAAGCAGCCGCGCAATTTGCTCAGAGGCTTCAACCGAGCGGGTCCCGACGAGCACGGCGCGTCCCTCGCGAACGATGTTGTGAACAGAATCGACCACGGCGTCCCATTTGAGGTTGGCCGTCGGAAACAGGCGTGTGCCGGCATTCGTTCGTCGCAATGGTCGGTTCGTCGGGATACGCGCAACTCGGAGGCCATAGATGCCGTACAGTTCCCCCGTCGGCTCGATCGCCGTGCCGGACATGCCGCAAAGATGCATGTAGCGCTGAAAGAATCGCTGATATGTAATTTGCGCAAGGGTCGTGCGTCGCTCCGTGATGGTGCAATGTTCCTTGGCTTCGATGAGCTGGTGAATGCCGCCTTCCCACGAACGGTCCGGCATGACGCGCCCGGTATATTCGTCGACGATCTGCACCTTGCCATCAGCGACGATATACTGAACGTCGCGTCGGTAGAGATGAAGGGCGGCAAGCGCGTGTTGAGCGAGTTCTTCACGTGCGCGCCGGATCGCCCATAGGCCCGGTTGTCCTGCAGCGAACTGAGCGATCCGGCTCTCGCCGCGGGTTGTTAGCCGCACCGACTTCTCGTTTGCACGCTCATGAAAGTCGTCGCCGGCCACCAGGCGTCGAGCGAGATCCAGTGCGGTCTCGTAGAGGCCGTCGGTGTTCTCGGGCCCTTCTTGCGTTCCGGAGAGGATCAGTGGCACACGGGCCTCATCGATCAGGACGCTGTCAGCCTCATCCACGATCGCAAAATGCAGCCCGCGCAGAAGCAGGGATTGATGGTGACCGGCAGGTCGGCCGTCGAATATCGCGTCGAGAGAAAGTCGAGAACGGGCGCGGCGGGGGCCGAGCGCGAGCCGATCGCGGAGATAGTCGAACACAAGCTCCTTGTTGGTGCAATACGTGACGTCGCTTGCGTAGGCTCTTTGCCGCTCCTGCGGCGACTGCCCAGGCTCGACGAGCCCGACGGTGAGATCAAGCGCGTTGTAGATAGGTGCGAGCTGTTCGGCGTCGCGGCGCGCGAGATAGTCGTTGACCGTGATGATATGAACCGGACGTCCCATGAGTGCGGCGGTGATCGCCGGCAGCAATGCCGTCAAAGTCTTGCCTTCACCGGTTTCCATTTCGGCGACCGCGCCCCCCATCATGGCGGCGCCGCCGAGCAATTGTACCGGGAAGAGACGCTTCCCGACGTGTCGTCGCGCCGTCTCGCGCGTAAGTGCAAACGAACGCGCCATCTGGTGCGAGTATAGGGGGGCTGACAGCAATGATGCGCGTAGCTCCTCCGCGGTTTCGCGCAAACGCCGGTTTGTCAGGACAGCGAACTGCGGTTCCAGATCACTGACCAGCCGGACAAAGCGGCCGAGGCGGTCACGCGCGAGGGCCGGCGGCAGGAAGGGCAACACCCGGCCCCAAGCGTCGAGCAGGACGGCGTCGAGTGCAATGTCTCGGCGAGCGGCTTGCTCCGCGTAGGGTGCGTCCACCGATACCGGGGCTGAACCGACAAAGTGTCGTTTGCGCTTGAGCATACGGAGCCCTCAGACTTGCAGCTGGGACAGCAGCAATTGTCGGAGACGGCGCCAGATCTGCTGGCCCGGCGGCTCCCAACTGAAGTTGAAGCGGACGTAGGCGCGACCGCCGAACGCGGTGGCTGCCGGTGCATTCTCGGGCAGTACGAGATCAATTTGAAAGACGCGCTGCAGCGTCTTTAGCCCTTCGGGATCGCTGGGGTCGACAGTGAAGGCGCCGCCGCCGGAGCCCGCCAGAGCCCTGCTGGGGAGAACATCACGGCCTGACGGTATTTCGCGAATGGATTCTATTGGCAGCGTCTCATCTGGGCGCTCTGCGAGTTTGACTTCGGCGCTCTGCAGCCGATGGCGAACGAGGTCGATGTCGTCCTGACGGATTGTTGCGCGCACGACTCGTGAACCGGAAGTAAGTACGTAGCCGATCTGTTGCCCTTCGCGCAGGAAGCGTCCTGGCAGATCTTGTGGTTTCATAACCGAAAAGGTGCCCTCGCTGCGGCTCTGCACGATGAGGCGTGCGTCGCGATCGGTTGCGGTCGCGAGCTCGGCGCGTGCTTGTCCCAATTCCGTCGTGGTGATCTCCGCGCTCGCCCGGTCGGTAAAGCGCTCGATGGCAAGCCTCGTCTCGAGCTCGGCGACCCGTGCGCGGAGAATTGCGAGCTGGGCCTTGAGTGTCGATTCTTCGCTTTCGACGAGCGCTTCCCCGGCTGTGACGTGCGCGCCCGGACGGACCAGAAGCGCGCGTGCGAAGCCATCGGTTCTCGCGCGCACGATTGCGTTCTCCGGCAACCAAACGACGCCTTCCGTCGTGCTGTAAGAAGGGGCCGGAACCAGGAAAGTCATCAGCCCGGCGGCCAGGATCATGCCGAAGGTCGCTGTTACGGCGCGGGCGCGATTGCGATGAAGCCTCGGGCTTGCGAGCACGAACCACAGTGCCTTGCCGATCGGCAGCACAACACCTGTCAGCAGACTCCAGACCGCGATCGAGACGCCGAGGGCGAGATACTGCGAGGCGACGAACACGGCGATCGCGAGCATCACGACCTGTCGGTAGACGAAAGCAGCCGGTGCGTAGAGAAGGAGCCAGGTTCGTTCGCCGGTCGTGGCCACGAAATCCCCCGGTTCATCGGCGCCAAACGCGTAACGATTGACCAGGGAGGCCGAATACCGGGTAGCACGCTGCGCCAGGTTCGGGATTTCGAGCAGGTCCGCGAGAATGTAGTAGCCATCATAACGCAGGAGTGGATTACCATTGTAGACCAATGTCGAGACGCCGGCAACGGCCAGTGCGTCGAATGCGAGCGCGCGGACAAGTCCAGCCTCCACTGCGAGCCATACGTAGAGCGCGAGCGCAGCGAAGAACACTTCGACGATCATTCCGGCCGCGCCGACAAGAGCGCGCCTCCACTTGCTGCGGAATGCCGATGCCGCAGAGGCGTCAACATAGGGCAGCGGGGCGAACACCAGGATCATTACTCCGAATTCTGGGACTGTTCCCCCGAACGCCGTGACCGCAAATCCGTGCCCAAATTCATGCAGGGTCTTGAGCAGGAGATACACCAGCGCGAGCCACAGAAGGTTATCGGTGGCCAGGATTCGGTCGGACGCGTCGGATGTGAGTTCCTGCCAGTGTTGGGCCGCAAATAGAGGGGCCGGCAACACCACCAGCAGCCAGAGCACGGCACCCGGCAAGCCGAACAGCCATTCTGCAAGTGGCCGGGTACGCTCGAAAAACCTGACCGGATGCCAGAGCGGAATCCGTAGGGCCAGCGGGTAGAGCACGTTGCCGAGCCACCTGGACCGTTTGGCTTTCGAAGCACGCGCGACCAGCGCGCTTGCATCCGGAGTCACTTCGGTTTGTAACAGGTCGTAAGCGCTGAGTTCGGCCAACAACTGGATGACGTCGCTCTGGCTCGGCGTCTCCTCCGCGAGAGTGGATCCGACCTCGTGCCAGATCTGGTCAACCGTTCGCGCGCCGTCCATCGCGGCCACGATCATGTAGCCGGCGGGCGACAAGCGGTGCATGCGGCCGGTCGCGTGATCCTGCACGACATACCAGGTGCAGCCCCGATACCGATGTCGGTAGACCGAGGTATGATCGCGAAGCCTCGGCCTGCGTTGCGCGACGCGATACCAGGATGAGCTTAGAAACGGGGCTGCGGTCATGTTGCCCCTCTCACGGCAGGTACTTCCACGCGGCAAGGCGCAGCCAATCGATGACAGGATGCATCCAGATCCACGCAATCGAGCGTCGTCCGGAATTGATCTTTGCAACGCCTTCCATTCCGGGGCGCAATGCAAGGCCCGGCTCCGAGAGGCGGGCCTCTATTCGAAAAGCATTGCGTCCTTCCTCGGCGAGCGTAACCGGCGTGATCTTGCTAAGGGTCATCGGCACCGGTTCGCCGGGCCTGCCTGCGAGCGCGACGGTTCCGCTTTGTCCGACCGCCACGAAGCGAACATCACGTTCGTCGACTTGAACGATCAGGCGATAGGAATTGAGTGGCGCCACCTCGAACAGCGTCTTTCCCTTCTCGACGGGAGAGCCGAGCATCTGGCTCAGGTCGCCGGAGACGACGACACCGTCGAACGGAGCGAGGATCCGGGTGCGCGCGAGCTTGTCTTCCGCAAGAGCCAACTGGGCCTCCGCCTGCCGGATCTGCGGTTCCAGTACCGCGAGGCCGTTGCGATCGTGCTTGGCGAGCGCCTCGCGATCGCGCTGAAGTAGCTTGTCGAGTTCGGCTCGCCACTTCAACCGATCGAGAACAAGATCCCGGTCGTCGAGCAGGGCGAGAAGATCGCCCTGCCGCACCGTGTCGCCAGCCCGAGCCGGGGCCGCTCGAACAAATCCGTCGAACGGAGCCACAGCTGCGCGCTGCACTTCGGCCTCAAGCACCGATTTCGCGGTGACTCGGTGCTCGCCTTTCGCAAAGACCAAGGTCAGCGCAAGCACCATGACACTGCCGATGCAGAGCTTGAGGGTCGGCCGCCGTGGGCCGAACAGTGCCGCGCATCCGTCGCCGATACCGTCAACCGCCCGCCCGCCCAGGAGCCGGTTCGCCCGCAGCTGCAATCCGATCTGAGGTCCCAGCAGTGCCGCGATCCCCTCTATCAGCTTCAGCGCGTCGTCCGTAAAGGGATCGGCGCGGTGACGTTCCAAGGTGAGAGCGCCGATCGGTTCTCCATCGGGGCCGACCAGTATAGCTGACATCGCCGACGAGCCCGGCGCCTTTGCTTCCGCCGCCAGCGCCCGATGGGCGATGGCCACGACGCGCCCCATCCTCGGCAATGGTGGATAAGCGACGCATGCACGCTGCTCGATCGCTTCTTCCATTGCGCTCTCGATCGCATTGACGAGGCGGTTCTCGCGTTTGAAGCTGGCGGAGAACGAAACTGCGCGCAGGCTGATTGTGCCGTTTCGGCCGACGATACCCAGCGACGCACGCTCGCACTGGAGGCGGGTTGCCAGCTCATTGACGACCGCGATTGCCATGCCGCTCAGCCGCGGCTGCGCGTTCACCGTCGCGAGGAGGTCGAGGCACGATGCGGCTCGCGATACGTCAGACGAGAGATCCTTGGTACGCCTGGCCCAGGGCAATGACTCGAGCCAGCCCGCGCCCCAGCGCAATTGCTCGGCGACGATGGCCGGGGTGACCGGCGGCCTGGCGGCCGTCGTTGTCAATGCGATGGCCACAGCCGCAATCGGCTCGCTCGTAGTGCCCAGCGGCAGAGCAACTATTAGGACCACAGGTTGCGCGGGCCGTGAATCAGGACCGACGCGACCGGGAGCAACGACCAGGCGGCGCTCCGCGTAGGCGGTCTCGGCCAGGCGCATGAGATCGCTGGCGTCGACATCCCGAGGCGGCCACGTTACCGATAGTAACGGCGCAGCTGAATCAACCCGGCGCATGAACAACAGGCCCGCTGACACGCCGGCAATACGGCTGCATTGCAGCGCCAGCCAGGCCGCAACAAATGCCGCTTCGTTCTCCGCATTCAGCAATCCTTGCCAGTGCGGCGACGACGTCCTATCTGCGGGCACCCTCCGCAATTGTGGGGCGGGGCCCCCGCTTGCCGTCAAGTCGGGTTCAGACATGTACTGTCCAGGACAAGGGCCGAGCAATGGCTCGATGGCGCCCGTCGAAGGGCGGCCGCCATTTTAAACCAAATCCCTTTATCATATTATGTTCGTGTTGCGTGATTTTAATTTTATTTAATGTGCATTAATATTATGTATAATGAGCCTGGGAGCCGAAGCGGAATTGGAGAACTCGCATGGTGGGTTCGATTGAGAGAGTTGTCCGCAGAGCTCGGTACATGAGCTACATCGTGTTGTGCTTGCACCTGCCGGCAGGGAGCTTGCTTGCCGGATCCGGTGCAGGGGCAGAGACCACGGAAATCTCGGCGGGGGAGCGGGAATTCAATTGCGTGATCGAGCCGCAACAAACCGTCAAGCTGGCGAGCCCGGCGGTTGGTACCATCGCGCGCCTTGATGTTGATCGCGGCGATATCGTTCGGCAGGGCCAGATTATTGGCAAGATCGAAGATGGAGTCGAGGCCGCAACGCTGGCGCTCGCGCGGGCGCGTGCAACCAATGATGCTCCGGTGAAGTCGGCCGACGCCCGCGTGCAGTTCCTACGTCAGAAACATGAGCGTCTGAAAGAGCTTTATGCGAGGTCCGTCAGTCCTCTCGCCTCACTCCAGGAAGCCGAAGCGGAGGTCCAGGTTGCCGAGCAGCAGCTCAAGGAGGCGCGACTTAACCAGGAACTCGCTCGTTTGGAGGTCGCGCACGCCGAAGAGGTTTTGAATCAACGCGAGCTGCGTAGCCCGGTCGACGGCGTGGTGGTCGAGCGACTTCTCGTTCCGGGTGAATATCGAAATGACCAGAGCCCGGTCCTCACCCTCGCACAGATTGATCCGTTGAGGGTCGAAGTGTTTGTGCCCACCGCATATTTTGGTCAGATCCGTACCGGCAGCAGAGCCGAGGTGCGACCGGAGCTGCCCATCGGAGGCGTCTATATCGCCTCTGTCTCCGTTGTCGACCGTGTCCTCGACGCTGCCAGCGGAACGTTCGGGGTGCGTCTTGCCTTGCCGAACCCGCGTTTGGCGCTGCCGGGGGGAATTCGCTGCAAAGTCGCCTTCGTGTTGGACGGTGACAATCCGGCTCTAATGGCTGGTGACGCGCCGCTATCCCGCCAAAAATAGGGTGCGCGATCATTGCGAGAACCTGAAGCGATTGATTTTGACGGCCTCGAAGTGCGGTTCGCTGAATCGCCGAAATTGAATTGCGCTTGTATTTATTTAACTGTGGTATTTAATATTGTGAATTGATGACCGCAAATCATTGGATTGGAATTTAACATGACGCTGAATTCTGTCGGAGACGTCGAGTTCGTCGGCGAAATCGAATGGGATGGCAAGGCGATCGTGGTCGGGGCAGCGACCCCGTTTGGGCACGTGTCCTGCAGAATCCCTCGTGAGACGATCCACGCGCTCCCGGTCTATTCGGACGCCCTCGAGCGCGAGATCCGTTTGGAGCGGCACCTGATTTTGGAGCGGCTCGCCCCCGCGCTACGTGCGAAGATCTCCCGTTCGGCAGCAGGCGAGCCGGTGGATTTGTGGCCATGGGAGATCAGCCGCGCGCGCCCTGCGGCCGTCGCGAGCACATTGCCCACCGATCAAGAGGCCGCCGGTAGCGTACCGGAGGCGATGGAAAAGGCGCAGCCGTCATGATGGCTCGGCCGGACTCGATGGCGGAGTTCAATCGGCTGCCTCAACGCGACCAAGGCGCGGCACAATAACCCAGAATGTCCAATCCAAGCGTTCGGATTGAAGCCCGATTCATTGGCTCCATCGCAGGCGCCTGTCAGGTGTTGCCTGCGCGAGAAGCAATGGCGCTCCTGCCGACGAGAGACGGCAGGGTCGCGCGAGAGCAGCGGCGCTCCCGAAATGAAGCGGCCGACGTGTATTTGACCTTGCTTGTCCACCGGCAGGCCGAGCCCTTCGGCTCCGGGGCGGGATCAGTTAATCGCATCGCTATTTTGGTTGATAATTATAAAAAATTAATATAATTAAATAAGGGAAAACGGTTAATCGCACGGTTCCGGCCAGGGCTTCGCTGCGGCTGGATCCGAACCTCGATGGTGCTCGCAAGGGGATCGGCAGATGTATCGAGTCTCCGGCTCCGTCTTGATTGCAGCGGTCGCCATGATGGCCGGAGGTGCCACGTGGGCGGGCGCAGGGCGCCTGGCGATGGCCACGACTCCTCAAGCAGCACCAGGCCGCATCGAACTCGGACGGCCCACGCTTCCGCCTCTGTCGTACACGATGTTCTGTCTGCGCTATGAGGCCGAGTGCCGCTCGCGGCGAGGCTTCCGGGGCGGTCCGGTCCGGCTGACGGGCGAACGGTGGTTGGAACTCCAGGACGTCAATCGCATGGTCAATCTGGCCATTGTGTCGGCGCCCAACGACCACGGCCTGGCTGGCGAGGCGTGGAGCATCAATCCCGATCGAGGGGATTGCAATGACTACGCCGTAAGCAAACGCCACGAACTCCTTCGGCGTGGCTGGCCGGCGCGGGCCCTGCTGCTGAGCGAGGTCATCATCGGTTCCGGACAGCATCATTTGGTGCTGCTCGTCCGCACCCTGAGCGGCGATCTCGTGCTCGACAATCTCTCCCTGGAGATCAAGCCCTGGTCGGAAGTCCCCTATCGCTGGCTTCGCGTGCAGATGCCGAGCAATCATCAGCTCTGGGCGACGGTCGACGGGAAGGGGACGTGATCGCTAACGGGCGAGCGCGATGCGGATCGCCACTTCCTGTCCCCTGGCTCCGCGCTCCGGTGGATCGGCTTGCTGCCCATGGGGGGCACGGCGAGATCTGCAAGTCGGCCCGCCATGGCCGCCGCTGCCGTCCCCGTGCAGTTCGGCATTGCGGTCAATGGGCTGCGGCCGCGATCTTCCGGCGAGGACGGCCCGAACCGTTGGGAAACCCGTGCGCAGTAAAATGCGTATCCTCGCGGCGCGCGGCGTCGGGATATGGCCCTGACGCTCAGCCGGTCCGACGGCGGCCTTGTCCGGATGGGCGATTGATCAGGAGATCGTTCAGCTTCTTGCCGGCCCGAAGCTGCGCTTTTAGCCATCGAGGCTGCTTGCCACGACCGGACCAGGTCTCGGATGGGTTCTTCGGGTTCCGGTACTTCGGCAGGACCGGAGGGTAGGGACGGCGCACACGCTCCGCGCCCGGGGCCCCGGCGGTTCCCTCTATCCTGCGAAGCCGTTCTTCGAGCTTGGCTTTTTCCGCGATCATTCTCCGACTGAGAACAGTCGTCACCTCATCGTAGAGCCGCCACAGTTCGGCGGTGGTCGCAGATGCCCAGTCGTCCTTCTCCATGGAAGCCGTCCCCACTACTTCCGATACGAAATCGGAGGGGGCTTATCAGGTCAAAGCCGGGTCGGGCAAGCACGATCGGTTCGCGCACAGCTCGCAAGTGTGCAATGCGGGTGCTTCTTGGGCTAACGGCCGGGTCTGTACCTCCGACCGACCGGCCGCCTCCCGGCCGCTCTTCGCCGGCGGACCGTTCGCGTTGGACCGAGCAAGCGCTGCTCGGCCATCAACACGCGACGACGTAAATTCTGCAATTCGGTGAATTGAACGATCAGCGCCTCACGCGTTTGGCGCAAAATAGCCGAAGAATACATGTGACCACCTACTCATGATCAGCGATGACGCCGTGACCGCGGACTGGAAGTTGCAAGGATGACGAAATGCCGCCCCCAACTTTGCTGACAAGGTCTTCATCGGTGCTACTAGTGAAGCAGAACAGTTATCGTTCGAGATCCCTGATCAATGATCGGAAACAAGGCCGTGCCCCTCATTCGAGCTTCCCGGCTGGCACACGACTGAGATCGGAAGGATTCCAGCCGCTGTCGCGCTTGATGATCAGTTCTCATATTAATCTTGATGAATAGTATTACTTTTTATGTCCCTCCTCTTCCGGTCGACGAGGCCTGCCAGATTGCCTCGCTCTGGTGAAACTTTGTTGAATGTTAGATTTGAATCCTGAGTGTCCCTATATATCGTTCGTAATAAGTGGCCGGTGACGAGTTAGACGTCGTTAACCAGTACTGACGAAGCAGCCAGATTGCCGGGCACTACACTCTTTAGGAGAGTTTTCATATTGCGACAATCCAGCATTGCGGTAAATAATCGGATTTGGTCGGTGAATATGCCGTTTCGATATTCCTCGGGGGACCGTGTTCTTGCGCTGCCGCACGCATTCTCCAGGCGAGTTACGTTGATGCGGCCATCTGGCGTTGGCCGATACCTGCCGTGACGAAGCTGGCAGTGCGACGTTTTGCCAGCACGAATTGGTCATGCCTCCCGCGCGTCTCCATAGAGAATGTTGGATTAAACGGCTGCATGCGGAGTTGTTAGCGATAGGCAAGGAAAGCATGCGCCGCATCAGAGTCGTCATCGCGGACCGGCACCCGATCGTCCTGCAGGGCATCAGCAGCGTCCTTGCGATGCAGCACGATTTTGCGATCGTGGCCGCCTGCGGCGATGCCGCGAGCTGCATTGAGGCGATCCGACTCGTCGAGCCGGACATTGCGCTGATCGATAGCGCAATGCCCGACATCAACCGCCCGGACTTCCTTGCTCTCGCAAACACCGCTGGCCGAGGGGCCCAGGTCATTTTCTTCGGGAAGGCCGTCGGTCGCGAGTTGCAAAGGCTGGTCGCCGACGGCGCGTGCGTCGTCCTCACGAAGGATGCGAAGCCGGAAATGCTGGTCGCAACCTTGCGGAAAGTTGCACAAGACCAGGGACTTGCACTGGAACCGACGAGCCCTGACGGGGAGATCGGCGAGGAGCCTCGCGCAGCTGGGGAGAAGTCCCTGACGCAACTGACCGACCGGGAGCGGCAGATCATGAGGCTCGTATCGGAGGGGTTGTCGAACAAGGAGATTGGGCGTCGTCTGAACATCGCCGACGGTACGATCAAGGTCCACCTTCACCACATCTTCCAGAAGCTGGATATCAGCAATCGTACGGTTCTCGCGGCATTGGCGATTTCGCAAAACGAGCAGCATGCCGCCCCGCGCGAGCTCACCTCCTCCGGGCAGCTTCAGCAGGATCCGGCGGTCCGAAATAACGAGGACGCCAAGCGTAATAGTGTCCTTCCGGGGCGCTCGCGTTAGGTGCAAATCCACTGATTGGATCGGATGTTGTTCACCGGCGCGCAGCGGGGCCGGTGCGCGCAAGCAGGACAGGACGATTTTATCCGCGGCCTGCCCGCCCCAAGACCACCAACCCGCCCCAAGACCACCAAAGAGGGAGTCTGATGCGGGAGCTGGGTGCTCAGGCGCGCCAGCCTCGCCGTGTCTCGTTCATCATGCTGGGGTGGGGAGTGTCGGTTGTCGCGGTCAGATGCTCGGCCATGTCGCGGCAGGCCCCTTCGGCCTCGGCCAGCGTTCGGAAGGGCGAGCCGCTGATCTTGATCGCGCCGTCGTTCCGGTAGAGCGGTCGCCAGCTCGCCAGGTAGCCGGTACGTCCGTGGAAGCCCGGACCGGTAGGGCTTCCGAAGCTGATCACGAACGAGAAGCCATCGCTGCTCGCGCTCCATATCTCGATGTTCTCGACGGGGCGATGAAACTGCAGTGGCATGGCAATGATTCCATTGCGGTGGTCGGACCGTCACCCGATTAATATGAGCGAGAAATAAATAAATTAAATGCTGATTTCAAGTCGAAATTCGAGCTGCGCCGGCCTCGAAGAGGCTGGACTTGAGAGTCTCGGAGACTGAGCGTCTTGGGAAGAGAACCGTCGGCGCCGCCTTCGCAACTCGAGCTATCCCCGGAAAATGAGCGAGTTCGGAGGGCAAGCGAGCGGTCGCTGCAACCTGGCGGTTTGAATTTCAGTATTCTTCTCGCGCGCCTGTTGCCGGGTCTGCGCGGCGACACACGAGTGGTTCGCGAGAGAGGCCTGGGCCTAAAGCATGATCCGGAAAAGTGCGCAGCAGTTTTCCGGAAAGATCATGCGCAAACAACAACCTAAAGCGCGATGACGTTTCATCCTAATCACATCGCGCTTTACGAGCCTGCCTTGGATAGTCGGCTACCGGGCGAGTGGGAGACGCTCCGCGCTGGCGCCCCATGAACGAGCCCGACCGCGCCGTGCGAAACGATCCGGTCGATCTTGCGGCTCATGACCTTGTAGCACTCGCACGCCATGGCTTCGAGTCGCGGCCGATCGATCTCGAGCTGGCCGCGCTGACTGGATTTCAGCGCTCGTGACGCGCGCATTGTGCTCACGACATGCGTGATGGTGGTGCGGCGGACGCCCAGCAATTCTGACAACGTTTCCTGGGTCAGCGGGAGGAGATCGCTTCCATTCGCCCGGTCGTGAATATGAAGCAGCCAGCGCGCCAGGCGGGCTTCGACGGAATGCAGTGCATTGCAGGCCGCCACGTGCTGAAGCTGCGTCAACAACGATCTCGTGAAGACCTGCATCATGGATGTGATGGGCGGGCTGCGATGTTGCGCCGCCAGAAATTGCACCGGCGAGATCTGCAGCGCAGACCCTGGCAAGCGAACGATCGCCGTCGTGGGCGAGCGCGATGCGCCGAGCGCAGAAGTCAGACCCACTGCCCCCTCGTGTCCGATGATCGACGTGGCAACCGTCTGCCCGTTGGGCAGCTCCGTGATGGCGGCGATCGCGCCGCTCAGGGGGAAGAGGAAATGCTCGACCCGATCGCCCGATCGGACCAGCACGGAATCGCGTTCGATGACGACTTTCCGCAGATGGGGCGCAAGCAGGGCAAAATCTGCTGGCGGCAACGCGGCTAACAATCGATTACCGACTCTGGTCGCGTGGTCCATCACGGGATTGGCCCCCGACGGATGACCGGCGCTAGAACTCATGCCGGTCGTCGAGCCGCTCTGCCGAGCGTCGACCGCAAGCCAACTGGCTACCGTACATATGGTTCCATGATGGACGGCGTGCATGCGCGGGCCCGATAACCGCACGCTGTCGCGGAGGTCATGTGCCTCCGGCTCGAATCCGAGTCCATCGCGATGGTCCATGTCCCATAGGTGCCGGAGTTTGCGCCTCGACAAAGAGGCCGTGACTGCAACTGCTTACCTTTTCGGGCACTGCCACGGGATCGCGGTGCAGGCGATGGGAAGCAAACCGGTGATCGGAACAAGCCTCTGCAAATGGACCGTCAGTTACTTCGCGCTCGCCGTCGTGTGGCTGCTGCTCGCAGAAGGCGTGATGGTCGCCGGGTTCGGCTTTCCGCACGACGACATCGGCGGACCGGACACGCTCGTCATCGTTCATATCGTCTGCATCGGCTGGTTGAGCACGGCGGTGTGTGGCGCGCTGTTCCAGTTCGTGCCGGTGCTGGTCGCAAGGCCGCTCTATGCGGAGCGCTGGACGCTGCCGGCTCTGGCGCTGCTGACGCTTGGGCTGATGGTCCTGCTCGCGGGTTTTCTGGCTCTCGGCGGCCACTTCAACGGGCCGCGCTGGCTGCTTCCGGTCGGGGCGGGGCTGCTGACATCCGGTTTCGCATTGGTCGTTGCCGATCTCGGCATGACGCTCTGGTCGGCTCGCCCGCTGCCGGGGCCTGCGCTGTTCGTCGCAGTCGGGCTTGCCTGCATCTGTGTCACGGCGGCATTCGGCGGCATGTTCTCTCTGGTGCTGTCCGCGACCGCTGTCGGTGCACCATGGCCGGACCTGTTGCTATCGGGTATTCCGATCCACGCGATTGCGGGGCTTGGCGGATGGCTGACATTCACGGCCATGGGCGTCAGCTATCGCCTGCTTGCGATGTTCATGCTCGCGCCCGATGGCGATGCGAGGCTGGGTCGGCCTGCCTGGCGTGCCGGAGCCGCCGCGCTGGCGGTCGGTGTTGTCGGTGGCGTGCTCGCACCCTGGCGCGCGAGCGGACTGAGCCTGGTGCTTCTGCTTGCCGGAGCTGCGGCCCTTCTATCGCTGGCCGCTTACGGCCGTGACGTGCTCGGCCTGTACAGGACCCGCAAGCGCCGCGCGCTCGAGCTCAACACGCGCATGAGCCTGCTTGCGCTGGGGAGCCTCGTCGCAGTTGCCATCCTTGGCGCCGCGTCTGCTGCGACCGGTTCGTTGCAGTCGCATGCCGGAGCGCTCGTCTTTCTCGTCGCGTTCGGCTGGCTCACCGGCCTCGTGCTTGCCAATCTCTACAAGATCATTCCGTTCCTGACCTGGCTCGAGACCTATGGTCCGGTGATGGGCAGGGCGCCGACGCCCCGCGTACAGGATCTCGTCGCCGAGCGTCGCGCGTCAAAATGGTTCGTCCTGTTCTTTGCCGGCATCTGGGTGGCCACGATGATGCTGTGGATCGACGCGGCACCCGGCTTTCGCATTGCTGTCGCGGTCGTGACGGTTGCGACACTCGGCCTCGTTGAGGAGCTCGTCAGGGCCAGACGGCTTGCGGATGTGGCGGAGCCGTTGCGCCTGCCGGCGGGAGCAGCCGTGCCCCGTCTTCTGGTTTCACGCAACTGAAGGAAAATGCAATGACCGAATTCATCGACGTCGACGTCCGGCCGATTCTTCGTGCAGGGGGCGAGCCGTTCTCGATCATCATGGCCGCGCTCGAGCGGCTGGAGCCCGGGGAAGGCCTGCGGCTCCTAGCCCCCTTCAAGCCGGTTCCTCTGTTCGACGTCATGGCGAGCAAGGGCTTCGCACATCGCGAAGCCGAGCTCGAAGGCGGCGAATGGGAGATCCGGTTCATGCCGGACGACGGCTCGTCCGCAGCGGCCGAACCGGCGCCTGCTGCGCCGAGCGATGGCGACTGGCCCGAGCCCGCCGTTCATCTCGACAACCGCGACCTCGATCCGCCGGAGCCGATGGTCCGGATTCTGGCCTCGGTGGAGCGGCTTGCGCCCGGGCAGACGCTCTCCGCCTTGCTCAGTCGTGAACCGGTTTTCCTGTTTCGGGAGCTGACCAGGCGCGGCCATCAGTGGCGCGGCGGCTTCACGCCACAGAGGGACATCTATCAACTGACGGTGAGGGTGCGCACATGACGACCAAGGACGATGATCTCGTGGCCCGGATAAGGCAGGCCCTGAAGGTCGAGATCGATCCGGAACTCGGACACAACATCGTCGACCTGGGCTTTGTCTATGATGTGTCGGTCGATGACGGCGTCGCGCGCATTGTCATGACGGCGACGACGCGAGGTTGTCCCGCCGCGTCCTTTCTCAAGGAGGGTGTCGCGAGCAGCGCGTGTCTCGTTCCGGGCGTGGAATCGGTCGACGTCACCGTGACGTTCGAGCCGCCCTGGCAGCCCCGGATGATCTCGCCGGGCGTAAAGGCCTCGCTCGGCTTTGCCGAGGTGAATTGATCCGCCGAGGCGGCTTTGATCCGAGTGTTCGTCGGCTTCCTCGATCGGGCCGTCGATGGCCGGACGATGCGCGCCGCTCGGCCCTTGCCGAGCTTCCCTTGCCGAGCTTCGCGAAGATCTCGTCGAGGCGCTCGACCTGCGTGTTGGTCGCTCCACAATGATGGCAGTGGAACGCGGTGCGGCTGCGGCTGTTCCATTCCGGTGTGCAGATCAGGAGAGCCGAATGAGCGATGAAGTGGATCATCTTGCGGGCCTGCTCGGACGTGCGGCGATGGAGGTATGGGGCGACATGCCCCGCGACATCCAGGAAGCGCTGTTCGAGACCGCGATGAAGGGACGCGCAACGGAGCGTGAGGAGCTCGCGCGGTTGCTGCACGAGCGGCATCCGCGCACGCTTCATCCGGCCCGGCCAGGCTGACGCAGCGGCCTGGAACGATCGCGCGAACTCCTGATTGGTGAGACGGGTGTCGCGTCGCCGAACGGTCTCGAACAGGCCGCGGCAGGCGCATCGCCCAACCTTGGATCAAATCTGTGAGCCGACCGGCGTGACCGAGATGAACATCGGAAAATGGTATGACCCGATTTCGGAGCGGTGGATCGCGCCTCGCGAAACACGCACCATCGCAGCGTATGATCGGTCGAGTGCGGACAGGGCGCAGGAGGCTCACAAGAGAGCAGAGGCGCAGCGGATCTGGGATCTGCTGGTCGATTGCTGCGCACGCGGTTGATGCCCGGCCCGGAGGCATGACGCATTCGCCCTGTGCGGGCTCCGGTGCCCGGCGCATGCCGGGATAGACGATCGCCCTCGCAACGAATTCTCCTCGCAGGCCCAGCGACACTAGCCGGCGGTTCAGGCAAGTTGCCCCTGCGGCTCTCGACCGGTGCAGGTGACTGCCATCATCGTTGCAGGTGCCTCAGCGACGCCTTCGATGCCTTTGCGCGGGGCAGGCCAGCGTTTCCGTCAACGCTGATCTCGACGACGTCCGTTGCGGATCGGTATATTACCACCTCGACTGCAGGCCGCCCGGACAAGGATCAGATGATGGACGATACGATTGGCTTCCCCGACCCCGGTCTCGACCTGTCGGACGGCTTCAAGCCGCACACCTCGCATTGGGGCGTGTTCTCCGCGCGTCAGGGCGCGGCCGGGCTGGAGGTCAGGGCCTATGCGGGCGATCCAGATCCGAACGGCATCATCGACAATTTTCCCGGCGCGCTCCGCCACCAGGCGCGCATCGCCCAGCCGGCGGTCCGCCGCGGTTGGCTGGAGCGCGGGCCGGGCCCCGACGATCGCCGCGGCCGCGACGAGTTCGTCTCGGTGAGCTGGGAGAAGGCGCTCGACCTCCTCGGCGACGAACTGTGCCGCATCCGCGACACGCGCGGGCCGGGCGCGGTGTTCGGCGGCTCCTATGGTTGGTCGAGTGCCGGCCGCTTCCATCACGCCCAAAGCCAGGTGCATCGCTTCCTCAACATTGCGATGGGCGGCTATGTGCGATCGGTCAACTCCTATTCGTCGGGTGCGTCCTCGGTGCTGCTGCCGCAGATCCTGGCGGGCTACGAGGACATCACCAAGCGCAACGTCACCTGGGAGCAGATCGCCGATAACACCGAGATCGTGCTGGCATTCGGCGGCATGGCGCTGAAGAACTCCATGGTGGCCGGCGGCTCGATCAGCAAGCATGTCGAGCGCGGTGCGATGGCATCGGCGCGCCGGCGCGGCTGCGAGTTCGTCCTGGTCAGCCCGCTGCGCGACGATCTGCCGGTCGAAGCCGGCGCCGAATGGATGACCTGCGTGCCCGGCACCGACACCGCCTTGATGCTCGGCATCGTCCACACGCTGGTTGCGGAAGGTCTGCACGACCAGGCCTTCCTCGATCGTTACACCGAGGGTTGGCCGGTTTTCCTGCGCTATCTCACCGGCGAGGGCGACGGGCAAGCCAAGCACGCCGAATGGGCCGCCGCAATCTGCGGCGTCGGGGCGGATGCGATTCGCAGGCTGGCGCGGCGTCTTGCCGGACGGCGCGCGCTCATCACCATCTCCCATTCGCTCCAGCGCGCCGAGCATGGCGAGCAGCCGGTGTGGATGGGGATGGTGCTGGCGGCGGCGCTCGGCCAGATCGGCCTTCCCGGCGGCGGCTATGCCTATTCGCTGGGTGCGATCGGCTATTACGGCCGGCGCGTCAACGACGTGCCGGGGCCAACGCTGGGG
This sequence comes from Bradyrhizobium genomosp. I (2014), assembly GCF_000261685.1. Taxonomy (GTDB): domain Bacteria; phylum Pseudomonadota; class Alphaproteobacteria; order Rhizobiales; family Xanthobacteraceae; genus Bradyrhizobium. The sequence continues at coordinate 1,339 of NZ_AJQE01000387.1, read as the reverse complement.
CAGGGCCGCAACGGTGTCGCCGATTTCATCCCGGTGGCGCGCATCGCCGACATGCTGCTCAATCCCGGCAGCACGTATCGCTATAATGGCGAGACGCGCACCTATCCAGACATTCGTCTGGTCTACTGGGCGGGCGGCAATCCCTTCCATCACCACCAGGACATCAACCGCCTGCGCAAGGCGTTCGCGCAAGTCGACACGTTCGTCGTGCACGAGCTCGCATGGACCGCCAGCGCGCGTCACGCCGACATCGTGCTGCCCTCGACGATGACGCTCGAACGCGAGGACATCGGCTATTCCAGCAACGATCCTCTCATGGTCGCCATGCACCGGATCGCCGAGCCGTTTGGCCTTTCGCGCGACGACTACGAGATCTTTGCCGATCTCGCCGAGCGCCTCGGCGCGCGCGAACCCTTCACCGAAGGGCGCACGTCGCGGCAGTGGCTGGAACATCTCTACGAGCCGACCCGGGTCTCGCTGGCCAAGCGCGGCCTTGAAGCCCCGAGCTTCGACGAATTCTGGCAGCGCGGCAGCCTGGTCGTGCCGCAGCAGGCGGACGACGGCGGCCGGCTGCGCCGCTTCCGTGAGGATCCGGTCAATCATGCCCTGCCGACACCGAGTGGGCGGATCGAGATCTTCTCCGCCAGGATCGCGGGTCATGGCGATGCGGATTGTCCCGGCCATCCGGTCTGGCTCGACAAGACCGATATGCCGAAGCCCGGGGCGCCGTGCTTTCTCGTCGCCAACCAGCCGGTGACGCGCCTGCACAGCCAGCTCGATTTCGGCGGACATTCGCTTGCCGCGAAGCATCGCGGCCGCGAGATCGCGCGCATGAGCCCGGTTGATGCGGACGCGCGTGGCATCAAGGACGGCGACATCATTCGCCTGTTCAACGAGCGCGGCGCCTGCCTCGCCGCAGTTCACGTCACCGACGGCATCGCGCCCGGCGTGGTCCAGCTTCCGACCGGCGCCTGGTACGATCCGATGGATCCCGAAGACGATGCGCCGCTTTGCGTTCACGGCAATCCGAACGTGCTCACCCGAGACGTCGGCACCTCGTCCCTGGCGCAGGGCTGCACCGGTCAGTTGACGACCGTCGAGGTGGAGAAGTTCACGGGCAATCTGCCGCCGATCCGGGCGTTCGATCCGGTGTAGGGGCTCTCGTTACGTCGTGGCCCCGATGGAGCGGCTTGTCCGCCGCGCCCGTGTCGCGCTTTGTCAATCCCTTCGGGCAAAAATATTCCGCTTTACCGAAATTCGGAAATAGCGTATGTGTCGTTCATCCCGGCTCATCCTCGAGGGGCGATCATGAGGTCGTCATTTTCGCGAGCCGGGCTTG
>NZ_AJQE01000386.1 GCF_000261685.1 Bradyrhizobium genomosp. I (2014) | reverse complement strand
TTGTTCAGACAACCGGGACCAGTTCACTTCCTTGATTCACGCAAATCGCTCACATCGGTTCGGATCTGTTTTCGGGCTTTGGCTGGCCTGCATTGATGTGACGAAACCCTTCGCCAAAGCGGATCACTCAATCTTCCGCCAACGTTCCGCACCACCAAATATGGTGGCGGCGGTATCGCAGCTGCTACTCAAGCGCGTCAGCGTTTCTGGTAAGCGTTCTCATCGAACGACTTCTCCTCTATGGCGCCCTTTAGACGATTACGCATGTATCGTGCCAAAGGTGAAATCGAGTGCAATCAATGCGATAGCCACAGCGGTGCTGTGTCAGCTGTCCAACAGCGTCGCCAGACATCGTACAACTAAGCGCGCTATCAATCGCACAAGACCCCGCCCGCCGGGTATTCCGGACAAGAAAAAAAGGGACCTGGAATGCCAAAGTAAATTTGTCAGCTCAACCTAACCGCATCGCGTGGGCATTTCGTAAAAAGTCCGCGCGTGCGGTACGAGCCAGTGCTGGATCGCTCGAGTAAATGTTTCTCGCAATTAGCGGCAGTTCATATTGGATTGGCGTTTCTTCGCATCGCTCAATATGTGGAGCCTGCCGGGTCGTCCAGCTTGTGGCGCTCGGTTCCGGTGAGGGGCGGGTTGAAGATGCTAACGAGGATCATGTCCTTGTCCGGTCCCCCGCGCAGGAGATGCTTGTCATGCTTGTCAAGCACATACATGTCGCCTCGGCGAATAGGAAAGACATTGCCGTCCATGTCCTCGACCTCGCCCTCTCCACCGATGCAGAAGCAGGCTTCGAGATGATTCCGGTATTGCAGAAGAGAAACGGTGTTAGCGCGCACGATGGTGTGGCAGATGCTAAAACCCATGCCGTCCTTATCCGTCAGAAGGCGGTGGCTCGTACCATTGCCCCAATCGACGAAGTGATCGGTTGCTTCAATGTCGTGCAGACTACGCACAATCATGGTGTTGCCCGATTCTGATTGATCCAAAAGCTGGAGGCCGTTGTTCTGCTCCGGAACGGCGTCTTCCCTGTCGCGCGGCCGACTGCGGTCTCCGTCGAAACAACCGACCGTCGGCCGCGGAGAACCTGGGCAGTAGTCCTACGGGATCGGCTACACGCAAAAGGCCTGCCATTTGCCCGACGGCGACTAGTAAAAATATCGGTACGAGGGTATTTCGCAGCCGATCGGCGCGTACCAACTTGATGTACCACGTCTCGGGCGGTACCGCCGCTTGCCTGTGTATTCACCAGAATGCTGCTGGAGATACTGCCGCCGACATAAACTGTCTCCACTCGCAGATTTGGCAAGTCGTTTCCTTCCTTGCTGTGCCTCTCGCCGCGAATACGGTTCCGCAGCGTTTCAGCCAGCAGAGCAAATCTCATGCCGTGGTCGCAGACCGATGAACGATGAAGTTGTGGCTGTCTCAGCTGGCTAGTGAGAACGATTTGGCTAGGCGTGTAGCCAATCTAACAAACTGCCGAGATATGGCCGAGTACAAACAAGTCCTGAGCGAGAACCGGTCGAACAGTGGTGCTTTTTAATCCGCTGGTGAAGAGGTCCCGGATTGAAGTCAGTGATGCTGCACGAAAGTGTTTGGCGATCGGACTCGACAAAGCCCGCCGCGATCAGAACCCGCAAATTAGGTACAGCCCGCGGTACAGAGCGGTTTTTGAGGATGCGCAGCTGGGAGGGTCAGCCGTGGGGTCCCACCGCGCCTCGGATCAGGCCGCCCGGAACGCGCGCGTCGTTCGCGGCTCCGCGACTAGTTTGCCGGCATGTCCGCCCCTTCCGGAGGCTAAACGCGAGCGGGAAGGTCTCGGCTGAAAGGAACTCCAGCGCGGTCTGCTCTTCGGTGAGGCGTTTTTCGATGAACTGACGTTCGACATCCGACAGGTTCGACTTCAGCAGGCGACGATAGCGGTGGATGTTTGTGCGGTGAGCACGAATGCGGGCCAAATATTCATCGAGCATCCTGGACGCTCCTGAGGTCGTCGCAATCTCTACGAAGAGATATTCAGGCGAGCATGTCGTCGATCAACGCGCCACCCGCCATCGCATCTCGGAAGCCGTTCGGCGGGCAGATAAGGACAATGGCAGTTCGTGACAACACTCCTTCCGCTAGCGTAGCATTTCCATCGCCACGACCCGCAGCGTTCTTGGCTCACCATACGCCGTCTTTCTGCTCGGCTAGTCGCTCAAACAGAGCTGGGCGCTTGGAAGGCGCAAGGAATAGTCGGTCACGCTCCCGGCGCCGGACGCTTGTCGCTAACAAGCTCGCCCGTCAGTATTCTCTTCCGAGGAGCTGAACATCGTTTGCCGATGTGCTATACGCATCTTCGTTGAGAACAGCTTTGTTTGAGAGTTTCGATGTCTCTTTCGATTGGACTGATTGTCGACGGCTATGTGAAACTAAACAACCGCAGCGCGCTGGAGAACCTTCTGGCGCATCGGCGGGAGTTGCTGCAGCAGTTGAACTGCGTTACCGGCATTGATCCGAAGCCAGCGATCGCTCAGGTCAGTCAAGACATCACAGTGATCGAAAGGGCACTTGCGGCGCTCACACAGGAGTAAACAGCAACGGCGCACCGGCTCGCGTGAGTTGACGGCGCTCCGGCGCCGAACACTGACTTCGCCCCCGTTTCCGGACGAAGGTTATTGGAGCGTCGCCTCACCGGCATCGTGGCGCGCAAGGGTGCGCGCCAAGGCTTGGATGCGGCGTCTGCTGTGCGAGCTGCTCTCTCGTTTCAAGGATCGGCCGGGCACCGAGCAGCGCGCCAACCGATTCACATCAGATAACGCCGCGTCTTGGGTGACGTTAGGCCACCATCGATTTGCGACCACGATACACTCTGCGAGCTGGATCTTCAGCACTGTGACTTGGAAATTCACCTCAATGACAAGCCATGTCCTAGATCTATCGCCACATCGTTGGTGCTCTGGAAAGAGCTTCCTGACCGATCTGTTTAAGCAGATCGGGGCGCGTCTCACCTCTGGTGGCGGCCTCCAGGATTCTGGAGGCAACGTAGGCGCGGACGCCGGCGTCATACGGTGGGACGCTCACGCAAACCTCATCCAGGATCGTGCGCAGAAGCGTGATCGTGCCAACGTCCAGCATTGAGAGATCTCCCTCATACCATCGGGGAAGATAATGGGCATTTGCTGGACCGCAACTCAAGTACATCGGAGCGCATGAGCCTCCGCGACTGCCGGTCGGCCGATTTCCAGCGCGGTGCAATGTCCAGCACCTCTGCGATCGCTGATCCATTGCGGCAGCTCGCTTGATCGGCCTGCGTTTGTCTTCTCGTCGGCCGTCTGGGCCTAGCAGACAAGCTTGCTAGAGCTCAGAGGCCAATGTGAGCTCCCTGCGATCATGCTCTGCGATGATGTACAGCATGCTCGGCCATCTATTGCGCGCCGGACTGACTGGGCGGCTGCCGCAGGCCAATGCTCGCACGGTGCTAGCTCGTTGCCGAGCCTCATCAGGTTCAATTGCGGCCAGAGGATTTGCCGTTTATCGCGCCTGCTGCGCTTCGGCATACCTGCCCCGATGGAGTTGGTAGAAATAGCTTGCCACTGCTCCGATGTCGTTTCACAAGACGGCACCTATCGGCTCCAAACCCGAGCGCCTGGCATCCTACACTGTAGAGGGACATCGCGACCAATTCTTGCGGTGAAGCATATCTTTGCGTCAAAAACCAGCGCCCGCCCGACGTCTGGCGACGAAATCGGGCCAGGATCCGGCGCCCGCGCTTCACTGCCCCCTTGACTCGCCCCTGGCCGCTCTTAGGGAGCTTCGGCTTTTTGCAGCTTGACGAGGTCGTCTGCGCCATCGTGAAGTAATTTCATGGTCATGGGCGCGTGGTTGTTGATCCATAATCGCACGTATTGGCAGCACACGATTTTGAGCGAATCTCCTTTGGCGATGCCCGCTTGCAGGCGGATGATCTCGGCAGCGTGGAGCGGCCCCGCCTCGCTCCACCCCGTCAGCGGCAGAGCCAATCTCCAACCGACATCATGAGCTCGAGCGTGGGGGAGTTGTTCAGCACGCAAAGGGCAGTTCCGGATCGTCTTCGAGAGTTCTTCCAGGATGTTGAGGATTTCAGGGCCAGCCCATCCGGTTCGACTGCTCCTGAGCGCAATCACTTGCGGATCTCGCTACGATGGCGACCAGGACAGGACTACATTGTCGATCAACCGCGTGGAGCCGACGTACGCTGCGACACAGAGCACCGCCGGATAGCGCAGAGGGCTGTCAGCAATCCTTAGAGTCCCAGGGTCGACAAGCTCAAGGTACTGTAGTCGATCGACCCTTTCCAAATGCCTTCTCGCAAGCGCAATCAGCGTTGCGGCGTCGCGTTCCCCTGAGGCAAACTCATGCGCTGCGGCGAACAAGCCACGGCTGATCGCCAAGCTCCGATCACGTTCTTCCGGGCAGAGATAACGGTTGCGACTGCTCATTGCCAGCCCATCTGGCTCCCGCACGGTTGGCACAGTGACAATCTCGATCGGAAGATTCAGATCAACCGTCATGCGGCGTATTACCGCGCATTGCTGAAAATCCTTCTGTCCAAAGTACGCGACGTCCGGCTGCACCATGTTGAATAGCTTGCAGACGACGGTCGCTACACCACGAAAATGTCCAGGCCTGAAAGCTCCGCAGAGCGGCTTTGCGAGTTCGCCCGGCTCGACAAAGCTCTCAAATTGAGCCGGATAGATCTCCTCTGCACTTGGCGCGAAGATGATGGAGACCCCGGCACTGCCGCATAACGCTTCATCGCGCGCGAAGTCGCGGGGGTACCTGCTGAGATCCTCATTTGGGCCGAACTGAGTGGGGTTGACGAAGATGCTAACGACAGTGACGTCGCAGTGTTCCCGGCTGGCCGAGATCAAGGCCAGGTGGCCGTCGTGCAAGTATCCCATCGTCGGAACGAATCCGATGCGCTTTTCGGCATTGCGAACGTCTGCAAGGGCGCGACGCAGCTCAGCCACCTTCGTAATTACTTTCATTTCTTACCTTGAGGTTGAACTGGAGGGCACCCAGTTGGCGACGGCATGCCGAAGCTGATCAGGAAGCCGATAGCACTCCTCTGAGCCCGGGAAC
>NZ_AJQE01000385.1 GCF_000261685.1 Bradyrhizobium genomosp. I (2014) | reverse complement strand
CTGATAAGAAAGCCGATAGCACTCCTCTGAGCCCGGGAACGCCCCTTTGCGGATATCGGCAGCCCAGCGCGACAGCGCCTCCTGGAACAACTGGAATCCATTTGTATAGGCACGAACGAATTTGGGGCGATGGCCTTCGGTTAGCCCCAAGACATCATGAAACACGAGCACTTGGCCCGAGCAATCGGCTCCTGCTCCGATCCCGATGGTGGGTATCGTGAGAGATTCGGTCGCTCGCGCCGCGAGCTCGGCAGGAATGCCCTCCAGGACAAGCGCGAAGCAACCGGCTTCCTGCAGACGGTGCGCGTCATCGAGCAACCGCAAGGCGGTATCTGTTGTCCTTCCCTGCACTTTGAATCCACCCATGACGTTGACGCTCTGCGGGGTCAGACCGAGATGTCCCATCACAGGAATGTCGCAATCGACCAAGGCGCGTACCATCTCGATGCGTTTGGCACCACCCTCGAGTTTCACAGCATCGGCGCCACGCTGTAAAAAACCTCCTGCATTGCGAATCGTATCCTCAGAACCGACATGAAAGCTGAGAAAGGGCATGTCGGCCACAAGCAAGGCATGAGGCCTCGTGCGCGCAACAGCCTCCAGGTGATGATTCATCATGGCCACGCTGACGGGCAGCGTGTTGTCGAATCCCAGGCAGACGTTTCCAACGCTATCGCCGACCAGGATGATATCGACAATGGGATCCGCGATGCGCGCCGCAACCGCATCGTAGGCGGTGGTCATCACGACACGCCGTCCTTTATCCTTCCACTGCTGCAGTGCCGGAATCGTGACACGCTCTAGAGGCTGCTCTGAACTGTGGCTCATTTTGAATCCGCTCCGCACACACCGTCGGCGCTTCCTAGAGAACGCGGGAGAAACCTGTCAATGGCATGGAGGATGGAGATCCCAGTTGTCTAGAACTGGGGAACAGCGCAAAAACAGTCCAATGGTCGCGCAACCATGAGACAAGACCTTCCTCATCCATTTCACCACCCGATGGCTCGTCTTCACGTGCAGTTTCAGCGGCTATGCCAGCCGCGCCCTCAATCGAGGAGCGGCGCTCGCGACGAGCCACCATCTGCACGCGTTTCTGGGCTGATTGCAGTCTCTCCAAACGGTGACGGCGACCGGACCGAGCGCAGATGCGCGCAGTGGGGACTTCGTCTTTAGGGCACATCTCCGTGTCTGCCCGCTAGGGGGACTCGTGAGACTCCTGCTTCGGCGCCTGCGCACCGAGCAAAGCAAACGGATGGCAGGCCAGGAACGTCCAAAGGTGACAGGCCGCCGTAAGCGCAGCGAGAGTCGCGGTCGAGTAGATGTCGTCGCGAACGCGCTCAGACCGCGCCAGCCTGCTGGCCCTGTAGGCCGTGAAGTCGATTATTTTTGCCGATGTTTCTGTCACTCGATTTCCACGTGCTCTAGAGGGCCACTCGAATTCTCTGACCAGGGCCGTACCGGCACAACTCAGTCCATTCCTAAGCCGCTCGAAGCCAACGAAGCCATTTCTGATCGGCCTCCCGCCGCGCCTTGAAGCGGTTGACGCATCTCTTCGAGCAAAGAGCCGTTCGCCAGCAGTAATGGCGGATCAGCCCAAACTTTCCGCCGCATATCGCGCAGCAAGTGGCTGAATGGTCGAGGGAATTACGGAAGCCAATGTGCATTCTCGCCTCCTGTCAGACATTTACCTAGGAAGCCCCGCTGCCCTCTGACCACAGCACCACGCGCGCACCGAAGGTGCGGCCCGCCCGGCGGTCCGTCTTCCTGGTTGTTGCAGCCATCAAGAGCCTTGACTCTGATGTGCGGCTGCCTCGCGAAGCAGTACTTTCCGCAGATAGCCTCGCCGAGAATTTGGTCAAGATAATTGATTTCTCTATCGTGATTTACGCAATTCGCTCGACATTTCGGTCAAATGCTGCGCCTTGCATGACTAGCCCGCAGAATTACTGCGGCAGTTGGATCGGGAGCGCTTAAGTTGGGGGCTGCATCCTCGTTGCACTATCAAAAGCAGCAATACGGGCACTTTCCCTTCCAAGATCCTGTCACTGCAGACGATCGCACAGTCTCGTGCATCTCACATCAGCAAGTCAGCAGCGTCGCGGATGGCAGTATAGATTTCATCAAGATCGGCCGCCGTAACGCAGTAAGGCGGCATCACGTAGATCGTGTTACCGAGTGGGCGTAACAGCAGATCCCGCGCTTGGAAGAAAGCCAAAAGCCTCGGACCGATGTCCGCCAGATAGCCAGCATCGCGCGTGTTGAGTTCAACCGCTGTGACTGTTCCTGTGCGCCGCACGTTTGCGAACCGTGAATCGAGGCGGAACGGCGCGAGTGCCTGTTCTTGCATCCTCGCCAAGGATGCCAGCCGCCAGCGATACTCCTGATCCTGCCATAGGTCCAGATTAGCCTTGGCGGCGGCACAGGCCACTGGATTGGCCGTATATGAGCTCGAATGAAAAAACGTACGCGTGCGATCTTCAGAATAATGCGCATCGAAAATATCGGCACGACACAGTGTGACGGCGAGCGGCAGCGCCCCAGCCGTGAGGCCTTTCGAATAGCAAGCAATATCGGGCGTGACATCGGCCTGCTCACACGCAAACAAGGTACCCGTCCGGCCCCAGCCTGTCATGACCTCGTCCGCAATGAACAGGACGTCAAAGGCTTCGCAAATCCGCTTCATCTCTCTTAGCACCGAGGGCGAATACATCAGCATTCCACCGGCACCCAATATCAGGGGCTCCACGATAAAGGCTGCGGGATGTTCGTTTCGACACGCGTTTTCAAGCGCATCGAGAGCTCTTTGCTCACAATCTCTTGCCGGGAACGGAATCGAGGTCACCTCGAACATCAGCGCCCCGTAGGCCGCATTGAAGATGCCTCGGCTACCTACCGACATCGCCCCGATCGTGTCGCCATGGTACGAGTGCTGCATCACCACAATTTTGGTTCGCTCTCTTCCGGTATTGCGCCAGTAGCCGAGCGCCATTTTCAGCGCGACTTCGACGCTGGTGGACCCGCTATCGGAGAAGAACACATGTTCGAGCGCTGGGGAGGTGACCTTCAATAGTTCCGTCGCAACCTGCTCAGCCGGGTCGTGAGTGTATCCGGCGAAGATGACCTGGTTGAGCTTGCCTGCCTGTTCTCGGATCGCGTTCACGATGCATGGATGGCAATGGCCGTGGGTCACGACCCACCAGGAGGAGATTGCATCGATAAGGCGTCGGCCATCTTCGGTGTAGAGATAGGCCCCTTCTCCCCGGACCACCTTCGTCATATCCCGCTGTAGAGCATGCTGCGTGAACGGATGCCAGATCGGCGACCTCTTAGCTGTCTTCATAGGTTCAGGAAATCGCTGCTAACAAAGGAGTCTTTGAAAGCGGCCTGCAGCCTATCGTTTGTGAGGGGAACAAGCCACGGGAGCCGTCCCAACCAACGCACTCTCCCGATCTCGCAAACCGCGCTTTCAGTTTCGGCGTTTCTTTCGCCAATGAACGCAATCCCAAGGATTCGAATCTGACGCTTCCGCAGAGCCTCTATGGAGAGCAGGGAGTGATTGATTGTGCCCAGTCCCGTCCTTGCGCAAAGCACGACGGGAAGCTGCCAGCGCTCGAAGATGTCGATGTAAAGCGTGCGCGCTGTCAGCGGCACCATGAGTCCGCCGGCGCCTTCGATCACGAGTCGCCGCTCGCCGCTGTCCGGCAGTCCAAGCGTCTCTGTATCTATGCGAACGCCGTCGATCTCCGCTGAGTGATGGGGCGACGCGGGCGTCCGAAGTCGATAGAGCTCCGGGACAATCCGATCGGACGAGAGGCCACCGAGGCGGCGGATGCACTCGGAGTCGATCTCTTGTTCGAGTCCAGCCTGGACCGGCTTCCAGTAATTCGCGCCGAGAAGCCCGGCGAGCCCTGCGGAGAATACCGTTTTGCCGACCCCGGTGTCCGTACCAGTCACGACGATCCGTTTATTCATCGAAACGAGCCCCTCGTCACCTCAACCAGCGCATCGAGCATCGCGCGCACGTCCGCTTCGCCAACATTGAGTGTCAACGAAATTCGCAAGCGGGCGGTGCCTGCAGGGACGGTTGGCGGCCGAATTCCGCGGATATCGAAGCCGCGCGCCTGCAGAGCAGAGGCAAGTCGCATTGCATGAGCATTGTCACCTACGATGTAGGGCACGATCTGAGAGGTCGATGGTGTGCGCAAACCAAGCGAGGTGATCTGCCGATGCGCGAACGCAACGAGTTTGGCCAGCCGTTGCTGCCGCTCCGGCTCTTTCTGCAGGGTGAGGAGTGCCTCTCGAACGGCAACGGCCATCAATGGTGATGGGGCGGTGGCAAAAATAAACGGACGGCAGCGGTTGACCATGAAATCGCGCAAGATGCCGGAGGCCGTAACAAGTGCGCCCGCCGCACCGAGCGCTTTGCCGCAGGTATGAACGACGATGAGATTTTCGCGCTTGTCATAAGGGGCCGTGAGCCCTCGTCCTTGATGCCCGTAAGCGCCTGTGGCATGTGCCTCGTCCACGATCAGAAACGCGTCTTGGCGATCGGCGATTGCCACTAGCTCTTCGAGTGGAGCGAAGTCGCCATCCATACTGTAGAGACTTTCGGCCACAATCCACACGCGGCCCGCTCCACCTTTGTTTCGCCAGGCGCGAATTGCGTCTTCGACTGACTGGGGATCATTGTGCGCGTGAATTCGACACTCTGCGCGACCGGCCCGCGCCCCCTCGTGAATACTGGCGTGCACGAGCGAATCGAGAACGAGCAGATCGCCGCGCTGCGGGAGCGTTGTCAGGAGGGCAAAATTTGCGATGTAGCCGCCTCCAAAGAAAAGCGCTGCCTCCGCGCCAAAGAACTGAGCCGCTTCTGTTTCGAGCCGTTCATGCTCCTCGCAATTGCCGCGCAGAAGCCGCGACCCGCCGGCTCCAACCGGAGTGCCCGCCTCGAGCGCGGCGACCATCGCCTTTTTGATGCGCGAGGCGTTCCCGAGCGCCAGATAGTCGTTCGATGCGAAATCGATCCCCACGCGCGGCTTGAGGCAGCGCAGCCGTTTATCTTCGTTCAAGGCATTCAACGCTGCGACGTAGGGACTAAGTCTTGCTGTCTGGATCGACCGCATTCATCACTCCGAGGATCGCATCAAATCACGCAAAAGATGCGTTGGCCGTTTAAGAAGGAAGGATGGCCCGTTAGGTTCAACTTGCCAGGATGCGATTATCTCGGTCCACACGCACAACGCGTGGCTTGAACTTCTTTGCTTCGGCCTCATCGAATGAGGCATATGCAACGATAATGATCTTGTCTCCGGGCATCACCAGTCGGGCAGCCGCACCGTTCAGGCTCATCGTACCAGACATCGGCGGCGCCTCGATCACGTAGGTGGCAAAGCGCGTCCCTGTTTCTACATTGTAGATTTCGACGCGCTCGTTGATCACCATTCCTGCTGCCTCCAGGAGCGTACGATCTATCGAGATCGAGCCTTCATAGTGCAGATCAGCTTCGGTCACTGAGGCGCGATGGATTTTGCCCTTCATCAAAGTTATCTGCATTTCTCACCTAGGCTGGTGTAGGGGCAACATATTGGGCGCGCTGCTTCCGTCAGGCGAGCCCGGACGTGATGCCGAGCCGGGCCAGCAGATCCGCGTCGCGATCAACTTTCGGGTTATTGGTGGTCAAGAGCACGTCGCCGACGAAGATTGAATTTGCGCCGGCCAAGAAGCAAAGCGCCTGCAATTCATCGGTCATGTATTGCCGCCCGGCGGACAAGCGAACCACACTCCTCGGCATCATGACCCGCGCGGTCGCCAGCAGCCGGACCAGCGCGATCGGATCGGGAGGCTCCGCGGTGTCTTCCACCGGTACGCCCTCAATCTTGTTCCACAGGTTGATCGGCACGCTTTCGGGATAGTTGGGAAGATTGGCGAGCAACACGAGCATACCTAGGCGGTCCTCGACGCGCTCGCCCATGCCGATAATCCCGCCGCAGCAGATCTTGATGCCGGCATCGCGCACATGCGCCAGCGTATCGATGCGGTCCTGGAGGCTGCGGGTGGTGATGATCTTGCTGTAAAACTCGGGCGATGTGTCGACGTTGTGATTGTAGAAGTCAAGGCCGGCCTCGGCGAGGCGCGCGGCATGCTTCGGTGTCAGCGTGCCGAGCGTGACACACGTTTCCATGCCGAGACCTTTGACCGCGTTGACCATGTCGCAGACGGAATCAAGATCGCGATCTTTTGGCGTGCGCCAGGCCGCGGCCATGCAGAAGCGCGTAGCGCCGGCATCCTTCGCGCGCTGTGCGGTCGCAACCACATCGGCGCAACGCATCAGACGGGTCGCTTTCAGGCCGGTCGCGTAATGCGCGCTTTGCGAGCAGTAGCCGCAGTCCTCCGGACAGCCGCCGGTCTTGATGCTGAGCAGGCTCGCAGTTTCGACGTGGTTTGGATCGAAGTTCTTGCGATGAGCGCGCTGCGCCTGAAGCATCAGGTCGGCAAAAGGAAGGTCGTAGAGCGCCTTAGCCTCTTCGACGTTCCAATGATTACGAACCTGCGCCCCGTTGCTAGCTTTCTTTCGTTGGACTTGCACAGCAGCATCCATAACCCAATCTCGCTCAGTTGTAGATAATCGCGTGAATTATCTATAGTCATCGCCCTCGAAGAGATGCTAATCGAGCTGCCTCGCAAATGCACCGATTATTGCGGTAGATAATCTATGATCACTGCTGACAACATGACGATGGTCGCGCGCATCGCGGACTCAATCGCTGAGCGCATTATCAGCGGCGCCTTAGCGCCAGGCGCACCACTCCGTCAGGATCACGTTGCACGAGAATTCAATTCCAGCCACGTCCCCGTGCGCGAGGCCTTTCGGCACCTGCAGGCACAACATCTTGTTGTCGCTGTGCCGCGTCGCGGTGTTCGGGTTGCCCCGCTCGATACCCGTTCAGTGAAGGAGATCGCCGAAATGCGCGCCGCGCTCGAGGTGGTGGCATTGCGCCATTCGGGGCCAAGACTGACAACAGCTCATTTGGCTCAAATCGAGCTCGCCCTAATCGAAGGAGACAATGCAAAGACGATCGAGGAGTTTGAGATGGCCAACCGCGCCTTTCACCAAGCCTTGGTCGCGCCGTGCGGAATGCCGCGTCTGCTCGCGAGCCTCGATGGATTGCAGCTTGCCAATTCTCGATTGGTGTTCGCGATGGCGCGATCGGTGGGCTGGCGACCGCGCTCCAATCAAGATCACCGCCTGATTCTGCAAGCCCTGCGAACGCGCAACGTCGATCACGCCTGTAACCTGCTCACGCGGCACATTCAAACCATTGAGCGACTTGCCCTTCCGGCGTCCTGAGCAAATCTGGCAAGCTCCATTGCAGATCGCCGACGGTTGCAAGCGACGATCATGCGGCAAGCGACTAGCCTCATTGCAACCGAATCTATTCCCAGATAGTTATGGCACCCGCTAGCGACATCTCCACGGACGGCCATGATTCGTCACATCGTTTTCTTCAGCGCCAAGGACGAGGCGCATATCCACCAGATCATCGAAGGTCTTTCGCTTCTCAGCACGATACCGCATGCGCGCCGGCTTGAGGTTGCCCGTAACCGCAAGACCGATCAGCTCGGCAACGATATCGACATCGTGGTCTATGGTGAGTTCGACAGCGAGACAGAGCTCGCAGCGTACAAAGCGCACGATCTCTACCAGGAATCGATTAAACGGGTCCGACCGCTCCGCGAGCTGCGGTTCGCGGCCGACTACGATGTATCAACAGATACCCCTTTCGCCTCCACGGCAGGATGATCCTGGTGCTGTCGCAGCAAAAAGTCCGCCGCCGGCGTAACTTGGCAATGGGCCTCATGTTTCGGCCCAGCACAGATAAGAGTCATTCTCATCGGTGGGGCAACAGATGGAACGGCACTTTCACGACGTCAGCCGCCTGTGACCGATAACCCGATGTACGTTCGCGAGTTGCAGTGGGTTGAACCTGTCACAGCGATGCGACGTCTTGGGCATCGATCGCATCTCACGTTTCTCGATAGCGCAGCAAGGCACGAGCTGCTTGGGCGCTACTCATATCTAACGTGCGACCCCTTCAGCACCTACAGGGTCGCGAACGGCCAAGCCAGTTGGAACGGACTGACTCTCGAGGCCGATCCATGGAAGGTCCTTCGCACGCTACTCGCGAAGTACCCGCAAGAGCATCGTCCCGATCTCCCGCCATTCCAGGGAGGAGCGGCAGGCTACCTTGCCTACGACATGAACAGGACATTGGAGCGATTGTCTGCCCCGCCAATTGCCGGTCTGGGTTTGCCCCAATCCATCCTGCATTTCTATGACGTGGTCATCAGCTTCGACCACCGGGATAACAAATGCTGGATCGTCTCGACCGGATGGCCGGAGCAGGATCGCGTGCGACGGAGCGAACGAGCGCTTCGTCGAGCCGACGAGTTTGCAGCATTGCTTGCCGGTCCAAACGCGCCACAGAAGGGTTGTCCCAGCAAAGCGGGCGCGTGGCGCTCGAACTTCAGCCGCGACGGCTACATTGCGGCGGTACAACGCGTGATCGACTTGATTCTCGCGGGTGACGTGTTCCAGACAAATATTGCGCAGCGTTTCAGCACCCGCCTGTCGACCTCGTTTGATCCGCTCGCCTTCTATTGCCAGCTACGATCATTGAATCCGGCGCCTTTTGCGGCCCTGCTGCGATGGGGAAAGCTGACCATCGCATCAAGTTCGCCGGAACGATTCCTGAAACTTGAGGGGCGACAAGTCGAGACACGCCCCATCAAGGGCACGATAGCGCGTTCGCCTGATCCCAAGGAAGACCACCGCCGTGCGGCTGCTCTCCTCGCTTCCGAAAAGGATCAGGCCGAGAACACGATGATTGTCGACCTTTTGCGTAACGATCTGTCACGCGTTTGCACTGCGCATTCGGTCGGGGTTCCGGCCCTATGCAATCTCGAGTCCTATGCCTCGGTGCACCATCTCGTGTCGATCGTTACGGGGAAACTTGCCGGAGACGAAGACGCCGTTAGCCTGCTCCGCGCTTGCTTTCCCGGCGGCTCCATTACGGGAGCGCCAAAGCCGCGGTCGATGGAAATTATTACAGAAATCGAGCGCATAGCGCGAGAGGTCTATTGTGGGGCGATCGGCTTCATCGGCTTCAACGGGCACATGGACACCAGTATTGCGATCCGCACTGTCACGATCGACGGCGACCTGGCTGTGTTTCATGCGGGCAGCGGTATAACGGCCCTGTCGAAGCCCGAGGCCGAATACGAGGAAACGCTCACCAAGGCAGAGCGAATGTTTGATGCATTTGGTACTGAACCAGCTGGTGCATTTTGATTGTCATCGTCGATAATTACGATTCCTTCGTGTTCAATATTGCCCGCTATTTCCACAAGCTCAGTGAAGCAACGGAAGTGATCCGAAACGACGCTATCAGCATCAGCGAGCTCGTTGGTCTCAACCCGCGCGCGGTGGTCATATCGCCCGGCCCCTGCACCCCAACTGAGGCAGGAATATCGACAGCAGTGGTTCGCGAACTTTCAGGACGCGTACCAATTCTCGGCATCTGCCTTGGACATCAGTGTATTGCAAGCGTTTTCGGAGGACGGGTGGCGCGTGCGCGTCGGCCCATGCACGGTCGGCGCTCATACGTTGCGCATGACGGCCGAGGGTTATTCAAGGGACTGCCAACCCCGCTTGACGTCGGACGCTACCATTCTCTTATCGTCGCGCTTGATCAGTCATGTGCGCAGAACCTCGTAGTGACAGCGCGTTCGGAGGAAGGCGAGATCATGGCCCTCACGCACGGCTATTATCCCACCTATGGGGTCCAGTTCCATCCCGAGTCGATACTTACCTCACAGGGGCACGTCCTGCTTAAGAACTTCTTGCGACTCGCACAGGATTTCCGAAACCGCGCGGAGCAATGAGAGGCTCGGCCTGCCAATCAAGATGGTGGACCGTCGGTTTTCGACGTGGTTGGAAGGCGAAGCCTCATATGGCAGGCATTTTGTGGTAATCCGCGCTGTTCCGTGCTTGGCTCTGCAGTCAGCGGCCCGCCTCCGACGGAAACCAGCCCCTGCGGTTTCGAGGGCCGGACGTCTCTCTTGGCCGGCTTGGATGTGGTGCGCGCGGGGGGCAAAGAAGCAGCAGGAGCAGGAGAAGCAACAGGCGCCGGATTCTGCAGCCCCTCGATTCTTTGGGTCAGGGTTGCGATCTGATCCGAGATCCGCCTTAGCTCGGCTTGCTGCGCATCGACGTTGCGATTGAGCTCGGCAATTTCATCGGCTGTCTTCTGCTGCCCTGATTGGATCCATAAAAGGACGTCCCTATGCTCAGGTGACAAGCAAAGCGCGCGAGGCAGAGCGGCCTTGGCAGCCTGCGCCGAGCCACACTTGATGGCGATCCAGCGATCTTGGATGCTGGGCGAGCAAGAATCAGTTCGACACCTTTCGGCGAGCGGCCGTGTGACTCCGCATGTCGCCTCGATTTGCTGGGAGTACGTCGAGCCAGGTCCAATTAAGTTGCGCGCATTTATCTTGGAAGCGATTCCTGGGCTTTCAGCATCTCAGTTACTTAACGCCGCTTCGCCGCGGGACGTCTCACCGAGCGATCGTGGCGGCGGTGAGCGTGCGGCTTTACGGCGGTCCAACGCGTGGGCGGCGAGCAGGATTTGCCGGCATCCCAGCGCTCGGTGCGCACAACTACCTCGCCGATGAGGCACTCTGGTTGGACGACAGTCGCACTTCGTACTTGTTCTGCTCTCTCCTCTGCAGGCCGGCTCGTTGATGCGAGCTCGCGTCCGACATGGTCTACGGGCGCGGTCGAGCACGCCAGCGGTTGACCAGAGCGGATCATCAAGTGATCACTCTTTGTCGCTTGCTAAGTATGAGCTCCGCTTCCTTTTCGGCTACGCCCATGGCTGCCTTCATGGCGATCAACCAGGAAAGGCGGAACGAAGCATGACCCGAACACGCGGCGGGGCTTCGTAGCTCAGGATGGCGCATGCTCGTGACAGAGTTGCCTCGCGATGCGAAGGTGCGGGCGTACGCCGAAGGTGTTCGCCGACGAGCGGGGGCCAAAAGGAAGCAAGTTTGCCAGACGGCACCATCGCCACAAGCATTCAGCATCTTAGGAGATGCTGAGGATCTGCTCAAGCCGCGCGACCTCCCCTCGCAACATCTCGATAGACACGTCTCGGTTCTCCGAAATGTTCAAAGCAGTGTGGACCGGCTCTCCAGCGTGAGATGAGCCGGGCAATCCTCCCGCATTGGTACTTCGCATATCCCACCAGGTGCGGAATATACGGCGATAGAGTTCAGTTACCTCCCGTCCCCTGTCTAGAACTCCGGCTTTCTGGGCATGCAGCAGTTCCTGCTCATATCCGAGTTCCAGCAAAAGCTCGGCACCGACCAGATCGGTCACGGTTTGCATCTCCTCGAACGTTCATGTGGAAGATCCTTGGTAGGGCTACGAGCAAAACAATGTGTTCAATGCCGATTATGAATCACGACCGGACATAACCTTTGAGACCAACACTTTCTAACAAAGCCCATCAATGAGGATGCTGGAGGCCCACCGCCACATTGAAACGCCATCCAAAAAACCCCCTCAGCGCGGATCGGCAAAGCCAATTTGCTACAGAACCTTCTATGGCACTGAGGGCGGCCTGCGAGCCGCCCTACCGTGCAAGTACCAGCGCGGCCCAAGCTATCGCTGATGTCCGAGTCCGATTCCAAGATTCAAGGCCTTCTGGCGAAGCGCACCGACACTGCGTTTGGTCATCTTTGCTATTTTTATCACGGGGGTCCTGGCCTTCGAGTGGACTTTGAGCTCCTTGATATCTGCCTTCGTCCATTCGCGCCGCTTAACGCGTTTCTTGGTTGCTTTCTTCACGATGAATGCTCCTTCTTAGGGGAGCGGCTTGTAACATAGTTTTTTCGGCGCGACGACCGTAAAAAATTAGACAAATATTATACGGAATCGCGCCAGGTATAATCTTGGGCATGTCTTCCGAAGCGAGGTGTCTGCACTGTTGCAGCTGCGCAATTGTAAACTTCATACGCACGTCGCGTTCTGATAGCGTTCCAATCGACGCCTTTATATGCGGAGCTAAACAACCAACACGCTCTCGAATAAGCGAGCCAAATCGCAATAGAGATGAACGGATCCCACTAAGGAGGTGCGGACAGAGAACGGAAGGATGTTGTGTTTCAGCCTCCGCGATATTGCTAAGAGAGAGGTGGCTGACGAGAATGATCACAAGGCCCGCTCAGCTTTGATCACGCGCTCTTTGTCAAGTTCGCTTCTTGACGTATTCAACTCGCGCAAAGAGCGCCGCCGCTTGATGGCCTCGACTGAAGTGGTAGGTTATTGGTGAAGTTCACGCGCGCCGACCTCACATCCAAAATGCTGATATGTCGAGCTCGTTCTCCGCGTGCAGCCCACTGCCAGTGATGCCCTCAATTCCAGTGCAAGATCATCATGCCAACTTTTCGGGATAAGAAATTTGCTGAAAATCCAGCACGACTGGCGTCCACCGCCGATCAGGACACCACAGGCGGTAGAACGCTTAAAGACGGGCAGAGACCCTCGTCGGCTACCTTCGCCAACCAACACATGGGTTCTTGGCCCTGTTCCCGCATCTGACCCGGATGCCTTCCGGGAAATCAGTTTAGCCGACCGTCTCGACGACACTGATGTGCACGAAGAGGCCAAATCCTTCGTCCCTCAGGTCAATATCTTCGGTCGCGTTTAACGACTCCACAACACTGATTACAACATTACAACGACACTGTTTCTAGATTGAACTTCGCGATCCAGTCGAACTACATCACCACCAGCAAGGGTTTAAGCGGCTGTCCTCCACGTCGAAATCGGTTTACGTGGGCTCAACCGCATGCCGTGGGACGCTTTCTGCCCGCGTTCGCTTCCAGCCGAGAAAACAAAGGGAGCGGCACCTCAGCTTTCGGCTCTTGCGCGAACTCTCGCTCAACCTGCGCCTGCATAGTACCCCGATCTAAGTTTTCGAGCGCCTCAAGCTATTCTCTTCCCTCCTCGGTGATAATCCAGCACCCGGCCTTCCGCTCGATCAGCTTTTGGCCGAAAACATCGAGTTGGGGCGCGCGGCTCGCAGTCCGCTTCATACGACCCGTCCACTCCGGGCCGCTGCTACAATAGATAGCCAAATGCTGCTTAACGACTTCGATACTCGCCAGACCGTGCGGCTGGCCGGCAAGTCTCTTCAGTATCGACAACTGAAAACTCGCGCACGCCATCGACTTAAGGAAGCCCATATTACATATTTTGAGGTAAGCTCCAGAGCTGCGAGCCGCTTTTCAAAAGAGAGCTTCCTCCTAAATCCGATTGCACGACACCCGCCTGCCGTCGCCGCGGTAAGCAACGCTTTCGACTGCATCCCGCCAAGAATCTTCCGAAGAACGGTTCAGCATTAGATAGCTGCGTTGACTAGGAGCGTGAGGTGGTCTTGACTGCCGACTTCGACCGACTTGAGATCAAACGACGTCGGTAGTAGCCACGCCGTTGTACATCCTGATGAATGACATCGCTCACCGAACGAACCGCCCGCTTCTTTCGTTTCCAATTCCCGCCCAATTCCGCGGGGATCGCAAAGCCTCTCGGCACGACCAAAAGATCGTTTCTTTGGTTCAAATAGATATCGAACATGTGGTGGCTCTTTTTTGCACAAGCGTAGATCGGCTGTCATCGAAGCAACAGTTGCCTTTAAGTCACTGGACGATCAAATGACATTCAAAAGCTCCCGTCCTGATACGGGAAGACGGTCACGTGCACAATGGTGCCGCCAGATGTGAGCGTGTGCACGTCCCGACTTACGGCGCACGGAGAGGGCACCCGACAATGTCCACTTCAAACGAGGCGGAGAGTCTATCTAGGTGGCCACTCCGAGCGGATCTTAAGATTGCCATAAAAGAATAGATCGAAAGAGAGTTCGCGATCGTGAGCCGCATAATTGGTGGCCGTACCCGCTACGACTTCCTTCAATCTCGACCACTCATCGTACGAATTCAAGGTCACGCTTACCTCCTAGCAGCGAGATCGTCTGTTCTCTACCCACTGGGATGATCCCGCTTTGGCCGGCTGGTCAGATGCGCTCTACACCATTGCCGGATAGGTGCTCTACACCACGAATTCAACCTATCTGCCCTGAGGTTCGCCACGGCGGATAACGTATTTGCCGTCCCTTCGGGATTCCATATACGGCTGCCGGCGGCGTAGCGCAAATTGTACAATTGGAACGCTTGCCACAGTAAGGCTACCGCACGGAGTGGCAGCGGGCGGAAGTAAGGCTGATCCGGAGCACCGCTGCCAAGGTTCGAAGTGGACGCCGGTCACTGTAAAAGGGCAAAGTCTCGTCCGATCGAAACGCGGACGCCGGACACAATGTCGTAGGCATGCTCGACGAACACGTCGTCGCGCCCGACGCCATAGCCGCCCATGCAGATGAATGCCATGACTGGCGAGGACGCCGGTGAATGTCACGGGCGTGAACTGAGAGCATTGGCCGGTGTTGAAGACCTTAAACTTCCGTGGGGGAAAGTGCGACGCCCTTGCTAACTCAGGAGAGCTCGTCCTCACGGAATGCTCGAAAGGCGATGTGGACGGATTGGCTCATGCAGGCGGTGTTCGAAGCTCCAAAACATCGGCGAAGATTGTCCAATCGCGGACTCGCCTTTGCCGGCAGAAATCGGTCTCCGCCTGCTGAGCTGCAGCACTCAGCGAGGCGGCATCGACCTTAAATGCTGCCTGGCACGCACGATGCTCGCCGCCGGCATCGTCGCAAACGATCTTCATAAACCGGACGCTAAATGAAGGCATGCCCCTCTCTTCGTGTGGTTTGCTTATCCACTATTCTGCCATTCGCGCGGGGAGTATTTGATTTGCCTCAAGGAGCATCCCAAGAGGTCTGTCCGATCCTCCGAAGATAGGCCGAAAGTCCGCCGTGAACTTTACGAGCTGTCCGCGATAGTCTTGTGAACGACTGCCGCAAGTGCAGGCTTATCGCGGGCTGATTTCTGCCATGCGCCGGCGGGCTACGCGCGCAAGCGATCGCTGGGCAATGACGCCGAGAACCCCGAACTTGCATCGGCGGTCCACCTGAAGACGCGATTGCAGAAGCCGATCATTACACTTGTCCTAGCCCACGTTTCGATAAGCCCGGTCCAGGACTTCAGCGCCAGAGCTTAAGGTCAGGATCAGCGCCGGCAAGGCTACCGAATGAAAGGCGAAGCATCAATGACCATCGGCGTGCACGGAGCAATGGCGAAAATGTTGTCTTAGCCATGGGCGTGAGTTGCGCCTCAAATCAAGGCGCTGGTCTGTTGCAGAGAACGCGAGGCGCTCGCTGAAGCGCGAGTTCGGAGCATGTCGACAGGCGTCTGCGGCTGGTAGCGGTCACGAGCCACCGATCCCGGACGCGCACAACTTTTTGACAAGCATCAATGATGCAGCGGCTGCCTCTGATAGAAGTGGTCTTCTAGTAAGGTCAGACGCACGGCAGACAGAAATGCTTGACGCCCATGATGCTTTCATGCCCGGGTACCCGCGGCCGTTCCTAGGACTGCTGCCAGACGCAGCCGCAGCCGCGCGGCGAGCCAATGACCGGCCACATGATAAATTGCGCCGACTTGCGATGGCATCTACTTTATCGGCCTGCGGGACGGCCCTGCTATGCGCTCAGAGCGAAGCTACGCCCATCTAAATGCGCGCGTGAGGAAGGCCACCCACACACAACCAACACGATGACGCCGGAGGACAAGGAGATGTGTCTCACCAACAAAGGACGTGACATGACAGACGGCCGGACCATTTACCCTGCCCGGGCCGGATTACTGGAGCTGCAGTCCAGTAAAACTGGTGCAGCACATCTACAAATATCAATGGCCGAGGCCTTGAGCTGATCCAAATCAATTCGACAAAAGCTCAGATGTCGTTTCCTGGCGCAGATCCAAATATTTCAGTTCGCGAGCGGATCATGTTCCGTCACAACAGCGCAAAGCCGATATCCCTCCGCCGCGGCTGACGCGATCGAGACGCGGGTCGTCCGAACGATATCGGCGTCGGCCTGTCCGCGCAGAACCCAAGCGATGTGCGCAGTGTTAACAAGGTATCTGAATTTGTCACCCCGCAGCTATGAACACCGGCCAGGATCTAATGATCTGACATGGGAGCAGCTTGGAAAGGCGCCGCCCTTCGATCAGGATCTGGAGATTGCCGTGATCGAGGGTAATTCAATTCACCGGGTGGTCTTTCCTTGCCGCCGGATCTTCGGCGGATGGATCAACGCGAATACCGGAGAGCAAATCGCGGTGCGGCCGACGCATTGGCGTATGTGGCCCGGATAGCGCCGTTATCCCAAATGGATTGGTGTGAGTTGGCGTACGGACTGCCTTCGCCGTCCTCTCTTCTGAAACTATCTCGTGGATCGAATGAGGGAGCCTGACGGCATCTCCGAGCGGACCGAATCCGCGCCGAGTGCCTTGCGGTGTCCGTCAAGCATTAGTTTTCTCATTGCTGTCGCGGCCGTTGCCAACGTGCCCATGAGCGACAAATCTCGGCGTAAATTTCCAAATCTCAACCTATACGGCCGCGTACCACGGCATGATTAGCTGCAATACACTTCTGCTTACATGGGTTGCAGATTTTCGGCGAATGTTGTCGCCGTGATCGAGCAGCTGGCAATTCTACCCCGGCCAACGAAACTAGCGCAACGCGTCACCGTCTTTTCTCCGAGACCGTACCTTCCCCGGTCCACGAAGTGGACCGGGCATCATGTCGGCGGCAATGGTAGCCTCGATATTGTGGAAAGCGCAAATCACCACAACCGAGTTAGCTTTGTTGAGAACAGACCGGAGCTCGGGATCAACCGATTTGCGGATCGGATGCAGCGCGCAGTTCGCGCGCGGCAGCGACCATGTTGGTGAGCGCCGGCCGAACCTCCTCCCATTTGCGCGTTTTTAGGCCGCAGTCCGGATTGACCCAAAGCTGCGAATCCTGCAAACGCGTCCGAGCTAGCACCATCAGCTCCTTCATTTCGCCCGTCTCGGGGACGCGTGGAGAGTGAATGTCGTACACGCCCGGTCCGATTTGATTTGGATATTCGTACTTCCTGAACGCATCCAGTAGCTCCATTTTCGATCGCGACGTCTCGATTGAAATGACATCCGCATCCATTGCAGCGATCGCACCGATGATGTCGTTAAACTCTGAGTAGCACATATGTGTATGGATTTGCGTTTGATCGGTAACGCCCGATGAGCAGAGGCGGAAGCAATCTCCGGCCCAATCGAGATATGCCTTCCAGTCCGACCGGCGCAATGGCAATCCTTCGCGGAGTGCAGCTTCGTCGATCTGTATTATGGCTGCACCGGCATTCTCGAGATCGCGGACTTCATCGCGCATCGCGAGCGCAAGCTGACGGCAGACCTCGCTTCTAGGAATATCATCGCGAACAAACGACCAGTTCAGGATCGTCACCGGTCCGGTCAACATCGCCTTCATCGGCTTACCAGTTAGTGATTGCGCGTAGCGCCACCATTCCACGGTGATCGGCTTCGGCCGCACTACATCGCCAAACAGGATCGGGGGCCTAACGCAGCGCGAACCATAGGACTGAACCCATCCGTTCCTTGTAAATGCGAAGCCGGCGAGTTGCTCGCTGAAGTACTGCACCATGTCATTACGCTCGAATTCGCCATGCACGAGGACGTCAAGACCGATGTCCTCCTGCCAACGTACGGCGCGGGCTATCTCCTCTTTGAGGAACCTGTCGTATTGCTCCTCGCTCATCGCACCTCGCGCATGCGCCGCGCGAGCATTTCGCACCGCTGCGGTCTGCGGAAACGATCCTATCGTCGTGGTAGGAAAAGCCGGCAGTCCAAAGCGTTCCCTTTGGATCTCGGAACGACGGGCAAACGGGGTGGCGCGCTGGCGCATCGTCTGATCGATCGCCCTCATTCGGACAGCGACGTTGGCATTATGGATCTTCGGCGAGGTCCGGCGGGCAGTCGCGGCGCATTCCGACTCGGCAAGAGCTAGCCCAACATTCTGGTCGCCTGCGAGTACCCGCGCCAGGATCGCAAGCTCACGCATCTTCTGAACCGAGAAAGCAAGCCAGCTCTTGACGTCGGACGCGAGCCCGGTCTCGAGTTCAACATCGACCGGCACGTGAAGCAGCGAGCAGGACGGAGCGAGCTGTACACGGTGCCTGCCAAGCTTCGCAATCGAGGGCTTCAGCCGCTGACGGAGCGACGGCAAGTTCGACCGCCACACATTGCGGCCGTCGATGACACCGAGCGACATGACGAGATCACTTCGGCCGTCAGCAATGATCTGATCCAATAGTTCTGGCGCTCGAACCAAATCGACGTGCAGACCGGAAATTGGCAGGCTCAAGGCAGTATCCAGATTGTCGCCTAGGGCGCCGAAATAGCTCGCAAGCATGATCTTGATAGCGGGTCCCTCCTTTGCGAACCGGTTATAGGCGTGCAGCAACGATTGTCGCGCCGCCTCATCCAGATCAACGACCAGGCAGGGCTCATCAAACTGAACCCAACTTGCCCCTCGTTTGGCTAATTCATGCAGAAGGTCGATATAGACAGGTATCAGATCATCGAGGAGAGAGAGGGGCTGGAACGCGCTATCGGTACTCTTGCCGAGCTTTAAAAATGTGACCGGCCCGATCAGGACAGGGCGGGTCTGAAAGCCAAGAGCCCTGGCTTCCTCATACTCTTCGACGGGTTTGCGAGAGCACAGTCTGAACGCCTGTCCCCGGTAAAACTCGGGAACCATGTAGTGGTAGTTGGTATCGAACCACTTGGTCATTTCCTGCGCGGGCACGCCAGATCCCCGCGTACTCTGGTCGCAACTCGCATCCTGATCGCCGCATTGCGATCCGCGGGCCATGGCGAAGTACGTCTGGAGCGAAACGGATTCTCCGCTCGAGGCGTAGATCTCCGGGATGGCGCCAACCATGACACTTGTATCAAGCACCTGATCATACAGCGAGAAGTCGTTTGACGGAATGATCGTGACGCCGAGCGATTTTTGACGAGCCCAGTTCGCTGCGCGTAGGCCGGATGCGTCTTCGTACAACTGCTGTTCACTAATCTTTCCAGACCAGTAGCTTTCTAGAGCGAGCTTGAGCTCACGCCTTGGGCCGATGCGTGGCGTTCCGAGCGTAGCAACTGGAAGAGAGAGAGGAGACATCGCGTTAACCCCTGTTGGGGACAAAGGCCATGGCGGACGCAGGCAGGAGAAGTCGCGCGTGCGACGGCTGCTTGGCGTACCACCGAGACACCCCGCCCGTGGACCAATATATTGTCGGGGCCGGTCTCCTGGCTTGCTGGTCATCGCTGCTGTCCGGCCTTCCCGAAGCCGTGCAGGCTTCAGTGACATCGTTGGACAGCGGCTCGCCACTTACAGTTGCGGGGGCAGCGCCGGCATTTGCACCGGCTTCCCTCTTAGCTCCGGATCAATGGGAACCGGAGAACCTCGACGACTTGGATTATCGGCACGAGAACTCTTCCGTCAACCTCTCAGATTATGTGCAAGCTAATCTGCGACATCTGCTAGCCGAATGACCGTGCATCTCTGTGACTTACCACCATCCAGAAACATTCTCTAATCAGAGATGTCATAATCAGACATATCCTTCTCAGATACCGGAATAGCATCCGGAGCTGCCTTGAGGCGGAGCCGCACGCTAGATCGATGAAAGGGACAGAAGCAGCCTTCCGGCGGGAGTACCGACGTTTCTATCAGAATGCTTTCGATGCGGCCTTGCGATTTCCAGAGTTTCGCCCAGCACCTCGGCTAGCCAGCTATTCTCTCAACTAAAGGATCTGCAGCGAATAGGCCAAGGCACGTGGCGGAATTTAGCAACATACGAGGCGAGGGGTTGATTTGCGTGCCACCCAGACTTCAAAGCCGGGATCAAGCCGGCTTGGTGCCGCTGGCAATCATGCAGCTCGAACGCCGGCGGCACGATAGCGAACCACACAGCTCAATAGCGGCAAACGCACTTCCGTCCATCAGGCATCCGGCATCGAGGCGTTCAACTCTTCTGCTAAATATCCGGTGCGGGACAAGGATGCACAAGCTGCGGCGGATACACTGAATAGGAACACCGAAAACGTGCAAAGGTCAGAAAGTCGACAAGAGCGACACAAACTCTGTGAAAATTTCCGCCTATTGCCTGGCACGAAGAATGCAGACCCTCGGCATGCCCAGTCTCCTCCTGCTGGGCAGGTCCAGCTCAGCCAACTGACGCAGTCGCTGTCGGGGAAGTTAGCTGCGCATGACATACAGGGAGCGCCTGATCGCGCGGGACAGCCAGCGGGTGCCACGTCGCATCCCGTAAACTTCTTGCGATGGCTCATAGCAGGTTCGAGGTTGCCTGCTTTACAAGATGTTTGGATGAAACGCGATAGGCCGAGGGTTATGAAGAGAATGTCTGGAAGACCCGCGCTATGGCTTTGCTTGGTCGGATTTTTAATCTGCCTCGCCTGGCCGGCTGCCATGAGCAATAATATTCGGGCCAGCGACAGCCCCCTTGTCGAACGATTGAAGTCAACTTGGCGAGCGCAAGATGGTGAGACGATAGAACAAATTATCTCCAATGTCTCGAAGGTGGCACAGTTCGTGCCTCAAATGTGGGGCGTTATTGAACTTGGCCAAAACGACTTTATTTTCGTTTCGTGGACCAGACACCGGGACAACAAATCGGACGAACAGTACGTTATCACCTGGAAGATCGCCCTCGACGGCACGTTTGAACTTGCGTCGACTTATGCGAAGCCGATGGAATTGGGCTGGCGCGCCCTGGCGCTCTCCCTGATCGCCAGTGAAGTCGCAGATGGCGAAAGGGACGCAAATCTTCGCTTTCTGCATGATCCGGCCAACTTCAACTTCGTGGCCACCCCGCAAGGCCGGCTCGGCGATCTTCTGCGGCAGGGCCGCTGTACTATCATTGAACCAGTTGGAGTGGACTACTTACCGAAGCGGAATGGCAAACCGGCCGAGACGGGTGACGTGTGGCGCGTTCTGCTCTTGGTGAATTGTAGTATCCAAGGACCACGTTATTTTGCACACAACGGGGTCATCACTTTCGAAAAGAGAGAAGGACAGGATTGGGAGCCACAATCCTCCTTTGCCAAGCGCATCGCGAAATTTGCCCCTGGCTCCTGGTTCCAACGCACCGAGCCAAATGAAGAGGAAGACTTAGGAGAGCGAAGGCCCGAGTAAACTGCCGCAGAGCAACATCGCGCCGCAGTTCCTCCATGGCCCAGTGCCTCGGACCGACTGCAAGACATACGCGCTCGGCACTTGCTTTGTTTTAGCTTCCGCAACGGTCCGGGTGCCTTTCTCGCAGCAGTCCGGCCCGTCGCAAGAAGGTCGGCCGCGCGATTGCGTTTGTTCCGCCTAGTGTCAGCGGCGCGCACGAGCTTGCGAGATGTGGTTTTCCCGCCTTCACTCCAGCCGGTGTGAGGACACCACTGTGCGTGAGTATAGCAACGTCGAAGGCACCAGGAACTGGGTGTGAGACGAAACCGGCGAGGAAGTTACCGGGAGACGTTCACCGGTAGCGACCCGGCATACCGCTGAGCGCTTGCGCATTTCCGAGCGCGCAGGCCGGGAAGCTCAGGGGCCGTACGCAAGAAAACGTCGAGGACCAGACTGGCTCGACCCTAGCTTAGCTGGCACCCATTCGTCTGCATGTCATCGATCCAGATTTCGAAGCATGGAAAACGCCTGTTTAACTCTGCTCCACCTGCCCAGGTCGACATCAACGATCAATCTTGCCGGGCGTAAGAAGGTTAAGTTATGCGCGGGCGTCTACCCTGAACTCCATTGCGTCTTCTTCTAAATCGGTCAGAGAAAGCCAGACCGATCTTTTTCACATCTTTTCGTGTGAAGTGCGAAATTTCATTGCAGAACCGTTGGCAGCGGCCATTTTGCCGATGGAAACCGTCGCCAACCAGACCAAGGTTGATGCTCCACGCCTGACTCCAGCGCGAGCCAGCGCTTCATCGTCGGCCACTTTTTTTTGCAAAGACAACGTTCCGGGGTTCGGGTTTGTTCAGCATCGCCAGTTCGGCGCCGCCCGCGAGGATCTCCCCTCAGGTGGAGAGAGTAAAGCGCGGTCCTAGTGAGAGAGCCGCTGATGCTCGAAGAATAGCGCCGCACGCCCCAAAGAAATCACTTGATCCTTACGCAGCGTCAGGCCGTAGGTTCGCGTTCCGGCGAAGCCCTCATAAAGCGCGTCGGAAATGCCGGCGGAATAACGGACGTAACGCTGTCAAGCAGTCGAATGTATCGGCACCGTGTCGTGCGTGAAACGTGGATCAGGAGCGAAAGGTTGTTGTCGGGATGAAGAACCGCGGAATTATGTTCGCATTGCTCGCTCTCGTCACATCTCCGGTCTGCGCCGCGACGTTCAGCGGTGCTCCGCGCATCCTCGACGGCAATACGATCGAGATCGACAAAACCAACGTTCGGCTCTCAGGCATCGAAGCTCCTGAGACGGACCAGATTTGTCTCGACGCCGAGGGCCGGAAATGGGCCTGCGGCGTAGCTGCTCGCGACGAGCTTATCAAGCATTCAAATGGGCGAACCTGGGATTGTCATACCCAGAGAGTCGATGAGTACAGACGAGCCCTCGGTAACTGCTTCATCGAAGGCGAGAATGTGAACGTCTGGATGGTACGCTCGGGCTGGGCACTATCGACTGCTCCATCTCACGCTGTCTATGAGTTGGCGGCAAGCACAGCCCATACGGGACTGTGGTCGGGAGCGTTCATCGCTCCCTGGGACTGGCCTCGCCGCAATAAGGGCACGATTATCGTCGGCGCGTGGTCGGTTCCGATCGACGCGCAGGAAGTACTGCTCGGATCCGTCCTGCTGTCGGAACCGCCGTCCCCCGAGTGCCTGATAAAAGGCACTGTCGAGCGCAGCGGCGAGCGGATCTATCACCTGCCAGGGCAAGCCAGCTACGAACTAATCGACATGACGAAGAAGCGTAGCGAACGCTGGTTTTGTAGCGAAGCGGAAGCCGAAGCCACCGGGTGGCGTAAGGCCGTGCGTTGAGGCGACACATGCATGCAGCCAATTCTCCAAATATGTACCATTTAACCAGGACCGCGCGTTCGCGCCGTTCGCTGTTGTTGTTTGCTGCGTCGACAGTTTTCCTGCGATTCGGCAATAAGATCGCCGATGCGAAGGAAGCAAAAAGCACGCCCAAGCCAGATAACCTGCTGTCGCCAGATGCTGCCCTGAAGCGGCTGCTGATGGGAAACGAACGTTATGTCCAGGGTGCATCACGAGCCGACGATCTTAGGCGCGAGCGTTCGGCTTTGGTCGAAGGCCAAAATCCATATGCGGCGGTTCTGAGCTGCGCCGACTCTCGCGTGGCGCCCGAATTTGTGTTCGACAGCGGGCTAGGTGATTTGTTTGTCTGCCGCGTCGCCGGCAACTTCGCTAATGATGATACACTCGCCAGTATGGAATATGCGGTCGCAGTACTGAACACGCCGCTAATCCTCGTACTAGGCCACGATCATTGCGGCGCGATAGACGCTACGATCAAGTCGCTCCATCAAGATAAGCCGCCGCCAGGGCACATTTCAGCCCTGGTGACCGCACTTGCTCCCGCCGTGAACGCATCTCTAGGGCAGGCCGGCGATACATCCGCCCGCGCAACCCGAAACAATGTGATCGACAATGTCAACAAACTCAGATCGACGGGCCCTATTCTGAAGGCTGCAGTCGAGCAGAACCGGCTGAAAGTCGTCGGGGCCCTGTATCGGATCGACAACGGTAAGGTCGATATTGTCAGCTGACACTAGCACATTCACACCCGAGGCAAATCATCTGCCGTGCGATACGGCCCTTCCGCTCCGCTGTTTGGTCCATCGTCTGCGACAAATGCCCCGGATACCATCCGCTCCACAATAAATGATCAACTCGGGAAGTGCTTCGGTATGCGTGGCGTCTTGATTCTGCTTATGTTCTACGTACTCATGCTAGCAACACGCGGCGAGCATCAAAAAACGCACCTAACGCGTCCGACAGCGTTCATGCCTCCATATTGAGTTGCAAACCCAATAGCGTGGTTCCGGCAGCAGATCGCGATAAAGCGCATTGCCTGGCTGTGAACTCCAGAGCCGGCGACGATCCTGAGATCTTCTGGCTCCGATCGAGCACGCCATGAATGGTGTTGCTTTATCACCAAGCTCAGCCAGGGCTGCAGATCACATAGAACAACCAGCAGGACTGGCCGCCCGGTCTGTAAACGAACATGCCACCCGCGCCAGTAGGCCAGCCGCATCCATCATTCGTTAGATAGTCTCGTTCGCCGCCAAGGGACCCGGCCCGCAATGATGATGCCGTTGAAAGCATGGTTGTTTTCACCACGATCTCGCATGCACTGCCTGATATTGCGCACAATCGCACGACCCGCCCACTTGCACAATTTACTATCCGTCCTCCATAACGAGGTCGATACGAGACGAAACTGGCAGCTTGCAGATTGCATAGTGTGTACGCGAAGCCCATCAGGTTGTTAGTTGCTGCGGACACAGTAAATTGTGCCAGATTTGTCAGCCCAGGCGAATACCAGAACAATGATTCAAGTGTTGCGCACCGTCTGCCAGCCAGAAATCATCTGGCAACCGATCGACTTGGCAAGCAAGCTCTTCAACCACGGCGTCGCTCAGTAGGAAACAGAAGACTAGCTTCAGAACGTGGATCCCTCATCAGTTGCAACGCTCGTAGTGCGGGCATGCTGCGCGAATTTGGCAAGCTCGGCCAAAATCGGAAGCATTGGAAAACCGCCGAAGATGGAGGCGCCGGCGGCTGCAAAAGGGGTCGACAGGTCAGAATTCTGCCCGAATTTCTTGAGTCCTGTAGGACAGAAGGTAGACAGCTCGTGTGCTGCAACGAGCCTCCTAAGCTCCCCGGGGCCTCTTCGAAGCGCCTTGTCTTTGCTTGCATGAGCCGGGTACTCTTGCAGTCACCTCGAACAGATTTGATCGCGTAATTCAGCGTCTTGAGCTCCGTGCGTTTGCTGAACACCAGCTGTCTGGAGGTCCGCTTCTAACCAGGCGCTCACCCGCAGTCGCACGAACGGCTATTGGGCTGTTGGTGGCATCGGGAGATCGGAGCGGGTGCTAATTTTGGCATTAACGTTGAATCTGGCCGGTCGGCGAACGAGGTCCGCTTCTGTCGTTTTGCTTGCGGTTTGTTGAGTCAATGACATTGGCGGAAAGTATACACGAAATTCACGAGCATGTGCTGGCACCGCGCGGCGGAATGATCTCGCGAGATTCGGACAAGGCCGGCAGACATGCTTAATGGCACGCCGATTGCTGGAACGATGAAAACTAAGTCGCAGGCTTGAGCGCTCTCCCGAGCATAACTCAGGAACTCCACACTTGGTTCGACCCGGCTTGTCCGACGTGTGAGCACACGTCCATGGAGAGGACATGACATCGCATGCCCCGATCAACCGCCGGAGACCCAGTCCGGCAACGACGGCCGATAT